>DASTFE010000181.1:0-4167 GCA_035708905.1 Acidimicrobiales bacterium | reverse complement strand
GGTCGTCGGCTGCGCCGTGTTCCACGCGTGCGAGCAGGTCGCTGATGACGCCGCTGTGCGTCTTGCAGGCGCCGCACTGCCCGCACGACTCGACGTGCAGGAACCGGGCGAAGGTCCGGGCGACCGCCACCATGTCGGCCGTGTCGTCGTAGACGACGAACCCGGCCGAGCCGAGCCCGCTGCCGGCCGCCCGCAGGTCCTCGTAGGTGGCGGGCACGTCCAGGTGGTCGGCGGTGAGCACACCGTTGGACACGCCGGAGAACACGGCCTTGATCTGCCGCCCGGGGAAGGTGCCGCCGCCGACCCGGTCGATGATCTCGCGCACCGGCGTGCCGAGCTCGACCTCGGCGTAGCCGGGACGCACGACGTCGCCCACGACGGTGAACACCATGGTGCCCGGCGAGTCCCACGTACCCAGCGACCGGTACCACTCGGCGCCGTTGGCCAGGATGTGCGGCACCGTGGCCAGCGTCTCGAGGTTGTTGACGATGGTGGGGTTGGAGGCGTCGCCGCCGGCATCGAGATCGTCGCGGGCGGACCAGCCCGACGACGGCCCGGACGTGAACAGGCCGTGCTGGTAGGGCGGATCGCGGCGCGGCAGCGGGTCCTCGCCTTCGACGACCTCGAGCAGCGCCTTCTCCTCGCCGAACAGGTACGAGTCGGGGCCGACCACGATCGTGATCGGGATGTCACCGGCGAGGCCCGCGGCCGCCATGTCGCGCAGCGCGCGGGCCAGGATCTCGACCTCGCGGGTGAACGCCGCCTTGGTCGCCAGGAAGGCGTGGGTGGCCCCGGCGACGTGGGCGGCGATGGCCAGGCCCTCGATCACCTGGTAGGGGTTGTGCCGCAGGATCGCCCGGTCCTTGAACGTCCCGGGCTCGCCTTCGGCGCCGTTGCCCACCACGAAGCGGTCCTCACCGTCCCGGGCGGCGTCCAGGACAGAGAGCCACTTGCGCCCGGCGCGGAAACCGCCGCCGCCCCGGCCGCGCAGGCCCGACAGGGTCACCTCCTCCGCCGTGCGCCACGGGCCGATGGCGTGCGCGACGCGGAGCCCCTCGCCGCCCCCCACGGCGAGGTACTCCTCGACGGACCGGACCGGGTCGCCGCGCAGCACGACCAGGCCGGGCACGGTCGACGTCTCGAACGTTGTCACGACGCCTCCCTCAGCTCACCGCGGTGCGGCGGAACACGCGGATCGACACGACGGTCATCACCACGGCGAACAGGGCGACGACGCCGAGGCTGAGCGCCGCCATGGCGGTGGGGTCGTCCATGCCCCAGATGTCGTGGAGCCCGGTTCCGCTGGGGTCGACGATCCCGTAGCGCAGCAGGGCGAGGACGTGGGTGAGCGGCATGGCCTTGGCGATCACCTCGAGGCCGACCGGCAGGACGCTGATGGGGAACAGCGAGCCGGCGACGAAGTAGGGCAGGATCGCGACGGCCGGCAGGATGCCGATGTACTCCTCCTGGGTGGGGATGCGATTGGCGATCGTCTCGGCCACGCCGTACATGGCCACGGCGAACAGTGCCGACGCCGCGACGAACCAGACGACACCGGTGCCCCGCATGTCGAACTCGGCACCTCGAAGCACCGCGGCGCCCATCAGCACCACCAGTTGGAGCGCGCTGAGGATCAGGGCGACGACCAGGTTGCCCGCCACGATCAACGGCCGGGGCACGGGTGCCGCCAGCAGGTCGCGCTGGGCGCCGCCGAGCCGGTCGACGACCACCCCGAGGCCGGCCGACATGCAGCTCAACGGCACGAGCAGGCCGACGGCGGAGACGGCGCCGTAGGTCATGTAGTCGATGCCGCCGACCGTGCCGCCCAGCGTGTCGGCCAGCGCGGGCACGACGATCACGGCGAACAGGGCCGGGTTGAGCAGGGGGATCAACAGTTCCCGCGGTGTGCGGGCGCTGAGCGCCAGCCGCCGCCGGGCCAGGGTGACGAGGGGAGCTCGCCACCCGGCCCGGGCGGGCGTCGCCACCGCCGACGCGCCGTTCGACGACGGTGTGGCGGTGGGGATGGGGGAGGTCACGGTGGTCATCGGGTTCCTCGTTTCCGGGGTCGTTTCGGGGATCGGGGGTCAGGGACGGCGCGGCTCATGCCGCGAGCGGGGCCAGGGTCTGGCCGGTGAGCTGCAGGTAGACGTCGTCGAGCGTCGGCGGGCGGGTGATGACCGCGGTGGTCGCCAGACCCAGCCCGGCGATGGCGGCGGTCGCCTCGCCCGCCGGGAGGCCGTGCAGCGGCACGTGAACGCTGTTGCCGACCGTGAACGCACCGCCGTCGGCGACGTGGTGCGCCCGCAGGGTCGCCAGGGCGCCCCCGGCGTCGCCGGCGACACGCAGCTCGACGATCTCGCGCCCGACCCGGGCCAGCAGCGCCGACGGCGTGTCGAGGGCGACGATCTGCCCGGCGTGGACGATCGCCACGCGGTCGCAGAGCTCCTCGGCCTCGTCGAGGTAGTGGGTGGTGAGCAGGATCGTCATGCCGGACCGGGCCCGCAGCCCGGCGATGAGGTCGAGCAGCTCGTGGCGCACCCGAGGGTCGAGCCCGACCGTCGGCTCGTCGAGGAACAACACGCTGGGCTCGGAGATGAGGGCCCGGGCGATCTCGAGCCGGCGGCGCTCGCCGCCGCTGTAACCGCCGACCGGCCGGTCGACGATGTCGCCGAGGCCGAACAGGTCGACGAGCCGGTCGACGCGCGCCCGGGCGCCGGGAGCGTCGAGGCCCCACAGGCGGGCGTGGACCATGAGGTTGTGGCGACCGCTGAGCGGCTTGTCGACGACCGCGTCCTGGAACACGACCGCGCTCGCCCGGCGCGCCGCCACCGGGTCCCGGGCCACGTCGTGGCCTGCGAGTCGGGCGGTGCCGGACGTCGGGACGACGGTTGTCGCGAACATGCCGACGGTGGTCGACTTGCCGGCGCCGTTGGGGCCGAGCAGGCCGAACACCTCGCCGGCGCCGACCGTGAAGTCGATGCCCCTGACGGCCTCGACGCCGCCGGGGTAGGTCTTGGTGAGATTCTGCGCTTCGATGGTGGGGGAGGTGTCAGTCATGGCCGAGAGGACGGTCCGGCCGTCGGAAATGTGACGTCGCGGCCCGCATGTCACACTCCGGTCGCCTGGCTCGTCCTTCCTTGGTGACACCTGTCCACCCGGACGGCCGGACCCGGCCGTCGCCCCCCGGGAGCGCTCGATGAGCCGCCAGTCCGAAGCCCACACCCGCGACGCCGACCTGGACGCCCGCCTGGGTCGCGCCTGGCGCGAGCACCGGCGCTACGTCCTCGACATCGCCCTGCGGATGCTCGGCGACCTGGGTGACGCCGAGGATGTGGTGCAGGAGGCGTACGCGCGCCTGCTCCGCAGCGACATCGACGAGATCGACGACGTGCGGGGCTGGCTCGTGACGGTGGTCAGCCGGCTGTGCCTCGATCAGCTCCGATCGGCCCGCCGGACGCGGCAGGCGCCGCTCGACCGCGGCGACGGGCGGGAACCCGCACCGTCAGCGACGGCACCGGCCGGGCTCGGCGGGGCGTCGCCCTCCCGGCCCGGCGCCATGCTCGCCGCGGGGGTCGACCCCGCCGACCGCGTCACGCTCGACGACACGGTGCGCCTCGCCCTGCAGGTCATGCTCCAGCGGCTCTCGCCCGCCGAGCGGACGGCGTTCGTGCTGCACGACGTGTTCCAGCTCTCGTTCGACCACATCGCCGGGATCGTCGGCCGGTCGTCGGCCGCCTGCCGGCAGCTCGCCAGCCGAGCCCGCCGCCAGATCCGCAGCGACGATGGCGCTAGCCGGTTCACCGTTGAGTCGAGCGAGCAGCGCACCGTGACCGAGCGCTTCATCGCCGCGTGCACGACGGGCAACCTCGACGCACTGCTGGCCGTGCTCGATCCCGACGTCGCAGGCCAAGCCGACATCGGCGGGCACATCGGGCTACTCCCGCCCGTGTGTGGCCGCGACCGGGTCGCCCGCGGCACGCTGCGCTACCTCGGACCCGACTCGGGCACAACGCTCGTGTCGGTCCCGACGCCGGGCGACCCGAGCGTGCTCGCACTGCGCGACGGCGAGGTGGTCGCCCTGGTCACCCTCACCGTCGACGACGGCCTGGTCGACCACATCCACGCCATCGCCGACCCCGCCAAGCTCGCCCCCGTCACCGCCGCCCT
>DASTFE010000180.1:0-23605 GCA_035708905.1 Acidimicrobiales bacterium | reverse complement strand
CGGCGGCCACGTGGCCGCGCTGGGGCCCGGGGTGGGAGGCGTCGAGGTGGGCGAGGCGGTCGCGCTGGTGTCGCCCGCGTCGTGCGGTGACTGCGCAGCCTGCCGGCGGGGCCGCGACAGCGCCTGCCCGCGCGGGCTGGCCGGGCGGGGCTACGGCCGCGACGGCGGCCTCGCCCGCTACGTGGTGGCTCCCGCCCCCCGGGCCCTGGTGGCTCTCGGCGACCTCGACCCGGTCGCCGCCGCGCCGCTGACCGACGCCGGGGCGACGGCCCACCATGCGGTCGACCGGGTCGTGCCCCGGCTGCCCGAGGGGTCGACCGCCGTGGTCGTCGGGGCCGGGGGCCTGGGCGCGTTCGCGGTCCAGCTGCTGCGGGCGCTCACGCCCGCCCGGGTGGTCGCCGTCGACACCAACCCGGCCCGCCGCGACCTCGCCCGCGACCTCGGCGCCCACGACGTGGCCGGCGACGTCGGCGAGGTGGGCGACGCCGAGGTCGTGCTCGACATCGTGGGAACGGACGGCACCATCGCCGCAGGTCTGGCGGCGGTGCGCCCGTACGGCGCGTTCGGGCTCGTCGGCGCGGCGGGTGGCACGCTCCGCCGCCCCTGGTTCGGCACGCTGCCGCGCGACGCCGAGGTGTTCACGTTCCAGGGCTCGTCGCTGGCGGACGTGCAGGCCGTGGTGGCGCTCGCCGCGGCGGGCCGGGTCCGCAGCGACGTCGACCGCTACCCGCTGTCGCGCGTCGCGGAGGCCTACGCGGCGCTGGCGGGCGGCGAGCTGCGGGGCCGGGCGGTCGTGACCCCGGACATCTGAGCCGGTCGAACCCCGAGGAGCTGAGCCATGGACATGCTCGAGGGCATCGCCACCACGAGGGCGATCCGCCGCTACCGGCCCGACCCGATCCCCGAGGACGACCTGGCCGCCATCCTGTGGCACGCCACCCGGGCGCCCTCGGGGTCGAACCGGCAGCCGGCCCGCTTCGTCGTGCTGCGTGACGGCCGGGCCGCGACCGAGGCCAAGGCCCTGCTGGGCGAGGCCTTCCGGGCCGGCTGGGCCGCCAAGCGCGAGGCGCACGACTTCGACCGGGGCTCGGGCGCGGTCCCCTCGTCGCCCAAGGCGCGGGCGGCGCGGGCGATGCAGACCTTCGTCGACCGCTTCGAGCTGACCCCCGTCGTCGTGCTGGCCTGCTTCGAGCGCTGGCGGGCGCCCCACATCTCCGAGGGCGGGTCGGTGTTCCCGGCCTGCCAGAACCTGCTGCTGGCCGCTCGGGCGCTCGGCTACGGCGGCGTGCTGACCATGTGGCACGGCTTCGTCGAGCGCGACCTGCGGCGCGTGCTGCGGATCCCGGGCGAGGTGGTGATCGCGGCCACGATCACGCTCGGGGTGCCCGAGGGCGGCCACGGGCCGGTGCGCCGCCTGCCGCTGCGCACGGTGGTGTTCGACGACACGTGGGGCGGCGACGCGCCCTGGGCCGTCGACCCGCCCGGCACGCGCTTCACGAGCGCCGGCCCCCGCACCGAAGCCTGACCGCCGCCGCGCGGGTGGCGGCCGCGGCCGCCCGGCACGACCCGTGCCGGGTACGCCACGATGGCGGCATGGACGCGACCGCAGGCTCAGCCGCAGCGGTGCCGCCAGGCGCCGTGCGCCACCCGTGGAACCGGGGCTTCACCTGGTCGTTGCCCGCCGGCGAGCCGGCCACCCTCACGCCGGCGCAGAAGGCGGCGTTCGACCGCGACGGCTTCGTGGTCGTGCCCGAGGTGGTCGACGCCGCGGCGCTGGCCGAGGTGACCGCCGACCTCGACGAGCTCGAGCAGCGGGTCGAGCGGTTCCTCGCCGCCCAGGACGGCGGGCGCGTCAGCATCGCCGAGAGCGGTGCCATCACGTTCACCGTGCACCCGGTGCTGCGTTCGGCGGCGGCCCGCCGGTTCGTGCGGGCACCGGGCCTGGTCGGGCTGGCACGCGACCTGATCGGTCCCGACGTCAACCTGTACTGGGACCAGGCCGTCTACAAGAAGCCCGAGAAGCCCCGCCGGTTCCCGTGGCACCAGGACACCGGCTACACCTTCGTCGAGCCCCAGCACTACCTGACGTGCTGGGTGGCCCTCACCGACGCCACGGTGGCCAACGGCTGCCCGTGGGTGCTGCCCGGCGTCCATCGGGCGGGCACGCTGCTGCACCGCTGGGTCGACCCCATCGGCTGGGAGTGCCTGCCCGCCGATGGCGCCGACGGCCCGGCGGCAGGGGCGGTCGCCGCGGACGTGCCCGCCGGCGGCGCCGTGGTGTTCTCGTCGCTGACGCCGCACCTCACCGGCCCCAACACCACGGCCGCCGCCCGCAAGGCGTACATCGTCCAGTACGGGCCGGTGGGCATGGCGGTGGTCGAGGGCGACTGGCAGGCGGGCGGCGAGCCGACCGGCACCGTGCCCTGCGACGACCCCGACCGGCAGTTCCCGGTGCTACGGGGCGGCCGGCCCGTCTGACGGCACGCGGTCCATCACGAGGTCGGCCAGCAGGGTGACCGTCGCCGGGTCGGCCTTGGCCGTCGACCCGGCGTCGAAGGGCGGCTGCGGGTCGTACTCGATCCCGAGCTGGATGGCCTTCGCCACGTCCTCCCCGGCGATCTGCGCCGCCAGCCAGAGCGCCATGTCGATGCCGGCCGACACGCCGGCCGCGGTCACGACCTTGCCCTGGGCCACGATGCGGCGGTCGTCGACGGCCGTCCCGCACAGGGGCGCGAGCTCTCCCATGGCGGCCCAGTGGCTCGTGGCCTCGAGGCCCCGGAGGAGGCCGGCCGCACCCAGCACGAGCGATCCGGTGCACACCGAGGTCGTCCAGCGGGTCGTGGGGTGCACCGACCGGATCCAGTCGTGCAGCGGTCCCGGCTCCAGCAAGGCCCGCGTGCCGGGCCCGCCGGGGACGACCACGACGTCGGGGGCGGTCACGTCGGACAGCGCCGCGTCGGCCGTGATGGCGAGCGCGCCGGTGTCGGTGCGGACGGGCCCGGTCGCGGTGGCCGCGAACGTGACCTGCGCGCCGGGCAGCCGCGACAGCACCTCGTAGGGGCCGACGGCGTCGAGGGCGGTGAAGCGGTCGAAGAGCGGGATGGCGATCTGCACGGGGTGTCTCCCTCGTCGTGTGTCGTGGTTCAGGCCGACCGGGCCTCGGGGGCGACCGCGAAGTGCCGGCGGTAGCGGCCGGGGGTGGTGTGGACGGTGCGGCGGAAGGCCCGGTGCATGGTCTCGACCGTGCCGAAGCCGCAGGCCCGGGCGATCTCGGCCGTGCCCATGGCCGTGGTCTCGAGCAGGCGCCGCGCCGCCTCGACGCGGGTGGCCTGCACGTACGCCGCCGGGGTGGTGCCCACCTCCGTCCGGAAGGTGCGGGCGAAGGTCCGGGGGCTCATGGCCGCCCGTCGGGCCAGGGCCGGCACCGACAGGTCGTCGTCGAGGTTCTCGGCCACGTGGGCCAGCACCTCGCGCAGCGGTCGCCGCTCGGGCCGGGCCACGGCCAGCTGGCTGCTGAACTGCGACTGGCCGCCGCCCCGGCGAGTGAACAGCACGAGCCGGCGGGCCACGTCCAGGGCGAGCGCGCCGCCGTGGTCGTCCTCGATCAGCGCGAGGGCGAGGTCCATGCCCGCGGTGACGCCGGCCGAGGTCCACACGTGCCCGTCGCGGACGTAGATCCGGTCGGGGTCGACCTCGACCCGGGGGTGCAGCCGGGCCATCAGGTTGCACACCGACCAGTGGGTAGTGGCCCGGCGTCCCTCGAGCAGGCCGCACGCCGCGAGCACGAGGGCGCCGCTGCACACCGACGTCACCCGGCGGCTGCGGCCGGCCGCGTCCCGCACCCAGTCGAGCAGCGGTCTGTCGGCCAGGGCGGCCCGGGTGCCGTCGCCGCCGGCGACCACCAGGGTGTCGATCGGTCCCCGGCACGCGGCGATCGTGCCGTCGGGCACCAGGCCCACTCCCGACGACGTGCGGATCGTGCCGGGCTCGCGGGCGACGATCTCGGTGACGTACGCCGGGTCGACGCCGAACCGCGTGGCGGCGGCGAACACCTCGACCGGGCCCGTCACGTCGAGCGACTGGACGTCGGGGTAGACGACGACCACGACACGGTGGCTGGCCGGCGGGCTCGGCATGGCGCCCATCGTGCGACCTCACCACCGTGGCGGCAAGGTCCAATGGTTGACGATTTCTGCCACCCGCCCCGAACGCCGGCGGCCGGCGTGGACACCGCGGTTCGGCAGCCGTGTGACACGTGCCGGGCGGGGGTTGACCGGGCGGGGATGCGGGTTAGGGTGCGGAAGCCGCTCCTCCCTGTCTGAATGATTGATGACACGACGTCGATCGCTTCCACCGATTGAGCCGCCGGCGCGATCCATCACGCCGATCACCACGCGGCACTATCGCGACGTCCCGCTGCGCGACCTGGTCGACGCCAAGGGCGACCAGGTCGTCTCCGTGTGCATCCCCGCCCACGACGAGGCCTCGTCGGTCGGGTGGGTGGTGCACCGGCTCCGCCGCTACCTGGTCGAGCGGCTGGGCCTCGTCGACGAGGTCATCGTCGTCGACGACCACTCCTCCGACGACACGGCGCGGGTGGCCGCCGAGGCCGGCGCCGAGGTCGTCGCCGCCGCCGACGTCTACCCCGAGATCGCCGGCGGCGGGGGCAAGGGCGAGGCGCTGTGGCGGTCGTTGCACGTGTCCAAGGGCGACATCGTGCTGTGGTGCGACGCCGACATCAGCGACATCGCCTCGCGGTTCATCGTCGGCCTGCTCGGCCCCCTGCTCACCGACCCGGACATCGCCTTCGTCAAGGGCTTCTACGAGCGCCCACGGGCCGGCGGGGTCGGGGGCGGCCGCACCACCGAGCTGATGGCGCGGCCCATCATCGCCACGCTGTTCCCGCACCTGTCCGCCATCGTCCAGCCGCTGTCGGGGGAGTTCGGCGGGCGCCGGTCGCTGCTCGAGCAGCTTCCCTTCGTGCGCGGGTACGGCGTCGACATCGGCCTGCTCATCGACGTGGCCGACACCGTGGGCGTGGCCGGCATCGCCCAGGTCGACCTCGGCACGCGCATCCACCGCAACCGCGACCTCGACGACCTCGGCCCCCAGTCGCTCGTCGTGCTGCAGACCGCGCTCGACCGGGCGGGGGTGCGGTCGGCCAACCCGGCCACGCTGGTGCGCCCCGGCCACCCGCCCCTGGTGCGCGGCTTCGGCGAGCTGCCGCCGATCGCCAGCCTGCCCGAGCTCACGGTCGGCGCCGTGGCGCCACCCGCCGAGCCGTCCGGCCCCAGCGGGCGCCGGTCGCGGCTGCGCTGGGCCCGGGTGCGCGAGCAGGAGCGGGCGCAGGCGCAGCGCGCCCAGCGTCCCGGCCCCGGGCCGGGTGGCGGCCGGCGCGGCCCGTAGCCTGGCGCGGGTGACCCCGCCTCCCCGGTTGACCGTCCGCGGCCGCGACCTCGACCTGGCCGAGCCGGTGCTCATGGGCATCGTCAACGCCACGCCCGACTCGTTCTCCGACCGCGGCGAGCACGCCACCACGGCCGACCGGGTGGCGCTGGGGCTCGAGCAGGTGGCGCAGGGCGCCACCATCGTCGACGTGGGCGGCCAGTCGGGCATCACCGGCGTGCCCGAGGTGCCGGTCGACGAGGAGATCGCCCGGGTCGTGCCCGTGGTCGCCGGCCTGTGCGCGGCGGCGCCGGACGTGGTCGTGTCGGTCGACACGTACCGGCCCGCCGTGGTCGACGCCGTGCTCGCCGCGGGCGCCGCCATCGTGAACGACGTCAGCGGCCTGCTCCACCCCGAGGTGGCCGGCCTGGTGGCCGACGCCGGCGCCGGGCTCGTGATCATGCACACCCGGTCGCGCCCCAAGGACAAGGTGCTCGACGACGGGCTGTACGCGGCGGCGGGCGGGGTGACGGCCGACGTCGTGGGCTTCCTGCGCCAGCGGCTCGACGCCGCGGTGGCCGCCGGGGTGGCCGCCGAGGCCACGATCCTCGATCCGGGCCCCGACTTCGCCAAGACCCCGGCGCAGACGGTCGAGGTGCTCCGCCACCTCGACCAGGTGCGGGCCATCGGCCGGCCGCTGCTGCTGGCCCTGTCCCGCAAGGACTTCATCGGCGCCGTCACCGGCCGCCCGCCCCGCCGGCGGCTGGGGGGCACGCTGGCCGCCGTCGGCCACGCGCTGGGCCACCCGGGCACGATCCTGCGGGTGCACGACGTCGACGTCGTCGCCGACTACCTGGCCGTCGCGGCGGTGCTGGCGGGCAGGGCCGACCTGCCCGCCGGCACCCGCCTGGCCGACGACCTCCGCCGCGAGCGCCCGCCGGCCTGATCCGGACGGGCCACCGCCCGCCGGCCCGACCTCCGCCCGCGCCGGCGCCCGGCCCCCGGCCAGGTGGGCGGCGGGGGCCGGGCGGCGACGGGCGGCGACGCGCGACGGGCGAGGGTCGCTCACTCCGTGGCGATGGCCGCCAGCACGTCGAGCCGAGCGGCCCGCCGCGCCGGACGCAGGCCCGCCAGCACACCGGCCACCGCCCCGGCAGCCAGCACGATCGCCAGCGGTCCGACCGGCAGGGCGAACACGCCCAGCCCGCCGGTCGCCGTGCCGACCGCCTGCACCAGCGCCCACCCGAGGAACAGGCCGAGGCCGATGCCGCTGGCGGCGCCGAACGTGGCGATCACCAGCGACTCACCGCGCACCATGGCCCGCACCTGGCGGCGGGTCTGCCCGACCGCCCGCAGCAGGCCCAGCTCGCGGGTCCGCTCGTGGATCGCCAGCGACAGCGTGTTGGCGATGCCCATGAGGGCGATGAGGATGGCGAGCGCGAGCAACACGTAGACGATGCCGAGCATCATGTCGACGCCGGTCGTCATGGTCGCCGCGAACTCCTCGCGGTCCTCGACGTCGGGCCCGCCGAACCGCTCGGCCACCGCCGTGACGGCCTGGCGGGCGTCGGCCGTGGCCACGCCGTCGGCCGCGTCGACGATCACCAGGGCGTCGACGTCCTGCACCGAGTGCGGCGCCCACACGTCGCGGGGGACGAGGTAGCCGCCGACCACGTCGTCCGTCTCGTACGTGGCGCCGATGGCCAGGTCCTCGGTCCGGCCGTCGGCGAAGGTGACCGGCACCACGTCGCCCACCTCCCAGCCGTTGGACTCGGCCGTCTCGTCCGACACGGCCATCGCCGCCGGGCCCGGCTGGCCCGGGGCACCGGGACCGGAGAGGTCGGCCAGCGAGCCGTCGCTGACATCCACGTCGAGCACCCGCTCCAGGTCCGCGGGATCGGCGATCGAGAGCTGCTTGGTGTCGCCCTCGACCTGGGCGGCGCCCTGGCCGATGCCCACCGCCAGGTCGACCTCCGGCAGGTCGCCGACCTCGGCCGCCAGCTCGGGGCTGATGCCGCCGCCGAACGGCCCGGCGGACACCACCAGGTCGCCGCCGAACGAGCGCTCGATCGTGCGCTCCAGCGACGCCTTCACCGACGAGGCGAACACGGTGAACAGCGAGACCACTGCGACGCCGACCATCAGCGCCGCCGCCGTGCCGGCCGTGCGCCGGGGGTTGCGCAGCGCGTTCTGGCGGGCGAGCACGCCGGTCATGCCCCGCAGCCGGGCGGCAGGCGCGCCCAGCAGCTGGGCGGCCGGCCGGGCTGCGACGGGACCCAGCACAACGGCCCCCACCACGGTGAGCACGGCGCCCACCCCGACCAGGGCCAGCATGTCGCCGTCGCCGAGGGCCGCCACGACCGTCAGGGCCGCGCCGGCCCCGGCCAGCAGCACCCCCGCCGCCACCCGGGCCCGGCCGGGCGACGTGCGCTCGGCCGCCACCTCGCGGATCGCGGCCAGCGGCGCCACCCGCGACGCCCGGACGGCCGGAACCAGGCTGGCGGCGAGCGTGACGAGCACGCCGACCAGCAACCCGGTCACGGCGGTGCCGGCGGTGACGACGATCCCTCCGGCCGGCAGTGCGAAGCCGGCTGCGTCGAACAGGCCCTTGAGCAGCCCGGCGACGCCGACGCCGGCCGCCAGGCCGGCGAGCGAGGCGAGCACCCCGACGAGCAGCGCCTCGGTGGCGACGGCACGCACCACCTGTCCCCGCACGGCGCCGAGCGCCCGCAGCAGCGCCGCCTGCCGCGTGCGCTGGGCGACGATGATCGAGAACGTGTTGTGGATGCTGAACGTGGCCACCAGCAGGGCGATGCCGGCGAACACGGTCAGGAAGGTGGTGAGCATGTCGAGGAAGGTCGACGCGATGTCGTCGACCGCCTCGTCGGCGACCGCGGCGCCGGTCGTGGCCTCGACCCCGGCCGGCAGCACCGCCCCGATGCGGTCCGCCAGGTCGTCCTGGGCGACGTCGTCGTCGGCCCGCACCGCGATGCTCGACACCGCGTCGTCCGACTTCGCGATGTGGGTCATGGCGTCGTCCAGGGCCAGGGCGGTGAACGTCACGCCGCCGAGCCCGTCCTGGTCCCCGAAGGTGGCGAGCCCGACGATCGTCACCTCCACCGGCTCGGGCGTCAGCAGGGTGGTGGTGTCGCCGATGTCCAGGCCGCCCTCGCTGGCGGCCCGCCGGTTCACCACCACCTCGCCGTCGCCCTCGGGCGCCCGACCCTCGGCCAGGCGGTAGGGGTTCAGCTCGGGGTCGGTGGTCCAGCTACCGGCGATCTGCGGCGGGCCGTTGCCGCCGACGGCCTCGCCGTCGCTGCCGATCAGCTGGCCGAAGCCGCTGACGACCGGCTCGGCGACGGCGACGCCGTCGATCGCGGCCACGGTGTCGACCAGCGAGCGGTCGACCAGGCCCCGGGGTTGGTTCAGGCCGAGGTCGGTGGCGCCCCGCACGACCACATCGGTGCTGGCATTGGCCTCGGTGATCAGGTCGTCGAAGTTCGACCGCAGCGTGGCGCCCAGGACCAGGGTGCCGGTCAGGAAGGCCACGCCCAGCACCACCGCCAGCGAGGTGCCGGCCAGCCGGCGGGCGTGGGCCCGCATCTCGCGCAACGTGAGTGACAGCACGGCTCAACCTCCCAGCGACGACATGCGGTCGAGGACGGCGGCGACCGTGGGCGACTCGGTCCGGTCGACGATGCGCCCGTCAGCCAGGAAGAGCGCGCTGTCGGCCACCGAGGCGGCCACGGGGTCGTGGGTGACCATGACGACGGTCTGGCCCATCTCGTCGACGGCCCGGCGGAGGAACCCGAGCAGCTCCGCGCCGCTGCGCGAGTCGAGGTTCCCGGTGGGCTCGTCGGCGAACACGATGTCGGGCCGGCCGGCGAGGGCTCGGGCCACCGCCACCCGCTGCTGCTGGCCGCCGGACAGCTCGGCGGGCCGGTGCGACAGGCGGTCGCCGAGCCCCACGGTGCGCACCACCTCGTCCAGCCAGCCGGCCGCGGGGGCACGGCCGGCCAGCCGGTCGGGCAGCTCGATGTTCTCGCGGGCCGTGAGGGTGGGCACCAGGTTGAACGCCTGGAACACGAACCCGACGCGGTCGCGCCGCAGCAGGGTCAGCTCCTTGTCGGAGAGCGTCCCGAGCTCGACGTCGCCGAGGAACACCTGCCCCTCGGTGAGGCTGTCGAGCCCGGCGACGCAGTGCATCAGGGTCGACTTGCCCGACCCGGAGGGGCCCATGATGGCCGTGAACCGGCCGGCGTCGAAGGCGACCGACACCTCGTCGAGGGCGACGACGGCGGTGGCGCCCGCCCCGTAGACCTTGGTGGCCTCGACCGTCCGGGCGGCGGCCGGCGGGGACGGCGCGGGCACGGTGCCGGGTGCGGTGGCGGGTGCGGTGCCGCTCATCGGCCCATCTCCCGCAGGACGCCGTGGCGCTGCCGGTACTCGTCGGCGTCGATCTCGCCGCGGGCGTAGCGCTCGGCGAGCACGGACTCGCCGCTGTGCCGGCCCCACGGCGGGCCGCCCCGGCGGAACCGGACGACGACGACCGCCAGCACGGCGATCCACAGCAGGAGGAACAGGAGCGGGAGCCACGGCCCGGGGCCGTCGCCCCAGCCGTTCCCGTAGTGGGCAAGCAGTGTGGTCAACATGCCGCCAGCGTCGGACGGCCCGTGCCCCGGGTCGTCCTCCGCCGGGAGGCTTCCGGCCTACGACGTGGGTGGCATGCGCCCGCCCGCGGTCTACCGCCGGAGCCGGGGAAGTGGCCGCCGGCCGGGCCCCCGAAGCCGGCCCGCCGGTCGGTGGCGACCGTCATCGCCTCGCAGGGTCGGGACGCCGGGGGGAGGCCGCGACGCGGGTGGGTCAGGCCGACCAGCCCGGGCGGACCAGGCCCGACTCGTAGGCGAGCACCACGAGCTGGGCCCGGTCGCGGGCGGCGAGCTTGGTCATCGCCCGGCTGACGTGGGTCTTGGCGGTCATCGGGCTGACGTACAGGCGCTCGGCGATCTCGTCGTTGGACAGGCCCTCGGCCACGAGCGCCATCACCTCGCGCTCGCGGTCGGTGAGGGCGTCGAGGGCGGCCGCCGGGCGGGGGGCGCGGGACGCGTCGGCGAAGGCGGCGATCAGCCGGCGGGTGACGCCCGGGGACAGCAGCGCGTCGCCTGCCGCCACCGCCCGCACCGCCCGCAGCAGCTCGACGGGCTCGGTGTCCTTCACGAGGAAGCCGGCAGCGCCCGCCCGGATGGCCTCGAACACGTACTCGTCCAGGTCGAAGGTGGTGAGCATGACGACGCGCACGCCGGCGAGCCGGTCGTCGGCGGCGATGGCGCGGGTGGCGGCCAAGCCGTCGGTGCCCGGCATGCGGATGTCCATGAGCAGCACGTCCGGGCGGTGGCGCCGGGCGAGGGCCACGGCCTCGTCGCCGTCGGCGGCCTCGCCGACGACCTCGATGTCGTGCTGCGCGTCGAGCAGCGCCCGGAACCCCGCCCGGACGAGCGCCTGGTCGTCGGCCAGCAGCACGCGGATCACGGCACCTCCCGCAGGGGGAACGTGGCCCGCACCCGGAAGCCGCGGCCCGGCCGGGGCCCGGCGTCGAGCGTGCCGCCCAGCGCCTGGGCCCGCTCGCGCATGCCGGCGATGCCCCGGCCCTCCTCCTCGCCGCCGTCCCGGGGCCCGCCGCCGAGGGTGCGGCGGCCGTCGTCGGCGCCAGCGCCGGGCCGGCCGCGGGCTGCGCTCCGGCGACCGTCCGGCGGCGCCCCCGCCGGTGCGCCGGCGGCATCGGCGAGCCCGTCGTCGTCCACCCGGATCTCGAGCGCATCCGGCCGGCGCCGCACCCGCACGGTGGCGCGGGTGGCGCGGGCGTGGCGCACCACGTTGGTCAGCGCCTCCTGGGCGACCCGGAACGCGGCGAGGTCGACGCCCGCCGGCAGGCCGCTCGCCACCTCGTCGGCAGGGACGGCCAGACCGGCACCGTCCTGCCACTCGACCCGCACCTCGAGCCCCGTTCCCCGCGTCCGCTCGGCCAGGCCGTCGAGGTCGGCGAGCCCGGCGGTCGGCGCCAGGGGCGCGGCCCCGTCCTCGCCCCGGCGCAGGACGTCGAGCACCGACCGCAGCTCGCCGAGCGCCTCCTTGCTCGCGTCCTTGATGGCCGCCAGCGCCGGCCGCACCTGGCCGGGGTCGATGCGGTCGGGTGCCTCGTCGACGAGGTGCAGGGCCACGCCGGCCCGCACGTTGATCAGGGAGATGTTGTGCGCCAGCACGTCGTGCAGCTCGCGGGCGATGCGCAACCGCTCGTCGCTGGCCCGCCGCCGGGCCTCCTCGGCGCGCGTCTGGGCCCGCTCGGCCGCCCGGTCGAGCCAGACGCGCGCCAGCTCCGATCCCACGCCGAGCACGAGCAGCCAGGCGGCGAGGGCGCCGGCCGCGGTCCAGTTCGGCCAGGGCTTGTCGTCGGCGACGAGCGGGGCGACCCACCCGGCGAGGGCGTAGCCGGTGCCCAGCGTCGCCCAGGCGAGCGCCCGGTGGCCCCGGACCACGGCCGTCACGAAGGCGATGACGAGCGCCAGGAACACCGGCCCCTTGGGGTAGTCGGCGACGACGTACGTCATCGTCGCGGCGAACACCACCACGAGCGTCGCCGCGGGCCGCTGGCGGCGGCCGAGCAGTGCCGCCGCCGTGACGAGGAGCAGGCCGACGCCCGCCACGTCGAGCGAGCGGGCCTCGGGCTGGCGGCGCTGGGCCAGCAGCGTGACGCCCACCTGCACCACCGCCACGGCGACCGCCACCGCGACGTCGCGCCCGCGCGCGGACGCCGCCAGCCTGGGCGCGGTGCGGTGGGCGGCGGTCACCCCCGGCACGGTACGGCGCGTGGCCCGGTGCCGTCATCGCCTGCGCGGCGCAACGCCGCCTACCGCGGGCGCGGTAGGCGGCCGCGTGGTAGAGACCGCCCCATGACGCCGGACGACCTCGTCGAGATCGAGCAGATCCGCCAGCTCAAGTACCGCTACGTGCGCCTGATCGACACCAAGCGGTGGGACGAGCTGGCCGAGCTCTTCACCGAAGACGTCACCGCGTCGTACGGCGGCGGGGCCACGACCCTGGACGGCCGGGCGGCGGTGATGGAGTTCCTGTCGACGTCGATGGCCGACGAGACGATGCTGACCAGCCACAAGGTGCACCAGCCCGAGATCACGCTCACCGGCCCGGGCACCGCCACCGGGGTGTGGGCGCTCGACGACGTGGTGATCCTGGGCGCGCTCGGGATGACGGTGCGGGGCGCGTCGTTCTACGACGACCGCTACGCCAAGGTCGGCGGCTCCTGGCGCATCGCCCACACCGGCTACCGGCGGGTGTACGAGGAGATCGAGCCCCGCTCGCCCGACCTGAAGCTCACGGCGAGCTGGTGGGGCACGGGCGGGCGCTCGAGCCTCCTGTAGGTCCCGGTGCCGCCCGCAGGTGGGGACAACCCCACCCCGCGACGCCAGGTCGCGCCATGGTCGGCGGGGCGGCGGGTGCTTACCGTTGTCGCCGTGATGCGGGAGCTGCTCCGGCCGTGGCGCACGACGACCACGTGGTGGTCGCTGACCTACCTGCTCCTCGACGTCGTGGCGGGCGCGGTGCTCTTCAGCGTGACGTTCACGCTGCTGGTCACCGCCACCGTCCTGCTGATCACCTTCCCGCTCGCCCTGCCGGTCGCCTGGGGGCTGTTCGTGTCGGCCCGGGCCATGGCGGCGATCGAGCGGTCGCGGGTGGCGGCGCTGCTGGGCGTGCCGCTGGCCGACCCCGTCCCGCCGTTGCGGTCGCGCCGGCCGTGGGGTCGCCTGGTCGAGCGGGTGCGTTGCCGGCCCCGGTGGCGCGAGATCGCGTACCACCTGCTGGCACTGCCCCGGGGCACGTTCACCTTCCTGGTGGCCTCTGCCGCGTGGTGCGGCTCGGCGGCGCTGCTGCTGCTGCCCCTGTACGTCTCGGCCCTGCCGGGCGACACCGCCAAGTTCGGCCTGTTCGAGGTGTCGCAGGGCCCTGCGGCGCTGGCCGCCGCGCTGGTGGGGCTGGCGGGGCTGGCGGTCGCCGCCCCCTGGGTGACCGTCGGCCTCGCCCGGCTCGACCTGGCCACCGCCCGGTGGCTGCTGGCGCCGCGGCGGCGCGACGAGCTGGGCGAGCAGGTGTCGAGGCTCGAGACCAGCCGGGCCGCCGCGGTCGACAGCGCCGAGGCCGAGCGCCGGCGCATCGAGCGCGACCTGCACGATGGTGCCCAGCAGCGGCTGGTGGCGCTGGCCATGGGGCTGGGCACGGCCCGCCAGCGCCTCGAGTCCGACCCCGACGCCGGCCGGCGGCTCGTGGCCGAGGCCCACGAGGAGGCCAAGGCCGCGCTGGCGGAGATACGCGACCTCGTCCGGGGCATCCACCCCGTGATCCTCGAGGACCGGGGCCTCGACGCCGCCCTGTCGGCCGTCGTGGCCCGCTCGCCGGTGCCGGTGCGGCTCGAGGTCGACGTGATCGAGCGGCCGCCACCCGCGGTCGAGAGCGCGGCGTACTTCGTAGTGACCGAGGCGTTGGCCAACGTGGCCCGCCACGCCCACGCCACCCGGGCGGCGGTGTCGATCGCCCGGGCGGGCGACCGCCTGGTGGTCGAGGTGCACGACGACGGCGTGGGCGGCGCCGACCCCGACGCGGGCACCGGCCTGCGGGGCCTGCGCGACCGCGTGACGGCGCTCGGAGGGACCATGCGCCTGGTCAGCCCGCCGGGCGGCCCGACGACCCTGATGGTGGAGGTGCCGTGCGGATCGTGATCGCCGAGGACTCCGTGCTGCTGCGGGCCGGCCTGACCGGCCTGCTCACCGACGCGGGCGAGGAGGTCGTCGGGGCCGTCGACAACGCCGACGACCTGTTGACCGTCGTCGAGCGCCACCAGCCCGACCTGGCGGTGGTCGACGTGCGGATGCCGCCGACCTTCACCGACGACGGGCTGCGCGCCGCGCTGCAGATCCGGGCCCGCTGGCCGGCGGTCGGCATCCTGGTGCTGTCGCAGTACGTCGAGGAGACCTACGCCAGCGAGCTGCTCGCCGACGACACGACCGGTCTCGGCTACCTGCTGAAGGACCGCATCGCCGAGGTCGGCGAGTTCCTCGCCGCGGTGCGGCGGGTGGGCGGTGGGGGCACCGCCCTCGACCCCGAGGTCGTCGCCCAGCTGCTCGCCCGCAGCCGCCGGCGCGACCCGCTCGACCGCCTGTCGCCCCGCGAGCGCGAGGTGCTCGGGCTCATGGCCGAGGGCCGCTCGAACGCGGCCATCGCCCGCGAGCTGGTGGTGAGCGACGGCGCCGTCGAGAAGCACGTCAGCAACATCTTCACCAAGTTGGACCTGCCGCCGACCGAGCACGACCACCGCCGGGTGCTCGCCGTGCTGCGGTGGCTGGAGAGCTGAGGTCGCGGCCGTGCGAGACGCAGTGAACCGGGCCGTGGACCGCGGGATCGACCTGGGCGACCGCATCGCCGCCTCGGGCGACCGGCTGCTCCGGGGCCGGGGCATCCGGCGCACCTGGCTGGTCGTGGCGGTGATCGCCGCGGTGCCGTTGCTGGTGCTGAGCACCGGTGAGGCGGCCAGCGTGATCGCCCACGAGGAGCGCACCGAGGTCATCGAGGTCGACGCCGCCGACCTGGCGGCGCTGGACATCGACAACTCGGCCGGCACGGTCACGGTGGTCGGCGTCGACGGCGCCACCGGGGTCACGATCCGCGCCCGCATCAGCGACGGCCTGCGCGACACCGGGCTCGACGCCCGCGAGCGGGACGGTCGCCTGGTCGTCACCGGCGACTGCCCGTTGCTCTGGGCCAACTGGTGCCGCGCCGACCTGACGATCGAGGTGCCGGCCGCGATGCAGGTCAGCGCCAGCGGGCGGGGCCGGGTGGCCGTCTCGGACGTGTCGGGCGGCGTGACCGCTCGCAGCGACCAGGGTGGCGTCGAGCTCGTGCGGGTGGGCGGCACGGTCGTGGCGCGGTCCGATCAGGGGCGCATCGACGGCAACGACCTGACCGCCACCTCGGTGGACGCGCGCGCCGACCAGGGGCGGCTGACCCTCGGGTTCGCCCGGTCGCCCGACGCGGTGACCGCCCGGGCCGACCAGGGGAACATCGACATCGTGCTGCCCGACGAGGCGGGCGTCGACTACGCCACCGAGGTCGACGCCGACCAGGGCGCCGTGAGCGCCCCGATCCGGCAGGACCCCGACAGCCGCCGGTCGATCACGGCCCGCGCCGACCAGGGCAGCATCACCGTCACGTACGCCTCGGGCTGACCCCCTCGGGGTGCCCGCGGCCGGCGCGCCGGGTGGGCCCCCGGGGGAGGGTGGGGTTGTCCCCACCCCGCGGACGCCGGGCCGCTCCATTCACCCAGCGTGCGCCCCTCCGTACCGTCGATGGCATGACTGCGAACGACGTGATGACGAGAGAGGCGGCCCCGTGGGGCACGCCGGGCGCACCCCACGCGGCGGTGCGGGCCGAGGCGGCCACCAAGGTCTACGGCAAGGGCGCCACGGCCGTGCGTGCCCTCGACGACGTGAGCCTGGCGATCCCGGCGGGGCGGTTCACCGCCGTCATGGGGCCGTCGGGCTCGGGGAAGTCGACGCTCATGCACTGCCTCGCCGGTCTCGACTCGTTGACGGGCGGGCGGGTGTTCGTGGGCGAGGTCGACCTGGCGACCCTGTCCGAGAAGGAGCTGACCCGGCTGCGCCGTGACCGCGTCGGGTTCGTGTTCCAGGCGTTCAACCTGCTGCCGATGCTGTCGGCCGGCGAGAACATCACCCTGCCCCTCGACCTGGCCGGCCGGAAGCCCGACGCGGGCTGGTTCGACCACGTCGTCGACACGATCGGCCTGCGATCCCGGCTGCGGCACCGCCCCTCCGAGCTGTCGGGCGGCCAGCAGCAGCGGGTCGCCGTCGCCCGGGCGCTGGCGAGCCGGCCCGAGGTGATCTTCGCCGACGAGCCGACCGGCAACCTGGACTCGCGGAGCGGCGCGGAGGTGCTCGGCTTCATGCGCCGGGCGGTCGACGACATGGGCCAGACCATCGTGATGGTCACCCACGACCCCGGCGCGGCCGCCTACGCCGACGCCGTGGTGTTCCTCGGCGACGGCCGCATCGTCGACCACATGTCCGACCCCACCGCCGAGCGCGTGCTCGAGCGCATGAAGGCCTTCGGGAGCTGATCGAGATGTGGCGCATCGTCATCAAGTCCGTCAACGCGCACAAGCGGCGCGTGCTCGCCACCTGCTCGGCCGTGCTGCTGGGCGTGGCGTTCCTCGCCGGCACGCTGGTGCTCGGCGACACCACGTCGAGCGGCTTCGGCGACATGTTCAGCGAGGCCAACGCCGGCACCGACGCCCTGGTGCGCTCGAGCGTCGAGGTCGGCGAGGTCGACTTCGCCGAGCGCGGCCTGGTCGACATGGCGCTGGTGGACGAGATCGCCCGGGTCGACGGCGTGGCCGCCGCCGAGGCCCGCATCGAGGGCAACGGCCGCATCGTCGGCGCCGACGGCGATCCGCTCGGCGGCAACGGGCCGCCGACGCTGGCGGCCAACTGGATCGCCCAGGACGAGCTGAACCCCTACGACCTGGCCGAGGGCCGGGCGCCCGAGGCGCCGGGCGAGGTCGTCATCGACAAGGCGGCCGCCGAGGCCGGCGACCTGTCGGTGGGCGACACCACCACGGTCCGCACCCCCGACCCGATCGAGGTGCGGATCGTCGGCCTCGTCACCTTCGGCAGCGCCGACAGCCAGGGCCCGATCACGTGGGCCGGGTTCACCACCGAGTTCGCCGAGGAGGTGCTGCTCGCCGAGCCCGGGCGGGCCACCAGCATCGTCGCCGAGGCCGAGCCGGGCGTCAGCCAGGAGGAGCTCGTGCGCCGCATCGAGGCCGTGCTGCCCGCGGGCGTCGAGACCCTGACCGGCGCGCAGCTCACGGCCGAGATGGAGGACGCCATCCAGGCGGACTTCCTCGGGTTCCTCGAGAACTTCCTGCTCGTCTTCGCGGGCGTCGCCCTGGTGGTGGCCACCTTCAGCATCTACAACACCTTCTCGATCCTGGTGGCCCAGCGCACCCGCGAGGCGGCGCTGCTGCGGGCGCTCGGGGCCTCGCGCGGCCAGGTGCTGCGGTCGATCACCGTCGAGGCCCTGTTCATCGGTGTGCTGGCCTCGCTCGGCGGCATCGCCGCCGGCATGGGCCTGGCCTCGGGCCTGCTCGCGCTCATGGACTCGATGGGGATGAGCCTGCCGGCCTCGTCGCTGGTGCTGGAGGTCGGCACCGTCGTCACCGCCGTCGTCGTCGGGGTCGTCGTCACGCTGGTGGCGAGCCTCGCCCCCGCCGTGCGGGCCTCGCGGGTGGCGCCGCTGGCCGCCCTCCGCGACGCCGCCGTCGACCACTCCGGGGCCTCGTGGTTCCGGGGCATCGCCGGTGCGGTGGTGACCGCGGCCGGCGTGGCGACCGCCATCGCCGGTGCCACCGGCGGCGAGCTGTCGACCACCGGCCTCGGCGCGCTGCTCACGCTCGTCGGCGTCGTCATGCTGGGGCCGGTCGTCGCCCGGCCGGCGGCGGCCGCGCTGGGTGCGCCGCTGGCGGCCCGGCACGGCATGAGCGGCACGCTCGCCCGCCGCAACTCGATGCGCAACCCCCGGCGCACGGCGAGCACGGCGTCGGCGCTGATGATCGGCGTGGCGGTGGTCTCGCTGTTCACGGTGGTGGCCGCGTCGATCAAGCAGTCGATCGCCGACACGGTCGACCAGCAGTTCGCCGGCGACCTGGTGATCATGAGCGACGGCTTCGGGCTCGGCGCGCTGAGCACCGACCTGGCGCCGGCGGTGGCCGACCTGCCCGAGGTGGCCGCGGTGTCGCCGGCGGGCAACGCCCCGGTGCGCGTGGACGGCGACGACGAGGTCGCCGCCACCGTCGACCCGGCGTCGATCGAGGACGTGGTCGACATCGGCGTGACCGAGGGTTCGCTGAGCGCCCTGGGGACCGACCAGGTGGCCGTCTCGCAGGACTACGCCGACGCCCACGACCTGGTGTTCGGTGCCGCGGTGGAGATCGCCTACCCCGACGGCGCCGTCGAGCGGCCGACCGTCGGCGCCGTCTACACCGAGGAGGACCTCATCGGCGGTCTCGTCCTGCACAGGGACGCCTTCCTGCCCCACACGGCGCAGCCGGCGGACCTGGCGGTGATGATCGCCCTGGCCGACGGCGTGTCGGAGGCGGAGGGCGAGCGGGCCGTGCAGGCGGTCGCCGACCGGTTCGGCGCGCCGGACGTCCAGACCAACGCCGAGTACGCCGACTCGGTCGCCGGCCAGGTCGACCAGCTGCTCACCATCGTCTACGCGCTGCTGGTGCTGGCGATCGTGATCGCCCTGATGGGCATCGCCAACACGCTGTCGCTGTCGATCCACGAGCGCACCCGCGAGCTGGGCCTGCTGCGGGCGGTGGGCCAGACCCGGCGCCAGCTCCGGGCGATGGTGCGCGGCGAGGCGCTCACCGTGGCGCTCTTCGGCACCGTCGGCGGCGTCGGGCTGGGGCTCTTCCTCGGCTGGGCGATGGTCGACACGCTGGCCGACGAGGGCTTCACCGCCTTCGCCGTGCCGACCGGCCAACTCGTGATCGTGCTGGTGCTCGGGGCGCTGGTCGGGGCCGTGGCCGCCATCCGTCCGGCGCGCCGGGCCGCCCGTCTCGACGTGCTCGAGGCCATCGCCACCGAGTGACGGGCCGCCCTACCAGCTGCCGCCGCCCCCGCCGCCGGCGCCGCCGCCGACCGAGCCGCCGCCGAAGCTGCCGCCGCCACCGCTCGACGAGGGCGCGGTGGCGGCGGTGGCGGTCGACGCCAACAGCAGCGGCGCCATGGTGGCGTAGTGGACGCCGGCGACGTCGGGGGCGATGGCAGCGGCGGCGACGGCCCGCTTCCAGCGGTCGATCTCGCCGACGGCGACGGCCCAGGCCGTGTACTCGCGCAGCACGCCCCGCTTGGCCGCCTCCTCGGCGTGGTAGCCCTCGGAGGCGGCCAGGAAGCGGCGGAAGGACTCGATGCGCAGCCACAGCGCGGAGCCGGCGGCGGTGCGCACGTGCAGCTCCCAGGCACCCAGCGCCGCCGCCAGGCCGCCGCCCGCCACCAGCCCGCCCGCGGCCGCGAGGGCCAGCCAGGCCGGCCCGAACCGGGCGGCCAGCGCACCGCCGGCCACGGCGCCCACGACCCCGACGATGGCGGCGAGGATGCCGAGCACCCGCACGACCACCTTCCGGACGTCGGCCGCCGTGTCCCACAGGCCGCAGGTCCGCCGCCAGCCGGCGAGCCGCTCGCCGAGGTGGCTCCACCCCCTGGCGAAGTCCTTGTCGTACGCACCGAGCTCGATCGTCGGGCCCGTGGCGAAGATGCGGCCGAGCACGTCCTGCTGCTCGCCCGAGGCGGGCGCCCCGGCGATGCGGCGCACGGTCGTCCCCTGCTCCTCCTCGATGTCGACGACGCCGTCGATGGCCGCCTGGATCAGCCAGGAGACCTTGTGCTCGTCGCGCACGTGCTCGCGCAGCACGATGCCGCCGTGGGCGGGCGTGATCCCCGAGGGCGGCGCGAACTCGGTGGTGGCCATCTCGGCCAGCTCGGTGGCGTCGACCTTCACCTCCGACACGCCGGGCAGCGATGCCGGCTCGGGCCATCGTGCGGGCTCGGGCGTGGCCGACCACCCGGCAGCATCGGGTGCCGTGGCCGTCGCCACCTCGGTGCCCGGCACCGGCGGCGGAGGTGGGACGGCCGGGCGTGACGGCGTCCCGTCCCACCGGCCCCCGAGCGGCGGCCCGCCGTAGGCGGCGTCCGCGGCGCCCCCGGAGGCGACGCGCTCGCGCCCGGCGCGGCGCACCAGCAGCGTGACGGGCACCGCGGCCAGGGCCGCCGCGGCCGCAGCCGTGGCCGCAGGTCGCAGCAGGCCAGCGCCGGGGCTGTCCGGGGGCTCGGCGGGCGGCACCGGCGCCTCGGGCGTCGCGGCCAGCGGTGCGCCGGCCGCACCCTCGATCGACAGGCCCTCGCCGGCGGCCAGCCCGTCGGCGGTGACGACCACGTGCCCGGGCTCGACCTCGCGGATCTCGCAGCCGGTGCCCGACCCGATCCGCCCCTGGAGGCACCGGGCGTCGTCGAGCGCGAACGGGGTGACGAGGTGGACCTCGGCCTCGTCGATGCCGACCTCCCACCGGGTGCCGACCGCTTCCCAGTCGACGGTGTCGTCGCGGCGCACCCCGGGCAGCGGGTAGTCGATGCGGTAGCGCTGGCGGCCGCTGACGGTCTCGTCGGGGTCGCCGATCCTGATGCGCACGCCGTCGGCCTCGGGGGTGACCAGGACGTCGTCGGGCGCGCCGGGCGACGAGACCGTGATCGGCGTCGCGGTGTCGAGCCCGGGCACGTCGCGGTAGATGCCGTGCTTGTCGAACGACGGGCCGAACTCGTAGTCGACCATCTCGGTGACCTCGGCCGAACCGTCGGCGCCGACCTGGGCGACGCTCCAGTACCGGGTGATCCGTTCGGTGTTGCCGGCCACACCGCCGATGAACGCCGTGGCGCCCACCACGGCGGCCCCGGCCGCCATCACGCCGATGTCGAGCCTGCGCCTCTGCCTCGTCCGCACGACCGACGACGCTACCGCCGGCGGCACCGGGGCCGGGGCGGTGGCTGGTAGAACTCGTTCTACCTATGCGCTTCACGTACACCGAGACCTTCTGCGACCCGGCGTTCCTGGCGCCGCTGGCGCGGGCCGCCGAGGACGCCGGCTACGACTCGTTCGCGGTGCCGGACAGCCTGATCTACCCGGCCCGCTCGGACGCCCGCTACCCGTACACCGCCGATGGCGACCGGACGTTCCTCGAGGACAAGCCGGTGATCGAGCCGCTCACGCTCGTCCCCTGGCTCGCGGCCACCACCGACCGCCTCCGGTTCACCACCTTCGTGCTCAAGGCCGCCGTGCGGCCCGCGGTGCTGCTGGCCAAGCAGGCGGCGAGCGTCGCCGTGCTGTCGGGCAACCGGCTGCGGCTCGGCGTCGGCATCAGCCCCTGGCCCGAAGACTTCACCGCGCTCGGCCAGCCGTGGCCCCAGCGGGGCCGGCGGCTCGACGAGACCATCGCCGTCGTGCGGGGGCTGACCGCGGGCGGGTGGTTCGAGCACCATGGCGACCTGATCGACGTCGAGCGCATGAAGCTCTGCCCGGTGCCGACCGAGCCGATCCCGATCCTGGTGGGCGGGCACGCGGAGGGGGCACTGCGCCGGGCCGCCCGCCTCGGCGACGGGTGGGTGCACGGCGGGGGCGACCCGGAGGACCTGCCACGGCTGCTCGCCCGCCTGGCCGACCTGCGGCGCGAGGCGGGCCGCGCCGGCGAGCCGTTCGAGGTGCACGCCATCTCGCTGGACGCGTTCTCGGTCGACGGCGTCCGCCGGCTCGAGGAGGCGGGCGTCACCGACGTGATCGTGGGGTTCCGCTACCCGTACACGCGCGAGCCCGACAGCCAGCCGCTGCAGGACAAGCTCGACGCGCTGCGCCGCTACGCCGACCAGGTCATCGCCCCGCTGGCCTGACGCCGGCGCTCCGCCCCGGTCTCAGCCCTCGCCGCGGGCCCGGATGATGACCACCGGGCAGGCGGCGTGGTTGACGCAGGCCATGGCCACCGATCCCAGCATCAGCCGCGACAGCCCGCTGCGGCCGTGCGAGCCGACGACCAGCATGTCGGCGTCCTCGGACACCTCGACCAGCGTCGTGGCCGGCCCGCCCGGCAGGATCGTGCGCAGCACCTCGGGCGGCTGCTCGTCCATCTCGGCCAGCGCCTGGTCGACCAGCTCGTCGACCGAGGCTCGGGCGGCCGAGTCGATGGCGGCCTCGTCGACGGGGATCACCAGTGTCGCCCCGAAGGGCAGGGCGGACAGCGGCGGCGACCACGCGTGCACGACCTCGACCGTCGCGCCCCGCAGCGCGCCCTCGGCGAGGGCCCACCGCAGAGCGGCCGCGGCCTGGTGGGAGTCGTCGACGCCGACCACGATGCGGCCGGCCGCGGCCTCGCTGTCGGCGCCGGGCGCGGTGCCGGAGTCGTGCGTGGCGTCAGGTTCGGTGCTCATCACCTGAGGTCTACCCGATGGCGCCCGCCGAGCCCGCACCCAGGGCCCAGCCGCGTCGGCCGGGCCCGGCGCCGGCGGCCGGCTTGACGCGCACGAGAACCGGTTTCACCATGCCGCCCATGAACGCCCCGTTCGACATCGGCATCATCGACACGATGATCGGCTTCCCGGCGGCCGACATGCGCCAGCTCTACGCCTTCATCACCCGCCAGACCAAGGACAGGGAGTCGCAGGAGGAGTTCGAGTTCCCGGCCGAATACATGTTCAAGGACGTCCCCGACAAGGCGATCGGCGCAGGCGTCGACCCGGTCGGCGTGACGCTGCGGGAGATGGATCTGTGGGGCATCGAGAAGGGCCTGGTCGGCGTGCACGGCGACGACGGCGCCCGGGCGGTGCGCACCCATCCCGACCGGTTCGTCCCCTCGCTCTCGGTCGACGCGAACAAGGGCATGGAGGCGGTGCGGGCCATCACCGAGGCCTACGAGACCTGGGGGATCAGGGCCGTCGGCATGTTCCCCGCCGGGATGCTGCCCCAGGTGCCGATCAACGACAAGAAGATGTACCCCGTCTACGCCAAGTGCGCCGAGCTCGGCATCGCGGTGTTCGTGTGCGCCGGCGTGCCCGGGCCGCGGCTGCGCTTCGCGTGCCAGCACGTCGAGCTGATCGACGAGGTGTGCTTCGACTTCCCCGAGCTGACGTTCGTGACCCGCCAGGGCTGCGAGCCGTGGACCGACCTGGTCGTGAAGCTCATGCTCAAGTGGCCGAACCTCCACTACTCCACCAGCGCCTTCGCCCCCCGCTACTACCCGAAGGCGATCGTCGATTACGCCAACACCCGGGGCGCCGACAAGGTGATCTACGCCGGCTACTTCCCGATGGGCCTGTCGCTCGAGCGCATCATGGGCGAGCTGCCGGGCGTGGGCTTCAAGGACGAGGTGTGGCCCCGCTTCCTGCGCGACAACGCGGCGAAGGTCCTCGGCCTGACCTGAGCGTTCTCTTCGCGGGTTCGGTCGCCCTGGCGACCGAACCTGTCGGAAGATCCGGAGAGTGGCGATCCTTCTCGTTGATTGTCACACCCTCTCGGCACCATCGGGTGCATGGATCCC
>DASTFE010000179.1:0-11293 GCA_035708905.1 Acidimicrobiales bacterium | reverse complement strand
TCCCGTGAGTTGTGCTGACCGCCGCCGAGCTCCCCGTGCGCCGCTCGCTCCGATCCCAGATCGGTGACTACGTGGCCCTGACCAAGCCGCGCATCATCGAGCTCCTGCTGGTGACGACCGTGCCGACCATGATCGTCGCCGAGCGGGGCCTGCCATCGCTGTGGCTCATCGCCGCCACCGTGGCCGGCGGCACCCTCGCGGCCGGCGGAGCCAACGCCGTCAACATGTACGTCGACCGCGACATCGACAGGCTGATGGCCCGCACCCGCAACCGGCCGATCCCCAGCGGGCGGGTCGCCCCCCGGTCGGCCCTCACGTTCGCCGTGACGATCGAGGTGGCCGCCTTCGCCTTCCTGTGGGCGACCGTCAACCTGCTCTCGGCCGTGCTGGCCGTGGCGGCCTGCCTCTTCTACGTCTTCGTCTACACCCTGTGGCTGAAGCGCACGTCGAAGAGCAACATCGTCATCGGCGGGGCGGCCGGCGCGGCGCCGGTGCTGATCGGCTGGTCGGCGGTGACCAACTCGCTCGACTGGGCGCCGGTCGTGCTCTTCGCCGTCATCTTCGTCTGGACGCCGCCCCACTTCTGGGCGCTCGCCATCCGCTACCGCGAGGACTACGCCCGGGTCGCGGTGCCGATGCTGCCGGTCGTCTCCAGCCTCCGCACCACCGCCGTGCGCATCCTGCTGTACACGCTGCTGCTGTGGGGCCTGACCCTGCTGTTCGCGCCGGTCGCCGGCGCAGGGGCCCTCTACGTCGGTGCGGCGCTGGTGCTGGGCGCCGCCTTCACCTGGTACGCAGCCCGCCTGCTGCGCGACACCACGCCCAAGCTCGCCATGCGCGTGTTCACGTGGTCGATCTCGTACATCACCTTGCTGTTCGGCGCGATGGCCGTCGATCAGCTCGTCCGCTCGGGGCTCTGATGGCCGACCGGCGTTTTCGTGGCCTCATCACGCATGTGACTAGATTCCCGAGCACAGCCAGTCTCCTGACCAGGGTGCGTTCATGACCGTGACCGAAGCTCCTCGCGCCACCGCCGAGGCCGCCGCTGCGCCGTCCCCCTCGGCACCGCCGACCGGACTGGCCGCCGTGGTCGGCTCGGGCGATCCGCGCACGATCGGCAAGCTGTTCGTCGGCACCTCGCTGCTGTTCCTGATCGTCGCCGCCGTGGTCGGTGCGCTGGTCGGCATCGAGCAGTACGACGTCGCCGGCAGCGAGGTCTTCGCGGCCGACACCGCGGTCCGGGTCTCCACCCTGCACACGACGGTCCTGCTGCTCCTCGGCGCCCTGCCCCTGCTGGTCGGGCTGGCCACCGCCGTGGTGCCCCTGCAGATCGGGGCCCGCACGGTCGCCTTTCCCCGGGCCACCGCCGCCGCCTACTGGGTGTGGCTGGTGGCCGGCGGGCTCGTGCTCGCCAGCTACGCCATCGACGGCGGCCCCTACGGCACCGATCCCGACGCCGTCGCCCTCTACGTCGCCGGGCTCGTCACGGTGCTGGTCGCCCTGGCGGTCGCCACCGTCTCGGTGGTGACCACCGTGCTCACGCTGCGGGCACCGGGCATGACCCTGCGCCGCAGCCCGCTGTTCGCGTGGTCGATGCTGGTGGCCGGCTCGGTGTGGCTGCTCACCCTGCCGGTGCTCGCCGCCGGGCTGCTGGTCGCCTACCTCGACCTGCGCTACGGCCAGCAGTTCCTGGGCGGCAGCGACGGCATCTACAACCGCATGTCCTGGCTCTTCTGGCAGCCCACCCTGTACGTGTTCGCCGTGCCGGCCCTCGGCATCGTCGCGGACGTCGTGCCGGTGTTCGCCCAGCGGCGCCACAAGCGCCACGGGGCGGCCCTCGGCCTCCTGGGCCTGGCCGCCGCCCTCGGGTTCGGTGCCTGGGCACAGCTCGGCGCCACGGCCGACGGCAGCGATGCGCCGGCGCCGTGGCTCTACGAGGGGCCGTGGGTCGCCGTCGGCTTCATCGCCATCGTCCCGGTCCTCGGGCTGCTCGGCCTGTGGACGGGCACGCTCCGCGCCGGCAAGGTCAAGCTCGGCACGCCGCTCGTCCTCGCCCAGCTCGCCGGCCTGCTGATCCTGCTCGGCGTGGCGGCCGGGGGCGCCACGGTGATCGAAGGCCTCGACCTCGCGGGCACCACCTGGATGACGGCGCAGACCACGCTGGTGCTCACCGGCACCGTGCTCGCCGCGCTGGGCGGGGTGGCGTTCTGGGCGCCCAAGCTGTACGGCAAGCTGCTGCCCGACGCCCTCACCCGGCTGGGCGGCACCCTCGTCTTCCTCGGTGCCCTCGCCGCCGGGGTGGCGCAGGCCATCGCCGGGGCGCTCGACCAGTCCCAGCTGGTGGGCGCCGGCAGCGAGACCGTGAGCGCCGGCGACCTCGACACCGTCGAGGCGCTCAACCTGGTCTCGGGCATCGGCCTCGCCGCCGTCGCGGCCGGCCTGCTCGTCGTCGGGCTGGGCCTGCTCGCCCGGCGGTCCGGGGACGGGCCCGGCGACGACCCGTGGGCCGGCCACACCCTCGAGTGGGCCACGACGTCGCCGCCGCCGGTCGGGAACTTCGCGTCGCTGCCCGAGATCACGTCCGAGGCACCCGTGTACGACGCCCGCCACGCCGCCGCGGCAGACGAGACGGAGGCATCCGCCTGATGGCCACCACCGCCACCGACCTCGAGGTCTTCTCCGCCGCACCCCCGCCGCCGGCGCCCCGGCCCCGGGTGCTGCTCGTGGGCACCGCCCTGGCCGCCGGCAGCGCGGCGATGGTGGTGCTGGCGCTCATCGCCCTGTACGCCCGGCTGCGCGCCGACGTGATCGCCTCGGGCGAGATCTGGCTGCCCGAGGAGAGCAACCTGCAGCTCACCCCCGGCAGCATGGGCATGGTCACGCTGCTGCTCTCGCTGGTCACCGCCGCCTGGGCCGTGCAGGCGCTGCGCGACGACGACCGGGGCCACGCGCTCATGGCGTTCGGCGTCACGCTGGTGCTCGGCGCCGCCTACATCAACGGCGCCGCCTACGGCTGGCAGCAGTTCGGGCTCGGCGTCACCAGCTCGACCCAGGCGCTGCTGATCTACACGATCACCGGCCTGCACGTCGCCATGGCGGTCGTCGGCCTGCTCTACATGACCGTCATGGCCTTCCGGGCCGTGGGCGGCCAGCTCACCGGCCGGGCGGCCGAGGGCGCCACCGCCGCCGCCCTCTTCTGGTTCGTGACCGTCGGTGTGTACGCCGTGGTCTGGTACACGATCACCGTCGTCAAGTGAGGCCCTCGCGATGATCACCACCGGCTCCAAGTGGTTCTACGGCCTCGGCCTCGTCTCGCTGGTGCTCGCGGCCGCGTACGGCTGGACGACGGGCGGCAACGGCCTCGGGCCCGTGTCGGTCGGCTACAAGGGCGCCGTCGGCGACCACTTCGGCTACGGGCTGCTGCTGGCGGGAGGTGTGGTGAGCATCATGCTCGGCGTCGCCGCCACCGCCACCCGCGACGCCGAGGCCGAGGCCGTCAGCCAGGTGGCCGGCACCGAGCGTGTCCCCGAGGTCACGCCCGCCGGCACCAGCTACTGGCCGCCGATCGCCGCCTTCGGCGCGGCGCTGGTGGTCATCGGGCTGGTGTCCGAGCCCATCCTGTTCGTCGCCGGACTGGTCGTGCTCGGCATCGTGCTGGTCGAGTGGACGGTCCAGACCTGGGCCGACCGGGCCACGGGTGATCCCGAGACCAACCGGCGCATCCGCAACCGGCTGATGAACCCCCTCGAGTACCCCGCGGCCGGCGCGTTGGCGCTGGTGGGGATCGCCCTCGCCTTCTCGCGGGTCTTCCTGGCCCTGTCGGCCGAGGCCGCTGTGTGGGTGGCGCTCGCCCTGGCCGTGGTGGTCATCTCCGGCGGGTTCCTCGTCGCGTCGCGGCCCCGCATCAGCTCGAACGTGGTGGTGGGGCTGCTGGTGGCCGGGGCGCTCGTCGTCATCGGCCTGGGCGTGGCCGGGGGCATCGCCGGCACCCGCGAGTTCCACGAGCCGGGCGAGAGCGACCACGGGGCCGAGGGCGCCCTCGGGCCGGCCGGCGCACCCGTCACCGTCGAGGTGCCCCGGTGACCCACCGCAGCCCGCGCCCCGTCGAAGGAGATCGCATGTCCACTGGCCAGCAGCCCGCGGCCCGGCGTCGCCGCTTCGCGCCGCTGGCGCTGATCCTGCCGCTGGTGCTGCTCGGCGCCTGCGCCGCGGACGCACCCCAGGACACGATGGATCCCGCCGGCCCCCAGGCCCGGTCGATCGACAACCTGTTCAACGGCGTCTTCCTCGTCGCCGTCGTGGTGTTCGTGGTGGTCGAGTTCGGGATGATCGCGCTGATCGTCCGCTTCCGGCGCCGCCGCGACGACGGCGACGACGACCTGCCCACGCAGACCCACGGCAACACCCGGCTCGAGATCGCGTGGACGCTGCTGCCGGCCGTGCTGCTGGCCGTGGTCGGGTTCTTCACCCTGCGCACGCTGTTCGACCTCGAGCAGCGCGACGACGACGACCTGACCGTGCAGGTCGTGGGCCAGCAGTGGTGGTGGGAGTACGCCTACGACCTCGACGGCGACGGCGAGCACGACGATGTGCTCACCGCCAACGACCTGGTGGTGCCCGCCGGCGTCGACATCAACCTCGACATCCAGTCCAACGACGTCATCCACTCCTACTGGATCCCCCGGCTGAACGGGAAGAAGGACGCGGTGCCGGGCCGCACCCACCCCCTCCAGATCCACGCGGACGAGCCGGGCGTCTACGTGGGCCAGTGCACCGAGTACTGCGGCCTGTCGCACGGCTACATGCGCCAGCGGGTCGTCGCCCTGCCGCCCGACGAGTTCGAGGCGTGGCTCGAGGACCAGGCCACCGACGCCGAGATGCCCACCGAGGCCGAGGCGGCGGCCGGCGCCGAGCTGTTCACCACCCAGTGCTCGGGCTGCCACCTGGCCCGGGGCATCAACGACGCCGAGTTCGAGGAGCAGGGCTCGGGCACCGAGCTGATCGTCGCCGAGAACGCGCCCGACCTGACGCACTTCGCCAGTCGCGGCACGTTCGCCGGCGCCCTGTTCGACCTGTGGGTCGACGCCGACGGCGACGGCTTCGTCGAGCACGACGAGATCGGCGGCGAGCTGAACCGCGCCGACCTCGAGGCCTGGCTGCGGAACCCGCCGGACGAGAAGCCGATGGACGCCCCGTACGTGCCCGAGCCCGGCGGCGACAAGGTGCGCGGCATGCCCAACTTCAACCTGCAAGAGGAGCAGATCGACCAGCTTGTCGCGTTCCTCGCGACGCTCGACTAGCACGGAGTCCCACATGGCGATCGTCGAACGCCCGACAGCACCCCTCGAGCTCACCACCGGGCAGGTCACGGCCCGCCAGCCGCTCGGCGGCTTCACGCGCCCGCAGGCGACCACCGGCTGGAGGAGCTGGCTGACCACGGTCGACCACAAGCGCATCGGCATCATGTACGGCGCCGCCGCGCTGTTCTTCTTCGTGATCGGCGGCGTCGAGGCGCTGCTCATCCGGCTGCAGCTCGCGGCGCCGGGTCAGAAGCTGTACTCGGCCGACCTCTACAACCAGCTGTTCACCATGCACGGCGTGACGATGATCTTCCTCGTCGTCATCCCCATGGGCGCCGCGTTCATGAACTACCTCATGCCGCTGCAGATCGGCGCCCGCGACGTCGCCTTCCCCCGGCTCAACGCGTTCAGCTTCTGGCTCTTCCTGAGTGCCGGCCTGATGCTGAACACCTCGTGGTTCCTGGGCGGCGGGGCGGACGGTGGGTGGTTCGCCTACGCGCCCAACACGGGCGTCACCTTCTCACCCAGCCACGGCATGGACTTCTACGCCCTGGGCCTGCAGATGGCCGGCATCGCCTCGCTGGTCGGCGCCATCAACCTGGTCGTCACCGTGCTCAACATGCGGGCGCCCGGCATGACGATGATGAAGATGCCGGTGTTCACCTGGATGGGCCTGGTCACCCAGCTCCTCCTGGTGTTCGCGCTGCCGGTCATCTCGATCGCGCTGTTCCTGCTGACGTTCGACCGGCTGTTCGACGCCAACTTCTTCAACGTGGCCCAGGGCGCCGACCCGCTGCTGTGGGAGCACCTGTTCTGGATCTTCGGCCACCCCGAGGTCTACATCCTGATCCTGCCGGCGTTCGGCATCGTGTCCGAGATCATCCCGGTGTTCTCGCGCAAGCCGATCTTCGGCTACCCGTTCATGGTGTTCTCGGGCATCGCCATCGGCTTCATGGGCTGGGGCGTGTGGGCCCACCACATGTTCGCCTCGGGCATGGGGCCGCTGTCGGTCGCCGCCTTCGCGCTGTCGACCATGTTCATCGCGGTGCCCACCGGGGTGAAGATCCTGAACTGGATGGCCACCATGTGGGGCGGCCGGTTGCGCTTCACCACGCCGATGCTGTTCGCCATCGGCCTGGTCACCATGTTCACCATCGGCGGCCTGTCGGGCGTGACCCATGCGGTGGCACCGTCCGACACCCAGCAGACCGACACCTACTACATCGTCGCCCACTTCCACTACGTGATCTTCGGCGGGGCGCTGCTCGCCTTCCTGGGCGGCTTCTACTTCTGGTGGCCCAAGGTGTTCGGCTACACGCTCAGCGAGACGCTGGGGAAGTGGCACTTCTGGACCATCCTGATCGGCTTCAACCTCACCTTCGGTCCGATGCACGTGCTGGGCCTGCAGGGCATGCCCCGCCGCATGCACACCTACATCGCGGACTACGGGTTCGAGTTCTGGAACCTGGTGTCGACGATCGGGTCGTTGATCATCGCCGTCTCGATGCTGATCTTCGGGTGGAACATCGTGGCCAGCTGGCGGGCCCACCGGGCCGACCCCGTCGATGTCGGCCCCGACCCGTGGGACGCCCGCAGCCTCGAGTGGAGCGTCCCGTCGCCCACGCCGGTGCACAACTTCGACGAGGTGCCCACCGTGTCGCGCCTCGACGAGTTCTGGCACCACAAGTACCAGGAGGACGAGACCGGCAAGGTGGTGCGCGTCGCCACCGGCGCGGAGGCGGCCCAGAAGGGCGACGCCACCGACGTCCACCTGCCGTCGCCCTCGTACTGGCCGCTGGTCACGGCGCTCGGCCTGCCGCTGATCGCCTACGGGCTGATCTTCAACCTCGGCCTGGCCGTCGTCGGCGGGCTGGTCGTGCTGATCGGCGCCTTCGGTTGGGGCTACGAGCCGGCCGACGACCCCGAGGCCGGCCACGGCCACCTCGGGCACGACGGCCACGACGACGGGCACGACGGCGCCGAGGCCGAGATCGAGGGCGGCGAGGCCGCCGACGCGACCGCCGGCGACGGCGAGTCGCAGCCGGCCGGCGTGTCGGCACCCACCGCCTCCGCGTCCGACGAGAGGGCTGCCTCCGATGACTGACACCGCGTTCACCGAGCACAGCGCCGACCCGTCCCTCCACGACAAGGGCGTGCCCAGCCACGCCACCAGCACCGGCGTCTCCAACGAGAAGCTGGCGATGTGGGTGTTCCTCGGCTCGGACTGCCTGCTGTTCGGCGGCCTGATCTCGACCTACCTGCTGCTGCGCCACCGGTCGGTGACCGGGCCCGGCCCCGAGGACGTGTTCGACATCCCGTTCACGTCGGTGTCGAGCTTCGTGCTGCTGTTCAGCTCGCTGACGATGGCGATGGCCGTGGGGGCGATCCACCGGGGCGACGAGCGGCGATGCCGCACGTTCCTGCTGACGACGGCGCTGCTCGGCGCCGTCTTCATCGCCGGGCAGGTGTACGAGTTCACCTCGTTCGTCAAGGAGGGACTCGGCTACACGACCAACATCTTCGGCTCCGCGTTCTACACGCTGACCGGCTTCCACGGCGTGCACGTCAGCGTCGGCATCGTGCTGCTGCTGTCGTTGTTCGTCATGTCGGTGCGCGGCAGGCTGGGGGCCGAACGGGCCGAGACGGTCGAGATCTTCGGCCTGTACTGGCACTTCGTCGACATCGTGTGGATCCTGATCTTCACGATCGTCTACCTGATCCCGTGATCGTGGGGAGTCTCCGATGAGCGTCGAAACGGAAGAGCGAGGGGCTGCCGGGCCGCTCGAGCCCGACCACGAGGCCCACCAGCACGCCCACCCCTCCGACCGCGACTACCTGATCGTGGCCGCCATCCTGGCCGTCATCACGGCTTTCGAGGTCGGCACGTACTTCATCGAGGACGCCAGCACGACGCTGCTCGTCGTCGCGCTGTTCCCGATGATGATCGCCAAGTTCGCCATCGTGTGCGGCTGGTTCATGCACCTGCGCTACGACAACCCGCTGTTCCGGCGGGTGTTCGTGTTCGGCCTGATGCTGGCCGTCTCGGTGTACCTCATCGTGCTGCTCGTGATGCAGTTCTTCTCCTCGGCCTACCCCAGCTCGTGACGCCGCCATGACCCCGCTCGCCGCCGCAGCCGACTTCTGGCGGTGGCAGCCGCACCCCGAGGTGTGGGTGCTGGTGGGGGGCGTCGCTGCCCTGGCGGTCTTCGCGCTGCGGGTCGTCGGGCCCAAGGTGGTGCCCGAGGGACGGCCCGTGGTGACCCGGCAGCAGGTCGGCTGGCTCGGCCTGGGCCTGGTGCTGCTGTGGGTGGCGTCCGACTGGCCGGTGCACGACATCGGCGAGGAGTACCTCTTCTCGGTGCACATGAGCCAGCACATGGTGCTGACGTACATGGTGCCGCCGGTGATGCTGCTGGCCACGCCCGAGTGGCTGGCCCGGCTGGTGCTCGGGCGGGGCCGGGTCCGGCGGGCGTTCGACGTGCTGGCCAAGCCCGTGGTCGCCGCCCTGCTGTTCAACGGGCTGGTCCTGTTCACCCATGCCCCCGGCGTGGTGAACCTGTCGGTCGACAACCCGCTCGTGCACTACTCGGTGCACACCGGACTGGTCCTCAGCGCCATCCTGCTGTGGGTGCCGGTGGTCGGCCCGCTGCCCGAGCTGCGCATCTCGTACCCGGCGCAGATGGTCTACCTGTTCGTCACCTCGATCGTGCCGACGGTGCCCGCCGGCTGGCTCACCTTCGCGGAGGGCACCGTGTACTCGGCCTACGAGGTGCCCGAGCGGTTGTGGAACCTGACGGTCACCGACGACCAGCAGCTGGCCGGCGTCGTCATGAAGCTGGTGGGCGGTGGGTTCCTGTGGGTGGTCATCGCGACCCGGTTCTTCCAGTGGGCGGCGAAGTTCAGCGACACCGACAAGGCCGCCGACCAGGCCGGCCCGGCGACCGAGCTGACGTGGGCCGACGTCGAGCGCCAGTTCGAGGCGCACCCGCCCGTGGCCGAACCGGTGCCCGACGACCCGCGCTGAGCCCCGCTCGGTCGCGCGACCCCGTCGGTGAGCCGTCGGGGCGGTCGTCGCTGTCAGTCGCCGGGCTCCCAGCGGAACAGGGCGACGGCCAGGGCCACCGCCGCGACCGACCACACGCCGAGCACCGGCCACACCCGCCCGGGCACGTCCACGCCCTCGGTCAGCGCGCCCCGGCACGCCTCGGCCAGGGCGGTGGACGGCAGCGAGCGGGCGGCGCCCCGCAGGCCCGCCGGCAGCTCGTCGAGCGGGAACACCATGCCCGACAGCAGCAGCAGGCCGACGAACACGGCGTTGGCGACGGCCAGCGTGACGAGCGCGCCGAGGCGGCCGGCCAGCACCAGGGCCGCGCCGGTGAAGGCGGCGACCGCCAGCACCAGGCCGGCGACGAGCGGCAGCGGGTCGACCTCGGGCTCCCAGCCGAGCGCCAGCGCGGCGGCCGCCAGTACGACGGCCTGCACGGCGATGACGACGAGCACCGCCAGCGCCTTGGCGGCCACGAGGCGGCCCCGCCCGAGCGGCGTCGTGCCGAGGCGCTTGAGCACGCCGTAGGACCGGTCGAACCCGGTGGCGATGGCGAGGTTGGCGAACGCGGTGGCCAGCACCGCCAGCGCCAGCGTGCCGGGCGCCAGGAAGTCGACGGCCTCGCCGTCGATGGGCAGCACGTCGACCAGCGAGAAGAACACCAGCACACCGACGGGGATGCCGAGGGTCAGCAGCAGCGACTCGCCGTTGCGCAGGGTCAGCGCGAGCTCGAGCCGGAGCTGGGCGGCGAGCGGCCTCACGACCGGCCCTCGCCCTCGCCCGCGGGTGGTCGCGGGTCGGGTGACGGCTGCGGCCCTGGCTCCGGTGCCGGTGCCGGTGTGGGTTCGGGCGCTGGCGCAGGCTCGGGCTGCGGTACGGGCTCCGGTGCCGGTCTGGGTTCGGGTGCTGGCGCAGGCTCGGCTGGTGGTGTCGGTTCGGGTGGTGGTGTCGGTTCGGGTGGTGGTGTCGGTTCGGGTGGTGGTGTGGGCTCGGGTGGCGGTACGGGCTCCGGTGCCAAGGTGGGCTCCGGCGGTGGCGCCGGCTCTGGTGGTGGCGTCGGCTCTGGTGGTGGCGTGGGCTCGGGTGGCGGTTGCGGTGCGAGGGGCGGCGTCGGCTCGCGTGGCGGGGGCTCGGCCGTGAGCCGCAGGTAGACGTCCTCGAGTCGCTGGCGGCCGGCGCGCAGGTCGGCGAGCGGCAGGTCGTGCTCGGCCAGCCAGGCGGTGATGGCGGCGACGGCCCGGGGCGTGGGCGCCGTGGCGACGGCGTAGTCGCCCGGCGCCGTCTCGACCACGTCGGCCCCCTCGAGGTGGCCGCTCAGCGCGGCGCGGTCGAGGCCGGCGGGCCCGCGGAAGCGGACGTGCTCGTCGCCGCCCGTGGCTCGGGTGAGGTCGTCCACCGTGCCGGCCGCCACCAGCCGGCCGTCCAGGATGATCACCACACGGTCGGCGACCCGCTCGGCCTCGTCGAGGTCGTGGGTGGTGAGCACCACGGTGACCCCCTCGCCGCGCAGGTCCGCGATCACCTGCCGGATCACCTGCCGGCCCGCCGGGTCGACGCCCGCCGTGGGCTCGTCCAGGAACACCACCTGGGGCCGGCCGACGAGCGCCAGCGCCAGGGCCAGGCGCCGCTGCTCGCCGCCGGAGAGGTGCCGGATGGTGCGCCGCTCGAGCCCGGACAACCCGAGCCGCTCGGCCAGCGCCCGGAGGTCGAGCGGCCGGCGGTAGAGGGCGGCCGCGTGCCGCAGCGCCTCGCGCACCCGCACCGCCGGGTGCAGGCCGCCCTCCTGCAGCATCACGCCCATGCGCTCGGTGAGCGGCCGGTGGTCGGTGCGGGGGTCGAGGCCGATGACCGACAGCCGGCCCGCCGCCGGGCGGCGCAGGCCCTCGAGCGCCTCGACCGTCGAGGTCTTGCCGGCGCCGTTGGGCCCGAGCACGCACGTCACCTCGCC
>DASTFE010000178.1:0-3079 GCA_035708905.1 Acidimicrobiales bacterium | reverse complement strand
GTAGTCGTCCTCGATCACCACGGCGTCGCAGCGGCGCGCCCACGCCACCAGCGCGCCCCGGCGCTCGGGCGCCAGCGTGCTGCCGACGACCGCCTGACGGGCCGGCGTCACCACCGCCGCGCCGGCGCCGGAACCGGCGAGCGCCCCGACGTCGACCCCGTGCCCGTCGACCGGCACGGGCGCGATCACAGCCCCGGCGCGCTCGACGATGGTGCGGTGGAACGCCAGGCAGGGGTCCTCCATGGCGACGGTGGCGCGGCCGGTCGCGGCCAGCGCGCGGGCCAGCAGGCCGAGGGCGTCGTCGACGCCGCTGCACACCACCACCTGGTCGGGGGCGGCGACCACGCCGCGGGCGCGAGCCAGGTAGCCGGCCAGCGCCGCCCGCAGCTCGGCGCGGCCCCGCGGCCCCGTGTAGTCGAGGGCGCCGGGCGGGCCGTCCCGCAGCACCGACCGCACCGCCCGAACCCACTCGCCCGCCGGGAACATCGACAGGTCCGGGGCCCCGGCGCGCAGGTCGACCCGGGGCAGGGCCGGAGGCGCGGCTGCGGCGGGTGACGCGGGCGCGGGCACGGTGGCGGCGACGACCGTGCGGCCGCCCGGCCGGGTGGCCAGGTAGCCCTCGACGACAAGCTGGTCGTAGGCGTCGACCACCGTGCCGCGGGCGAGCCCGAGGTCGGACGCCAGCTGCCGCGTCGAGGGCAGCGCCTCGCCCGCGGCGAGCCGCCCGTGGCGGATGGCGGCCCGCAGCGCCTGCTCGACGCCGCGCCGGCGCCCGCCCGACAGGTCGACCTCCAGCAGCACGTCCACTGGACCAGTAGATAGCGGTGGAACTGGCCCAGGCAAGCGGACCAATCGCTCCCTAGGGTCGACCCATGACCACAGTGCAGACCCCCGCCCCCGACACCGCCCACGACACCGCCGACCGCGGCACCGCCGCCCCCGACACGCCCGACCGGCGACCCCGGCTGGACCTGGCCGGCCCCTGGCGTGACGGCTACCGCGCCATGTCGGCCTTCGACCGGGCGGTCAGCCGGTCCGGCCTGGAGGAGTCGCTGCTGAACCTGGTCAAGCTGCGCGCCTCGCAGATCAACGGCTGCGCCTACTGCCTCGACATGCACGCCAAGGACGCCCGGGCCGCCGGCGAGTCGCCCCAGCGGCTCGACGTGCTGGCGGCCTGGCGCGAGGTGCCGCTGTACAGCGAGCGCGAGCGGGCCGCGCTGGCGCTGGCCGAGGCGATCACGCTGGTGGCCGACAGCCACGTACCCGACGAGGTGGTCGAGGCGGCGCAGGCCCGGTTCACGCCCGAGGAGCTGGTGCAGCTCGTGTTCCACGTCGTGGTGATCAACGCCTGGAACCGCATCTCGATCACCGCCCGCTCGCCGTTGCCCCCGGCCTGACCGCTCCCGCCCAACTTCCTGTCGCGGGAACCGGGGTGGGAGCCCCCGTTCCCGCGGCCAGAACGCGGGGAGGCCACCCGGTGGGCCCGCGGACCGTCCCGCGCCCTAGTGTCGGTGACGATCTCGTCAGGCAGGAGGGGACCCCGGGGTGGAAGGCACGAACACAGCGGCGCTCGCCGGCTTCTCGGCGCTCGTCACGGGCGGCGGCAGCGGCATCGGCCTGGCCTGCGCCCGGCGGCTGGCCGCCGACGGCGCCTCGGTGACGGTCGCCGGGCGCTCCGAGGACCGGCTCCGTGCCGGCGTCGAAGCGATCGAGGCGGTGGCCGCCGATGACGCCCGGGTGCAGGCCGTGCCGGCCGACGTGACGGACGAGGCGTCGGTCCGGGCGCTGGTGGCCGCGGCCACCGGGCTGACCGGGCGCCTCGACGGCATCGTGGCCAGCGCCGGCGGGTCCGAGACGATCGGCCCCATCACCCAGACGGACGTCGAGGCGTGGCGCCGCACGATCGACCTCAACCTCACCGGCACCATGCTCACGATCAAGCACGGCGCGCCGGTGATGGTCCGCCAGGGCGGCGGCTCGATCGTGGCGGTGTCGTCCATCGCCGGTGCGGTGACCCACCGGTGGTTCGGCGCCTACGGCCCGTCCAAGGCGGGGCTGGAGATGCTGTGCATGATGGCCGCCGACGAGCTGGGCGCGAGCGGTGTGCGGGTCAACACCGTGCGCCCGGGGCTGACCCGCACCGACCTCGTGGCACCCATCACCGCGCCGGGGCCCGTGCTCGACGACTACAAGGGCTGCATGCCGCTCGGCCGCCCGGGCGAGCCCGACGAGGTGGCCGCGCTGGTGCGGTTCCTCCTCGGCCCCGAGGCCGGCTGGGTCACCGGCCAGAACGTCGCCGTCGACGGTGGCCATACGCTGCGCCGCGGCCCCGACCTGTCGGGCCTGCTGGCCGACCTGTTCGGCGAGGACGGCCTGCGCGGCGCCGTGCCCGAGGGCTGACCGGCCCTACTCCCAGTCGGACGCCAGGTCGCGCTTGAGCGACTCGGTGAAGCCGGTCAGCGCGCCCAGCAGCTCCTCCGAGGTGAAGGGCGCACCCGCGTTGCGGACGCCCCACACGACGTCGCCCTCGGCGTCGCGCAACTTCACGAGCATCCACACGGACAGCGGCTCGTCGCCGTCGACGAGCGGCTCGTCGGACATGGCGGAGATGTGCTGGGCGAGGGCGGCGGGACCGGTGGCGTCGGACTGCGACATGTGCACGGTCTAGACGACGGCGGCGGTGCGCCACCACGTGAGCGGGCCGGGCTCAGGTGAGGATGCCCCGCAGCACGACGTCGACCGCGCCCCGGGCCTGGTCGATGAGGCTGCCGTGGGCACCGGGGAAGCGCCCGGCCAGCGCCGGCAGGCTGACGATGCCGCCCGCGCCGTGCCCCACGAGGAAGTGGAGGGTGGCCGGCGGCACCGGGCGCACGCGCCCCGCCGCGGCCAGGTCGCGCAGCACCACGTCGGCCACCTCGTGCGCGGGCCGGATGTAGAGCTCGTACACGTGGTCGAGCCGGCCGCCGGGACGGGCCGCCTCGTGGTTGACGATGCGGATCAGCGCGGGCCGCTCGGCCGTGACCTCGACGTAGCGGACCAGGATGGCCCGCAGCCGCTCGAGCTCGTCGCCGTCGGTCGA
>DASTFE010000177.1:0-5178 GCA_035708905.1 Acidimicrobiales bacterium | reverse complement strand
GCGGCGCCGAGGATCACGTCCGCCCCCGCCGACAGGTGCGAGTCGACCGTCGGGTTGGCCACGTCGGGATCGGCGTCGCCGGAGTCCCCCGGCATCCAGGCGACGTCGGCGCCGAGGACGCCGCCGGCGGCGTTGACGTCGTCGATGGCCATCTGGGCGCCGGCCTCCATCGGTGGGCCGAGGAACGAGAGGTCGCCCGTCTGCGGCAACAGGCCGCCGATGGTCAGGGACCCGTCCGACTCGCCCTCGCACTGGGGATCTGCGTCCCCCAACTCGGGGGCCAGGCTCTCGCCGGCCCCTTCGGATTCGGTGGTATCGGTGTCGTCCTCGCCGGCCTCGGTATCGTCGTCGTCGCCGCACGCGGCGGCCACCATCGACAGCCCGAGGAGGATGGCGAGAAGCCGAAGTGAACGGCTTCGCTGTCGCATCGCACACACTCCCGTGTCCAGGAACAAGAGGGCGCGGGGGCGCATGTCCCCCGCGCTGGACAGGTTTACCACTCGAACGGGGTGCGAGCATTGCGTTTCGCCGCATCCTTCAGTTAAGGAACGGTCACGATGCCTACTGAACTCGTCTACCTGGCCGACGCGTACCGGCGGTCTGCATCGGGTGTGGTGACCGCCGCCGACGAGCAGCGCGTGACCCTCGACCGCACGGTGTTCTACGCCACGGGCGGCGGCCAGCCGCACGACACGGGCATGCTGCGCTGGCCCGGCGGCGAGGCGCGCGTCGTCGACGTCCGCAAGCAGGGCGACGAGGTGTGGCACACGCTCGACGGCCCGGTGCCGGCCCCGGCCACCGAGGTCGAGGGCGAGATCGACTGGGAACGGCGCCACCGGCTGATGCGCACCCACACCGCGCTGCACGTGCTGTGCGGGGTCATCTGGAACGAGTGGGGCGTGCCGGTCACCGGCGGCAACATGGAGCCGCTGGCGGCGCGCATGGACTTCGAGCTGAGCCCCACGCCCGACGGCTTCGGCGCCCGGGTCGAGCAGCTGGTGGCCGAGGAGATCGCCGCCGACCGGCCCATCGAGGTGTCGTTCGTGCCCCGGGCCGAGGCCGTGCTGGACGAGGCGCTCATCCGCACCAAGGTCAGCCTGGTGCCCGAGTCGGTGGCCGAGATCCGGGTCGTCGACATCGTCGGCCTCGACAAGCAGGCCGACGGTGGCACGCACGTGCGCTCCACGGCCGAGGTCGGTGGCGTGCGGGTGGTCAAGACCGAGTCCAAGGGCAAGGGCAACAAGCGCGTGCGCATCGAGGTGACCGACTGATGGGCACCGGCCGGTGACCGCGTCGCTCGACGCCCTGCGCGACCACCTGCGCGCGCTCGACCGGGTGGTCGTCGCCTTCTCCGGCGGGGTCGACTCGGCCTTCCTCGCATGGATGGCCCACGACACGCTCGGCCCCGACCGGGCGCTGGCCGTCACCGCCGTGTCGCCGTCGCTGCCCGGCCGCGAGCGGGTCGACTGTGCGGCCCTGGCCGCCGAGTGGGGGCTGCGCTGGCGCGAGGTCGAGACCGACGAGATGGCCGAGGCCGCCTACGCCCGCAACGACGGCGACCGGTGCTACTGGTGCAAGGACGCCCTGCTCCGCGCCGTCGGCCCCGTCGCCGCCGGCCTGGCCGGCGGCGAGCGGGACGCGACGGTGGTGCTGGGCGTCAACGTCGACGACCTCGGTGACCACCGGCCCGGCCAGCGGGCCGCGGCCGAGCGGGGCGCGGCGTTCCCGCTGGTCGACGCCGGGTTCCGCAAGGCCGACGTGCGGTCGTGGTCGCAGCGCCTGGGCCTGCGCACCTGGGACAAGCCGGCGGCTGCCTGCCTCGCCTCGCGCCTGCCCTACGGCACACCGGTGACGCTGGGCCGCCTGGCGGCGGTCGAGCGGGCCGAGGCCGGGCTGCACGCCCTGGGCTTCCGCGAGGTGCGGGTCCGCCACTACGCGGACACGGCCCGCCTGGAGGTGCCGCTCGACCGGCTGGCCGACGTGGTGGCCGGGCGAGACCGGGTCGTGGCGTGCGTGCAGGCCGCCGGCTACCGCTACGTGACCCTCGACCTCGAGGGCCTGCGCTCGGGCAACCTCAACGCCGCCCTCGGCCTCGACCAGCGGACGAGCTGACCCGGCGGCCCGCTCACGGATCCGCGGGCGCCACGGGCGTCCACGTGGGGAAGGCGATGTGGTCGACGCCCATGTGGTCGACGATCCGTCCCCGGGCGGCCAGCTCGCGCAGGCACCGCCGGGCCACGTCGGGGTCGCCCACCATCACGCCGTACTCCGCGACGCTGAGCAGCAGCGGGCCCGCGTCGGCGTCGCCGGGCCGCAGCACCGCGTCGACCTCGAGCGCCGGGCGGCAGGGGTGCGCAGGGTCGAGGCAGACGCAGTGGTAGACGACCCCCTCGAACACCGACAACGCCCGGATGCGCACGACCCGTGTCTAGCGTCACGGGCGCCCCACGGGCCTCCTGGCGACGAAGGCGGGCGCGCCGCCACCATGGGCGCGTGCCCACGCCCGACGACCCCGCGGACGCCGAGGCCCTCGCCCGCTACGCCGCGGCCCTGGCGGACGGGATCGACGCCGCCATCCCCGGCTGGGTGGCGCGCTCGGTCCGGCGGGTGCTCGACGCCCAGGGGATCCCGATCGACGCCGCACTGGCGACCGAGATCGCCGCGGCGGGGGAGCGGGCGAGGGCGGACGGCGGCCCCCGCGTGCGGCGGCTGCTGGCCACGGACATCGACGAGCAGGCCGGCAACCCGCTGGCGGTCGTCCGCTCGCTCGTACGGCACCCCACGGCCGTGCTCCGCGCCGCAGGCGCCCGGCCCGTGGCTCGGGACGAGTTCAGCGAGCGCAGCTTCCCCGACGACGTCTACGACCTGAGCCCCGCCAGCTTCGCCGACGTCGACCCCGGGCTGCACGACGCCGGCCTGGTGTGGGGCGCGGCCAAGGCCCACGTGCACCTGGCCCGCCGCCGGCGGGAGGGCATGCGCTGACCGGCGTGCCGCGTGCCGGCCACCGGGCCACGGGGCCGTAGCCTCGCCGGCATGGCTGATCGTCTGGTCGTCATCGGTGGTGACGCGGCGGGCATGAGCGCCGTCATGCAGGTGCGCCGCCGCCAGCCCGATCGCGAGATCGTCGTGCTCGAGAAGGGCCGCTGGACCAGCTACTCGGCCTGCGGCATCCCCTACCTGGTCGGCGGCCTGGTCGACGACCTCGACGACCTCGTGGCCCGCAGCCCGGCGACCTTCCGCGACGACCACGGCATCGACGTCCGCCTGGGGCACGAGGCGCGGGCCCTCGACCTCGACGCCCGCACGGTCGAGGCCTGGGACGCCGGCGCGGGCCGGGCGGTCACGGTCGGCTTCGACACCCTGCACCTGGCGACCGGCGCCCGTCCACTACGGCCCGACCTGCCGGGCATCGACCACCCCATGGTGCACGGCGTGCAGACCCTCGACGACGCCGACGCCCTCGAGCGCGCGGCCGGTGAGGCGCAGCGGGTCGTGGTGGTTGGCGGTGGCTACATCGGCCTCGAGGTGGCCGAGGCGTTCGTGCACCGCGGGGTCGGGGTGACGCTCGTCGAGGCCGCCGACCAGCTCATGCCGAGCCTCGACGCCGACGTGGCCGCACCGCTGGTCGGCGCGCTCGAGGGCCTGGGCATCGACGTGCGGCTGGGCACCCCGCTCGAGGCCGTCGACGGCGGGGCCGTCGTGGCCGGCGGCGAGCGCATCGCCGCCGACCTGGTGGTGCTGGGCCTGGGCGCGCGGCCGAACGCCGACCTCGCGGCGGCGGCAGGCATCGAGGTCGGCGTCAAGGGCGCGATCCGGGTCGACCGCCGCCAGCGCACCTCCGCGCCGGGCGTGTGGGCGGCGGGCGACTGCTGCGAGTCCTTCCACATCGTGGCGCGGGCACCCGTGCACATCGCGCTGGGCACGGTCGCCAACAAGCAGGGGCGCGTGGCCGGCGTGAACATCGCCGGCGCCTACGCCGCCTTCGCGGGGGCGCTCGGCACGGCCGTCACCCGCGTGTGCAGCGTCGAGATCGGCCGGACCGGCCTCTCGCGCCGCGAAGCCGAGCACCACGGCTTCGTCGCGGTCGAGGCGAGCGTCGAGGGCGAGACCCGGGCCAGATACCTGCCCGAGCGCAAGGCGATCACCGTGAAGGCGCTGGCCGAGGCCGGCACGGGGCGGATGCTCGGCGCCCAGATCGTGGGCGAGGAGGGCACGGCCAAGCGCATCGACGTGCTGGCCACCGCCATCCAGGCGGGCATGACCGCCGAGCAGGTGGTCGACCTCGACCTGGGCTACGCGCCGCCGTTCGGCCCGGTCTGGGACCCGGTGCACCTCGTCGCCCGCGACCTGCTGAGGAAGCTCGCTGCCGCACCGTGACGGAACCGTCGCGAGGTGCGGTTCACATCTACGAAACACATGGGTGATGCTCGAGAAACATCTCGACCCCATCCTTTCGCCAGTCTGTCTTGCGACGAGAGGGAGAGGGGCATGGAACTGGACTCGGGCAACACCGCGTGGGTGCTCATGTCGACCGCGCTGGTCTTGTTCATGACGCCGGGCCTCGCGCTGTTCTACGGCGGGATGGTCCGCGGCCGGAACGTGCTGGGCATGCTCATGCAGAACGTCTTCGCCATGGGCCTGATGGCGGTGCTGTGGGTGGCGCTGGTCTTCAGCCTGGCCTTCGGCGACGCCGGGAACGCCGGGGTGATCGGGAACTTCGACTACGTCTGGCTCCGCGACGTCGGTCCGGGACTGACCGACCAGGAGTTCCTGAGCTTCCTGACCATCCCGTTCATCCTGTTCTGCGGCTTCCAGATGACCTTCGCCATCATCACGCCGGCACTGATCACCGGGGCCACCGCCGACCGGCTCAAGTTCTCGGCCTACGTCGTGTTCATCGGGCTGTGGCTGGTGCTGGTGTACGGGCCGCTCGCTCACATGGTCTTCGCCGGGGGCTGGCTCGCCGACATGGGCGCGCTCGACTTCGCCGGCGGCGCGGTCGTGCACATGAACGCCGGGGCGGCCGCGCTCGCGGTGGTGCTGCTGCTCGGCAGCCGCAAGGGCTACCCGGACACGCCGATGCCCCCGCACAACCTGCCGATGACCGTGCTCGGCACCGGCATCCTGTGGTTCGGCTGGGCCGGCTTCAACGCCGGCTCGGCGCTGGCGGCCGACGGC
>DASTFE010000176.1:0-54143 GCA_035708905.1 Acidimicrobiales bacterium | reverse complement strand
CGGCCGCGTACAGCCCGGTGGCGTCGCCGAAGTGCCGGTAGAGGATCGGCCGGCTGATGCCTGCCTCGGCGGCGATGTCCTCCATGGCGACGCGGCCCCCGCCCCGCCGGATGGCTCGGATGGCGGCGTCGAGCAGCTCGGCCCGCCGGGCTGCGCGCCGGGCGCTCGGCGGGGAGGCGGCCGGGGTCATCGCGGGGCACGTTACTCGGCCTCGTCGGGGCCGCCACCTTCGTTCCTGCCGCGGGATCGGGGGTCCCGACCCCGGATCCCGCGGCGAGAACGCAGGGGTGGGCCGCCGCATCGACGCGGCACACACCTCAAGTTCGCTCGAACTCGAGGACCGCGGCGCTAGCGTGGCGGGCATGGAACAGGCCCTCACGATCGGGGCAGTGGCCGAGCGCACCGGCGTCGCCCCCTCGGCGCTGCGCTACTACGAGGCCGAGGGGCTCATCACGTCGACGCGCACCGACGGGAACCAGCGCCGGTACCACCGCGACGTGCTGCGGCGCGTGTCGTTCGTCAAGGTGGCCCAGCAGGTGGGGCTGTCGCTCGGCGAGATCCACGAGGCGCTGGCCTCGCTGCCCGAGTCGCGCACGCCGACCCAGGAGGACTGGTCGCGCATCTCGCGGGCCTGGCGACCCCGGCTCGACGAGCAGATCCACCTCATCGAACGGCTGCGCGACCGCCTCGACGGTTGCATCGGCTGCGGCTGCCTGTCGCTCAAGGCGTGCCGCCTGCTCAACCCCGGCGACCACGCCGGCGAGCACGGCAGCGGGCCGCGCTACCTCATCGGCGACGAGGACGAGTGACGCTCACGCCACCAGCGCGCCGTAGACGAGCGCCTTGAGCTGGCCGCGGAAGTCGAACGTGCCCGACGGGAGCAGCTGGGTCATGAACACCACGACGACCTCGTCGACGGGGTCGACCCAGAAGATCGTCGAGGCGAACCCGCCCCACATGAACTCCCCCGGCGACCCCACCACCTGCGTGTCCGCCGGCCCCTTGGCCACGGCGACCGTCAGGCCGAACCCCATGCCGTCGAAGCCCACCTCCCCGTAGCCGCCGGGCAGGGCGAAGCGGCGGAGGTCGCCGCCACCGGGCAGGTGGTTCGTGCGCATCAGCGCGACCGTCCGCGGGCCGAGGACCCGCACCCCGTCGACCGCGCCACCGCCGACGAGCATGTGGCAGAACCGCTGGTAGTCGGCTGCGGTCGAGATCAGCCCGCCGCCGCCCGACAGGAATCTGGGGTGCTCGCGGTAGGCGCTCGTGCGCGGGTCGTCGGACAGCACCAGCCGCTTGTGCTCGTCCCGGCGGTACAGGGCGGCGAACCGCCCGATCTCGCCGTCGGGCACCGAGAACCCCGTGTCGGCCATGCCGAGCGGATCGAAGATCGTGGCCTGCAGGTAGTCGTCGAAGCGCCGGCCCGACAGCACCTCGACCAGCCGGGCGCACACGTCGGTCGACCACGAGTAGAGCCAGGCCGTGCCGGGGTGGAACCGCAGCGGCTCGCCGGCGAGGCGCTCGACGAGCGTCTGGAGGTCGCCGTCGATGCGCAGGGAGGGCGGCCGGGTGGTCATCGCCGCCAGGTCGAGCCGTGCGCCCCGCGGGCCCCAGCCGATGCCGGTCATGTGCATCATGGCGTCGCGCATCGTCATCGGCCGGGCCGGCTCGACGAGGCGCCGGGTGCCGTCGTCGAGTCGCTCGCGCACCTGCAGGCCGCGGAACTCGGGCAGGAAGCGGTGCACCGGGTCGCCGAGCTGGAACATCCCCCGCTCATAGAGGGTGAGCAGGGCCACGCCGGTGATCGGCTTGGTCATCGAGTAGATCCGCCAGATGGTGTCGGCGGCGACCGGCACCCCGCGCTCGCGGTCGGCCAGCCCGAGCGTCGCGGCGTGGGCCAGCCGCCCGGCCCGCGACACCAGCACCTGGCAGCCGGCGATCTTGCCCGGCTCGACGTAGCGGGTGCGGAGGTGCTCGTCGATGCGGGACAGCCGGGCGGGATCGAAGCCGGCGGTGTCGGGATCGGCGGTCAGGTCCAGCGTGGAGGTCACGGGCCGGAACCCTAGCGCCGTGGGCCCAGCGCTCGTCGGATGTTCTAATGCAACCGCCTCACCGCCGGTGCGTCCGTAGGATGGTGGACCGCCGTGCGCCCCTCCCCTGCCGACCTCCGCGCCCGCCTCGGCGAGCTCACCCTGCGCGACGAGCACCGCCTCCGCCGCCGGCTCGACCGCGCGCTGGCGGCTGGTGCGCCGGCAGGCTCGGGCGCCGTGGCCGCCGCGGCCGACATCGAGCGCATCGCGGCCGAGGTCGACGAGGCCGAGCGCCGGGTCGAGAAGCGCCGCGCCAGCGTCCCCACCCTGACCTACCCCGAGTCGCTGCCCATCGCCGAGCGGCGCGACGACCTGCTCGCCGCCATCCGCGACCACCAGGTCGTGGTCGTCGCCGGCGAGACCGGGTCGGGCAAGAGCACGCAGCTGCCAAAGTTGTGCCTCGAGCTGGGCCGCGGCGTGCGGGGCCTGATCGGCCACACCCAGCCCCGCCGCCTCGCCGCCCGCACGGTGGCGGCCCGCATCGCGGACGAGATGGGCACCGACCTGGGCGACCTGGTCGGCTACACGGTGCGCTTCACCGACCAGGTGGGCGAGCGCACCCTCGTCAAGCTCATGACCGACGGCATCCTGCTGGCCGAGATGCAGCGCGACCGGCTGCTGCGCGGCTACGACACGCTGATCGTCGACGAGGCCCACGAGCGCAGCCTCAACATCGACTTCCTCCTCGGCTACCTGACGAACCTGCTGCCCCGGCGGCCCGACCTGAAGGTCGTCGTCACCTCCGCCACCATCGACACCGAGCGGTTCGCCGCCCACTTCGGCGCCCCGGTGGTCGAGGTGTCCGGCCGCACCTACCCGGTCGAGATGCGCTACCGCCCGCACGACGGCGACCAGATCGACGGCATCCGCGCCGCCGTCGACGAGCTGCGGCGCGAGGGCCCCGGCGACATCCTCGTGTTCCTCAGCGGCGAGCGCGAGATCCGCGACACGGCGACCGCCCTGTCGGACGCCGGTCTGGGCGACACCGAGATCCTGCCGCTCTACGCCCGGCTGTCGGCCGCCGAGCAGCAACGGGCCTTCCGTCCCCACCGGGGGCGGCGCATCGTGCTGGCCACCAACGTGGCCGAGACCTCGATCACCGTGCCCGGCATCCGGTACGTCGTCGACCCCGGCACCGCCCGCATCTCGCGCTACAACCGCCGGACGAAGGTGCAGCGCCTGCCCATCGAGCCGGTCAGCCAGGCGTCGGCCGACCAGCGGGCCGGGCGGTGCGGCCGGGTGGCGCCGGGCATCTGCATCCGCCTCTACGGCGAGGACGACTACGCCGCCCGCCCGCCGTTCACCGAGCCCGAGATCCTGCGCACCAACCTGGCCTCGGTCATCCTGCAGATGGCGGCCCTGCGCCTCGGCGACGTCGAGTCGTTCCCCTTCGTCGACCCGCCCGACGCCCGCGCCGTGCGCGACGCCGTGGCCCTGCTGGTCGAGCTCGGGGCCATGCGGCCCGACCGCACGCTCACCGCCGTCGGGCGCCGGCTGGCCCGCCTGCCGATCGACCCCCGGTTCGGCCGCATGATCCTGGCGGCGGACGGCGAGGGGTGCGTGCGCGAGGTGCTGGTGATCGCCGCCGCCCTGTCGATCCAGGACGTGCGCGAGCGGCCCACCGGCGCCGAGGTCGAGGCCGACCAGCTCCATGCCCGCTTCGCGGACCCCGACTCCGACTTCACCGCCGTCCTCAACCTGTGGCGCCACCTCGAGACCGAGCAGCGCGCCCGGTCGTCGAGCGGGTTCCGGCGGATGTGCCGGGCCGAGCACATCAACCACGTGCGGGTGCGCGAGTGGCAGGACCTGGTGCGCCAGCTCCGCGAGGTGGCGAGCGACCTCGGCATCCGCCGCGGCGGGCCCCCGGCGGCGCCCGACCGGATCCACCGGGCGCTGCTGACCGGGATGCTCTCGCACGTCGGGATGTACGACCGCACGACCCGCGACCACGTGAGCGCCCGCCAGGCCCACTTCACCATCGCCCGCGGCTCGGTGCTGCACCGGCGCTCCCCGGCCTGGGTGATGGCGGGCGAGCTGGTCGAGACCAACCGCCTCTGGGCCCGGATGGTGGCCCGCATCGACCCCGCGTGGATCGAGCCCCTCGCCGAGCACCTCGTGCGCCGCAGCTACGGCGAGCCGTGGTGGGACGCGGCGCGGGGCGCGGCCATGACCAGCGAGCGGGTGACGCTGTACGGCCTGCCGATCGTCGACGGCCGCCGCACCCAGCTCGGGCGCGTCGACCCGGCGACCGCGCGGCGGATGTTCATCGAGCACGCCCTCGTCGCCGGCGAGTGGCGCACCCGGCATCCCTTCGCCGCGGCCAACCGGGCGCTGCTGGACGAGGTGCACGGCCTCGAGGAGCGCACACGTCGCCGCGATCTGCTGGTCACCGACGACCGGCTGGTGGCGTTCTTCGACCGGCGGCTGCCCGAGGACGTGGTGTCGGCCCGCCACTTCGACCGGTGGTGGCGTGACGCCCGCCGGCGCGACCCGGACCTGCTCACCTACACGTTGGACGACCTGCTCGACCCCGACGCCGCCTTCGCGGACGTCGATGCCTTCCCCACGACCTGGCAGCAGGGCGAGCTGGCCTTCGACGTGTCGTACACGTTCGGGCCGGGCGCCGACGACGACGGCGTCACCGTGCACGTGCCGCTGGCGGTGCTCAACCAGGTCCGGCCCGACGGGTTCGACTGGCAGGTGCCGGGGCACCGCCTCGACCTGGTCGTCGCCCTGGTGAGGACGCTCCCCAAGGCGCTGCGGCGCCACCTCGTGCCGGCGCCCGACCGGGCCCGCGAGGCGCTGGCCGCCATCGACCCCGGCGACGGCCCCCTGCTCGACGTGCTGGCGCGACGGCTGTCCACCCTCGCCGGCGAGCGCATCACGGCCGGTGACCTCGATCCCGACCGCGTGCCTCCCCACCTGCGGGTGCGGTTCCGGGTCGAGGACGCGGCCGGCGACGAGGTGGCCAGCGGGCGCGACCTGGCCGAGCTGAAGGCCCGGCTCGGCGGGCGGGCCCGGCGGGCGGTCGCCGAGGCGGCGCCGGGCGTCGAGCGGCGGGGCCTGCGGTCGTGGGACGTGGGCACGCTGCCCCGGTCGGTCGAGGTCGAGGCGGGCGGGCGACCGGTGCGCGGCTACCCGGCGCTGATCGACGAGGGCGAGACGGTGGCCGTGCGGGTCATGGCCACGCCGGACGACCAGGCACGGGCGATGTGGACCGGCACCCGCCGGCTGCTCGTGCTCGCCGCTCCCGCCGCCCGGCGCGACGCCGAGCGCCGCCTGCGCCGCGAGCCTGCGCTGGCGGCCGCTCCCGGGCACCTGCCCGGCGTGAGCGACCTCGCCGACGACTGCGTGACCGCCGCCGCCGACCGCATCCTCGCCACCCACGGCGGCCCGGCCTGGGACGAGGACGGGTTCGGCCGCCTGGCGGCCGCGGCCCGCGACCGGCTCGCCTCACTGGCCGCCGGCGCCGCCGGCCAGGCCGCGGCCCTCGTCGCCGCCGCCGTCGCCCTCGAGGCCCGGCTCGACGGTACCCGGGCGCCGGTGCTGCAGCCCGCGGTCGCCGACATGCGCAGCCAGGTGCGCGCGCTCGTCCGGCCCGGCTTCGTCGCCGCGTCGGGCCTGAGCCGGCTGCGCGACCTGGCGCGCTACCTCGAGGGGGTGCGGGTGCGCCTCGACAAGCTGGGCGACCGCCCCGAGCGCGATCGCGAGCTGATGGCGCGGGTGCGCGCCATCGAGGACGCGAGCGCGGCGGCCGTCGCCGCGCTGCCCCGCGAGCGGCAGCGCGCCCCCGAGGCGGTCGAGGTGCGCTGGATGCTCGAGGAGCTGCGCGTCAGCTTCTTCGCCCAGGTGCTCGGCACGCCGCGGCCGGTCAGCGAGCAGCGCATCCGCAAGGCCCTCGCCGCCATCACCGGTTGAGCGCTCCGACGGGTTCTCGCCCCGGATTCGGGTGTCGGAGCCCCGGATCCCGCGGCAGGAATCGCGAGGTAGCCCTAGCCCAGGCGGGCGTCGAGGTTGATGTCGACCCCGGCGAGCGCCTGCGACACCGGGCACGTGGCCTTGGCGGTGGCGGCCAGCGCCTGGAAGCCCTCGTCGTCCAGGCCCGGCACGACGGCGGTGCAGTCGAGGTCGATGCGCGAGATCTGGAAGCCCGAGTCGCCCCGCTCGATGTGGACCGTGGCCGTCGTCTCGACCGAGGTGGGCGGGTGCCCGGCTCGCCCGAGGCCGCCGGAGAGGGCCATCGAGAAGCAGCCGGCGTGGGCGGCGCCGATCAGCTCCTCGGGGTTGGTGCCCTCGCCCTGCTCGAACCGTGACGCGAACGAGTACTGGCCCTCGAAGGCCCCGCTCCCGAACCGCATGGTGCCCTTGCCGTCCTGGAGGCCGCCCTCCCAGCGAGCCGAAGCTGTGCGTGCCGGCATGAACCCTTCTCCTCCGTCGTCGGTGCGCCCGCGCGAGCACCCTAGTGGTGCCCGGGCGCAGGGCCGAACAGCCCGCCCCGGCGGCGCGCGGCACGCCGGTCGCCGCTACGGTCCGCCCCCGTGACAGACGTCCTCGCCGCCTACGAGCGCACGATGTTCGCCCACGACGGCGCCGAGCGCACCGTCTACCGTCGAGGCTCCGGCCCGGCGGTGATCGTCGTCGCCGAGATGCCGGGCATCACGCCCAAGGTCGTCGAGTTCGCCGACCGGGTGGCGGCCATCGGGTGCACCGCGGTGCTGCCCCACCTGTTCGGCGAGCCGGGTCGCGACCCCTACGTGGGCGGCCGCCTCGCCCGCACCGCCACCATGCTGCGGTCGGTGGTGCCGGCGTGCGTGAGCCGCGAGTTCACGGTGCTGGCCACCGGCCGCTCGTCCCCGGTCGTGGCGTGGCTGCGCGCCCTGGCCGCCGACGAGCACGCCCGCTGCGGCGGCCCCGGGGTCGGGGCGGTGGGCATGTGCTTCACCGGGGGGTTCGCGCTGGCGATGGCCACCGACGAGCGGCTGCTCGCCCCGGTGCTGTCGCAGCCGTCGATGCCGCTCGGCGTGACCGGGCGGGCCAGGCGCTCCATCGACATCGCCCCCGACGAGCTCGCCACCGTGAGGGATCGGTGCGCGGCCGGGGGGTTGCAGGTGCTGGGCCTGCGCTTCCGCGGCGACCGGTTCGTGCCGGCCGAGCGGTTCGCGTTCCTGGCCGAGCAGCTCGGCGACGCGTTCGTCGCCGTCGAGCTCGACGCCGCGTCGGCCAACCCCGAGGCGGCCGGCAGCCCGCACTCGGTGCTGACCGAGCACCTGATCGACGAGCCCGGCCAACCCACCCGGGCCGCCCTCGACCGCGTGCTCGACCTCTTCCGTTCCCGGCTCCTGACCCCGGGCTGAGCCGGGCGGGCCGATCCGGCTCAGGCGGTGGGCACCGGCGTGGCGGGCTCCGGGTGGCCGAACAGCACCTGGCCGAGGATCGGCCGGGTGAGGCGGCCGAGGTCGGACACGAGGTCGACGACGAGGTCGTCCATCGTCAGCATCCCCACCATCCGGTCGCCCTCCATCAGCGGCAGCCGCCGGATCGCGTGGTCCTCGAACACCGCCAGGGCGTCGCGCAGGTCGGCGTCGGCGGGCAGCGTGACGAGGTCGGTCGACATCGCCGAGTCGACGCGGGCCTCCGGGTCGCACCGGTGCGCCAGCGCCCGCACCACGAGGTCGCGGTCGGTCACGATCCCCACCGGGCGGCCCTCGGGCTCGACGACCACCAGCGCCCCGACGGCGGCCTCGTCCATCAGCTGAGCGGCGGTCGTGACGGTGGCGTCCGGGGCGACGGTCACGGGTTCCCTGCGTGCGGCTTCCTTCGCGTGCATGGCGCACCTCCTGGACGAGCATGCTCTCCACGCTCCAGGGTCCTCCCGCCCGGGCGGGCGCTGTAGGGCCGAAGGTCACCAGCCCGGCCGATCCGGCGGCGCGGGTACTGGCGCGGCGGCCGGCGCCTGGATGAGGATCTGCGGGTGCGCGACACCCTGTCTGCGGCCGGCCGCGACGGCCTGTCGTCGCAGGAGGCCGCCGAGCGGCTCGCCCGCGACGGGCCCAACCGCCTGCCACCGCCCCGGCGGCCGCACCCGCTGCGCCGGCTCGCCGACCAGCTCGTGCACTTCTTCGCCCTCATGCTGTGGGTCGCGGGCGTGCTCGCCTTCGTCGCCGACCTGCCCGAGCTCGGCATCGCCATCTTCGCCGTGATCGTGGTGAACGCCCTCTTCGCGTTCGCGCAGGAGACCCGCGCCGACCGGGCGGCCGAGCGCCTGCGCGACCTGCTGCCCCGCCGCATCACGGTCCGCCGTGACGGCCGGCGGATCGAGATCGATGCGACCGAGGTCGTCACGGGCGACCTGCTGGCCCTCGGGCAGGGCGACCGCGTCCCCGCCGACGCCGTCGTCACCGTGGCGCACGGCCTGCTGGTCGACACGTCGCTGCTCACCGGCGAGAGCGAGGCGACCGCTGCGGGGCCGGGCGACGAGGTGCTGGCCGGCATGTTCGTGGTCGAAGGCGAGGCCGATGCGACCGTGCGGGCGATCGGTGCGGCCACGCGGCTCGCCGGCATCGCCCGGCTGACCACCGTGACGGCCAAACCGGTGACCCCGCTCGCGCACGAGCTGCACCGGGTCGTCCGCACGGTGGCGACCATCGCGGTGGCGGTCGGCGGTGCCTTCTTCGGCCTGGCGCTGCTGCTGGGCAACGACCCGGCGGACGGGTTCGTGTTCGCCATCGGCGTCACGGTCGCCCTCGTGCCCGAGGCGCTGCTGCCCACCGTGACCCTGTCGCTCGCCTGGGGCGCCGAGCGGATGGCCGGGCGCCAGGTGCTGGTGCGCGACCTCGAGGCGGTCGAGACGCTCGGGTCGACCACCTTCATCTGCACCGACAAGACCGGCACCCTGACGCGCAACCAGATGGCCGTGGTCGAGGCCTGGACGCCGGCCGGCGGCGCCCGGATCAGCGGCAGCGGCTACGAGCCGCACGCGACGGTGACGCTGCCGGATCCCGCCGCCGGCCCCGCCCTCGCCCGGCTCGCGCTCGCGGGGGTGCGGTGCTCGACCGGCTACGCCCACCCGTCCGACGGGGCGTGGGTGGCCCACGGCGACCCGACGGAGGCGGCGATCGACGTGCTGGCGCGACGGCTCGGCATCGACACGGATGCCGACCGGGCCGACCACGCCCCCACGGCGCGGTTCCCGTTCGACCCGCGCCGGCGGCGCATGTCCGTCGTGGTCGACGGCGAGATCGTGGTCAAGGGCGCACCCGACGCCGTCCTGCCGCTGTGCGCCGGCGGCGCAGCGGCGGCGCCGGTCGTCGAGGCGCTCACCCGGCGGGGTCTGCGGATGCTCGCCGTCGCCGGCCGGCCGCTCGGCGACGGCATGCCGGCCACCGCCGCCGCGGCCGAGTGCGGCCTGCAGCTGCTCGGGGTGCTGGCCCTCGAGGACCCGCCCCGCGAGGACGTCGACGGCGCCATCGAGGCGTGCCGCCACGCGGGGATCAAGGTGGCGATGATCACCGGCGACCACCCGGCGACGGCCGCCGCGATCGGCACGGAGGTCGGGTTGCGCCGGGGGGACGATCCGGTCGTGACGGGCGCCGACCTGCCGGCCGACGAGGGCGCGCTCGGCGCGCTGCTCGACCACGACGGCATCGTCGTCGCCCGGGTGTCGCCCGAGGACAAGCTGCGCATCGCCCGGGCGCTGCGGGCCCGTGGCCACGTCGTGGCCATGACCGGCGACGGCGTCAACGACGGCCCGGCCCTCCACGAGGCCGACATCGGCATCGCCATGGGTCGCTCGGGCACCGACGTGGCCCGTGAGGCCGCCGACCTCGTGCTGCTCGACGACCACTTCGCCACGATCGTCGCCGGGGTCGAGCAGGGCCGGGCCACCTTCGTCAACATCCGGCGCTTCCTCACCTACCCCCTCACCGACAACGTCGCCGAGCTCACCCCGTTCCTCGTGTGGGCACTGTCGGGCGGCCGGTTCCCGCTCGCCCTCGGCGTGCTGCAGATCCTGGCCCTCGACATCGGCACCGACACCTTCTCGTCGGTGGCCCTGGGTGCCGAGCCGCCGGCGCGCGACGTGCTGGACCGCCCGCCCGTCGGGGGACGCTTGCTGAGCGGGCGGGTGGCCCAGCGGGCGTTCGGCCTGCTCGGCCCGATCGAGGCGGCGAGCGCCATGGCGGCGTTCGTCCTGACGTTCGTCGCGCTCGGGTGGCGACCCGGCGAGGCGTTCCCGGGTGGGCACACCGCGGCAGCGGCGTCGGGGGCGGCCTTCCTCACGGTGGTGGTCGCCCAGTCGGCCAACGCCTTCGCCTGCCGCAGCGCGACGCGCACGCCCGGGGCCCTCGGCTGGACGACCAACCGCCTGCTGATCGCCGCCGTGGCCATCGAGGCCGGCCTCTCGCTGGCCATGCTGCTGATCGGGCCGGTGGCGCGCGAGCTGGGGCACGCGAGCCCGCCGCTGATCGGGTGGCTGGTGGCGTTCGCGGCCGCGGCGGCGCTGCTGGCGGGCGACGCCCTCGACAAGCGCCGGCGGCGCGCCCGCTCACCGGCCACCGCGAAGGTGGCCGCCGTCACCGGCCCGGCGGCCTGACGCGACCCGGGGCCCCGCCCACCGGGAGGGCAGGGCCCCGAGGCCCGTGGTCACCCGTGGGTGATGGGCACCCGGGTGACGGTCTCCTTCTCGGCCTGCTCGGGCATCGGCACCCGGATCTCGAGGATGCCGTCCTTGTACGACGCCGTGATGTCCTCGTCCTTCGTGCCCTCGGGCAGCCGGATGTTGCGGACGAACGAGCCGTACCGGAACTCGGACCGGTACATCTCCTTGTCGCGCTTCTCGGACTTCTCCTGGCGCGTCGCCTGGATGTGGAGCATGCCCTCGGTCACGGACAGCTCGACGTCCTTGTCCGGGTCGATGTCGGGCAGCTCGGCCCGCACGACCAGCGAACCGTCCTCGGTGTACTCCTCCACCCGCAGCCAGCCGGTGAAGGGCTCGACGTCGGTCATCCGCCGGAACAGCTCCGGGAAGCCCATCTGGAACAGGTCGGGGAGCTCGAACCGCTCACGTCGCATCAGTGCCATCGCTACCTCCTCCTCGTGGAGGTGTCTCGGTCTCCGCATTCCTCTCCACGTTCAGCGCGCGCGCACCCGGCGCCTCCTGTCCAGAGGCGATCGTCCCGACGTCCCCCCGCCGGACGGCCGCCGTGACCCGGTCGATGATCGACACGACCAGGCGCGGGTCGTCGACGTCGCCGCCCGGCCGGGGCTCGACGCACACGGGCACCCCGGGGTGGGCCCGGGCGTGGGCGTCGACCAGCGCGCGCCACCGCTCGTCGTCGCGGGGGCGCGACACGACGACGGCATCCGCACCGGCGACCAGCGGGCACGGCTCGCCGGCCAGTGCCGGGCACCGCCCGCCGCGGGGGCCCGAGCAGGCGATGACGTCGAAGCCGGCGTCCGCCGCCTCCCGCGCCGCGTGCCACCGCCCGCCCGGGGCCTCCACCAGCACCCGCGGCCCGGCGGGGCCGCCGCCGCGCACGGCGCCGCGCGGCCACGTCGGGGTCCGGCCGCGGGTGCCGACGATCAGGCGCAGCGACACCCAGTCGTCGCTGGACAGGTTGGCGTAGCCCCGCGATCGCAGCAGGGCCAGCATGGGCGCGTTGGTGGCCAGCACGTCCGCCTCGAGGTTGGGCACCCCCCGATCGGCGGCGGCGTCGACCAGCGCGTCGAGCAGGTAGGGGCCCAGCCAACCCCGCCAGTCGGCGGCCACCGCCATGGCCAGCTCGCCATCGCCGTTGGGCAGCAGCTCGTAGTTGGCCTCGCCGACGATCCGCAGCTCGCGCTCGGGGGCCGTCGCCGCCTCCACCGCCACCAGGCCGTGACCGCCGCGCGACCGCACGGCCGCCGCCCGCTCGAAGAAGGCGCGGTCGGGCCGGTAGGCGGAGAAGAACCGCCGGTAGCGGTCGTCGTCGGACAGGCCGTCGTAGAGGGCCATGAGCGCGTCCACGTCACCCGGCCCGACGGGGCGGACGACCAGCGCCCTGCCCGGCGGCAGGTCGACGCGGCGCGCACCGGCGGTGGTCGGTTCCACGCACCCATCGTGGCCCGACCCGGACCCGGTCACCAGGGCCGTACGTCCCGCCGCCGGGTCCGCCCGGGCGGGGACCTTCGCCCCTGTCCGGCCCCACCGGCGCGGCGCACCATGGCAGTGAACGGGAGGGTTCCCATGTCGCACCGTCACCACGAGACCCTGCAGGACCTGCGCGAGCCGACCCGCCTGCTGCGCCACTCCATCCCCGACGCCTGGTCCGGGTTCCTGGCGCTCCACCAGGCGGCCATGGCCGAGGGCGAGGTGCCCACCCGGCTCAAGGAGGCCGCGGCGGTGGCCATCTCGGTGGCCACCAGGTGCGACGGGTGCATCGCCTACCACGCCAAGGCCGCCGCCCGGGCCGGGGCCACGCCGGGCGAGGTCGCCGAGATGCTGGGCGTCGCGCTGCTGCTCGGCGGCGGCACGGCCAGCGTGTACGCGCCGCGGGCCTGGGAGGCCTACCTCGAGTTCAGCGAGGAGGCCGACCGGGCGGCGGCCACCGGGTGACCGCCGTGGCCACCGAGACCTTGCCCGTCATCCGCAAGGGCGCCTGGCCGGGCGGCGTGACGCCCAACGTGGTCGACTACGAGGCCGCCTGCGCGGCCTTCACCTGGGAGGGCGCCCGCGAAGGCGTCGACGGGCTGCCGGACGGCCGGGGCCTGAACATCGCCCACGAGGCCGTCGACCGCCACGCCGCCGGCCCGCGGCGTGACCGGGTGGCCGTCCGCTGGCTGCGCAAGGACGGCCGCGTCGACCAGGCCACGTACGCCGAGCTGGCCGCCGCCACCAACCGGTTCGCCAACGTGCTGGTGGAGCTGGGCATCGACCGCGGCGACCGGGTCTTCACCCTGCTCGGCCGGGTGCCCGAGCTGTACGTGACCGTGCTGGGCACCCTCAAGCGCGGGGCCGTGGTGTGCCCGCTGTTCTCGGCCTTCGGGCCCGAGCCGATCCGCCAGCGCCTCGAGCTGGGCGACGGCCGGGTGCTCGTCACCACCCCGGCGCTCTACCGGCGCAAGGTCGCCGCCATCCGCCGCCAGGTCCCCCGCCTCGAGCACGTGATCCTCGTCGGCGCGGACGGCCACCCGACCGACGTGGAGGGCACCCTCGACTTCGGCCGGCTCGTGGCCGCCGCCCCCGACCGCTTCACGATCCCGCCCACCGACCCGGGCGACATGGCGTTGCTGCACTTCACCAGTGGCACCACCGGCACCCCCAAGGGCGCCGTCCACGTGCACGACGCCGTCGTGGCCCACCACGCCACGGGCATCTCGGCCCTCGACCTGCACGACGACGACGTGTTCTGGTGCACGGCCGACCCGGGGTGGGTGACGGGCATGTCCTACGGCGTGATCGCCCCCCTGGCCCACGGGGTGACCTGCGTCGTCGACGAGGCCGAGTTCGAGGCCGAGCGGTGGTACCGGGTGCTGGCCGAGCAGCGGGTCACCGTGTGGTACACGGCGCCGACCGCCCTGCGCATGCTGATGCGGGCCGGCGCCGCCGTCGCCCGCGAGCACGACCTGAGCCGCCTGCGCTTCGTGGCCAGCGTGGGTGAGCCGCTCAACCCCGAGGTCGTCGTGTGGGGGCAGGAGGCCTTCGGGCTGCCGGTGCACGACAACTGGTGGCAGACCGAGACCGGCGGGATCATGATCGCCAACCTGGCCGGCTGCGACATCCGGCCCGGGTCGATGGGCCGACCCCTCCCCGGCGTCGAGGTCGCGCTGCTGGCCCGGGGCGAGGACGGCCGGGCCGCCGTCCGCGACGGTCGGGTGCAGGTGATCGACAGGCCGGGGGTCGACGGCGAGCTGGCGCTCCGGCCCGGCTGGCCGTCGATGTTCCGGGGCTACCTCCACGAGGACGCGCGCTACGCCGCGTGCTTCGCCGGCGGCTGGTACATGACCGGTGACGTCGCCCGGCGCGACGAGGACGGCTGGCTGTGGTTCGTCGGGCGGGCCGACGACGTCATCAAGTCGGCCGGCCACCTGATCGGGCCCTTCGAGGTCGAGAGCGTGCTCATGGAGCACCCGGCGGTGGTGGAGGCAGGCGTCATCGGCGTCCCGGACCCCGTGGCGGGCGAGGTGGTCAAGGCCTTCGTGACGCTCGGCGCGGGCCACGAGCCGAGCGAGGACCTGCGGCTCGACCTGGTCGGGTTCGCCCGCAGGAAGCTGGGCGCAGCCGTGGCCCCGCGCGAGGTCGCCTTCGACCAGCACCTGCCCAAGACCAAGAGCGGCAAGATCCTGCGGCGCCTGCTCAAGGCGCGCGAGCTCGGGCTGCCCGAGGGCGACCTGTCGACGCTGGAGGTGACCCGGTGACCGTCGAGCGCGCCGAGGGGCTGCACCTGCTGCGCGAGATGCTGCGCATCCGCCGGTTCGAGGAGCGCTGCGTCGAGCTGTACAGCGCCACCGAGATCCGCGGCTTCCTCCACCTGTACATCGGCGAGGAGGCCGTCGCGGTCGGGGTGATGGGGGCCCTCGCCCCCGAGGACGCCGTGGTGGCGACCTACCGCGACCACGGCCACGCGCTGGCCCGGGGCGTCCCGGCCGAGGCGATCATGGCCGAGATGCTCGGCAAGGTCGAGGGCACCAGCCGCGGCCGGGGCGGCTCGATGCACCTGTTCGACCGGTCCAGCCGCTTCTACGGCGGCAACGCCATCGTCGGCGGCGGCATCCCCCTGGCGGCGGGCCTGGCGCTGGCCGACGCCATGCAGGGCCGCCGGCAGGTCACCGCCTGCTTCTTCGGCGAGGGCGCGGTGGCCGAGGGCGAGTTCCACGAGACCATGAACCTGGCCGCGCTGTGGCACCTGCCCGTGCTGTTCTGCTGCGAGAACAACCTCTACGCCATGGGCACGGCCCTGGCACGCAGCGAGGCGGTCACCGACCTGGCCATGCGGGCCACCGGCTACGGCGTGCCCGCCTGGCCCGTCGACGGCATGGACGTGCTGGCCGTGGCCGACGCCGCCCGCCGGGCGGTGGTGCAGGTCCGCGACGGCGGCGGCCCGGTGTTCCTCGAGCTGCGCACCTACCGGTTCCGCGCCCACTCGATGTACGACCCCGAGCGCTACCGGTCCAAGGACGAGGTGGAGCTGTGGCGCCGGCGCGACCCGATCGCCCTGCTGACCGAGCGCCTCCGCGCGGACGGCGCGCTCGGCGACGACGACCTGGCGGCCATGGAGGACGAGGTGGCCGCCGAGCTTGACGCGGCGGTGGCCGGCGCCCGAGCGGGCACGCTCGAGCCGGTCGAGGACCTGACCCGGTTCGTCACGAGCGAGGTGACGACATGACGACCACCTACCGCGAGGCCGTGCGGGCTGCGCTGCGGGACGCGCTCACCCGCGACGACCGGGTGTTCCTCATGGGTGAGGACGTCGGCCGCTACGGGGGCTGCTTCGCCGTCAGCCTCGGCCTGCTCGAGGAGTTCGGGCCCGACCGGGTGCGGGACGCCCCCCTGTCCGAGTCGGCCTTCGTCGGTGCCGGCATCGGCGCGGCGCTGGGGGGCATGCGCCCGATCGTCGAGGTCATGACCGTCAACTTCAGCCTGCTGGCGCTCGACCAGATCGTGAACAACGCGGCCACCCTGCTGCACATGTCGGGCGGCCAGTTCAACGTGCCCCTGGTGGTGCGCATGACGACGGGCGCCGGCCGCCAGCTCGCCGCCCAGCACTCGCACAGCTTCGAGGGCTGGTACGCGCACGTGCCCGGCATCCGGGTCGTGGCGCCGGCCACCCTCGAGGACGCTCGGGGCATGCTGTGGACCGCGCTGTGCGACCCCGATCCCGTGCTCGTGTTCGAGCACGGCAGCCTCTACAACATCGAGGGCGAGCTGGCCGACGACGCCGGCGCCGTCGACATCGACCGGGCCGCCGTCCGACGGCCGGGCCGCGACCTGACGGTCGTCGCCTACGGCGGCACGCTCGGCAAGGCGCTGGCGGCGGCCGACCAGCTCACGGCCGACGGCATCGACGCCGAGGTGGTCGACCTGCGCACGCTGCGGCCGCTCGACACCGCGACGATCGTCGGCTCGGTCACCCGCACCCACCGGGCCGTCGTCGTCGACGAGGGCTGGCGCACGGGCAGCCTGGCGGCCGAGGTCAGCGCCCGCATCACCGAGGAGGCCTTCTACGACCTGGACGCGCCCGTGGGCCGGGTGTGCAGCGCCGAGGTGCCGATGCCGTACGCCAGGCACCTCGAGGAGGCCGCCCTCCCTCAGGTCGCCGACATCGTGGCCGCGGCCAAGGAGCTCGGGGGCTGACCGTGGGCGAGTTCGTGATGCCGTCGCTGGGCGCCGACATGGAGGCCGGCACGCTGCTCGAGTGGCGGGTACAGCCGGGTGACACCGTCCACCGGGGCGACATCGTCGCCGTGGTCGACACCGAGAAGTCCACCATCGAGGTCGAGGTGTTCGAGGACGGCGTCGTCGAGGCCCTGCTCGTCGAGCCGGGCACCGAGGCGCCCGTCGGCGCCCCCCTCGCCCGCATCGCGGCCGTCGCGCCCGCCGCGCCGGCCGCGGCCGCACGACCGACCCGAGCCGTGGCAGCCGGCCGCAAGCGGGCGGCCCGGCCCCGCAAGGCCAAGGCGAAGCCGGCGGCCCGGCCCGGCACGGCCGAGCCCGCGCCCACCGTCGCGCCGGTCGCCGCCCACCTCCGGGCGTCGCCGCTGGCTCGGCGCCGTGCGGCCGAGCGGGGCATCGACCTCGCCGCCGTCGCCGGCTCGGGGCCGGGCGGCGCGGTGGTCGCCGCCGACCTCGACCGGGCCACGGTGGTACCGGCGCCGGCCGCGCCGGAGGCCGCCGTGCCCGGCCCGCCGGGCCGCCGCGAGGACCGCCAGGCGGCGATGCGCCGCGCCATCGGCGCGCTCATGGCCCGCTCGGCGCGGGAGATCCCCCACTACCACCTGGCCACGACGATCGACATGGCGACCGCGCTGGCGTGGCTCGCCGAGACCAACGAGCAGCGGTCGGTGTCCGAGCGCCTGCTCCCCGGTGCGCTGCTGCTCAAGGCGACGGCGCTCGCGGCCCGCGAGGTCCCTGCGCTCAACGGCTTCTGGGACGGCTCGTACCGCCCGTCGCCGGCGGTCCACCTGGGCGTCGCCGTGTCGTTGCGGGGCGGCGGCCTGATCGCCCCCGCCATCCACGACGCCGACCGGCTCACGCTCGACGAGTTGATGGCCGCCCTGCGCGACCTGGTCGGCCGGGCCCGGGCCGGGCGGCTGCGCAGCTCCGAGATGTCCGACCCCACCCTCACCGTCACCAACCTGGGCGACCAGGGGGTCGACGAGGTGCACGGGGTCATCTACCCGCCCCAGGTGGCGCTGGTCGGCTTCGGGCGGGTGGCCGAGCGGCCCTGGGCCTGCGGCGGCATGCTCGGCGTGCGCCCCACCGTACGGGCCACGCTGGCCGCCGACCACCGGGCCACGGACGGCATGATCGGCGCCCGCCTGCTGAACGCCATCGACCGCCTGCTCCAGCATCCGGAGGACCTGTGAACGCCGCCGAGACCCGCACCCTGCTCGCCCGGCTGCTCCACGGCATCGCCCCCGAGGTCGACCTCGACGGCCTCGACCCGGCGGCGCCGCTGCAGGAAGAGGCCGAGCTCGACTCGATGGACTTCCTCAACCTGGTGAGCGCGCTCTACGACGAGACCGGCATCGAGGTCCCCGAGCGGGACTACCCGCAGGTGGCGTCGGTCGACGGGTTCGTCGCCTACGTGGCCGCGGCGTCCGGCTCGCGCAGGTAGAGGTAGAGGAAGGTGCAGCCCTCGTCGCCGGGATCGCTGATGCCGTGCTCGACGCCGGCCGGCACGTGCAGGTACGTGCCGGGGCCGACGCGCTCGCCCAGCATCTCGGCCGTGCCCTCGAGCACCCACAGGTGGTGGTGCGTGCGCTGGTGGGTGTGCGGGCTCACCGAGCCGCCGGGCCCGACGCGCATGATCCCGGCGACCGACTTGCCCGACCGCCACAGCAGCTTGTAGTCGACGCGGTCGAAGGGCTCGAGGGGATGCCAGGCCAGCGCATCCGACGCCGCACGGGTCACGAGCGTCGCGACGGTCGCTGCCTCGGGCTGGTCGATGTTCGTCATCACCCGCATGGTCGCACCCACGGCGGCGGGCGAGGCAGGGGCGAAGGTCCCGACGGCCACGGGACCACCCCGCGCCGCCGCCCGGCGGCCCGAACTACGGCGCGGCGGGGACGACCAGCACCGGCACGGGCGAGCGCCGCACCGTGCCGACGGTGACGCTGCCGAGCCGCAGGCGGTCCCACCCGGTGCGGCCGTGCGTCGCCATCACCAGCACCGCCACCTCGGCCCGGCCGTCGAGCTCGGCGAGCGCCTCGGCCGGGTCGTCGCGGTGCAGCACGTCCCACCCCTCGACGCCCCCGATCCGCTCGGCCAGCGACGCCAGGTGGCCCGACTCGACCACGTCGCCCGCGGCCAGCGCCTCGGGGGTGGCCACCGCCGGGTCGACGACCGAGACCAGCCACAGGGGCAGCCCGAGAGCGGCCGCCCACTGCGCAGCCGGCCCGAGCGTGAGGTCGGCCGCGGGCGAGCCGTCGAGGCAGGCGACCACCCGGCCGGACAGGGCCCGACCGGAGCTGACCTCGGGACCGACCACGAGGACGGGTTGCCGCAGGGTGCGCATGACCGCCTCGGCCACGCTGCCGAGCGCCGCCCGGACGAGGCCGGTGCGGCCGTGCGACGACATGCAGACGAGCGAGCCCGGCTCGAGACCGTCGACGATGGCGGCGGCCACGTCGTCGCGGCCCGTGACCAGCGTCTCGACGTCGGCCAGCGCGGCGTACCGGTCGGCCACGCCGGCCAGGTACGTCGTCAGCTCCTCCTTCTCGCCGGGCAGTGCCCGGCTGAGGACGCGCAGCGGCACGCCGGTGCGCCGGGACAGATCGAGGGCGGGGCCCATCGCCCGCTCGGCGGTCGGTGACCCGTCGAGCGGGACGACGATCTCGGTGAACGGTAACTGCACGGTGCTCCCTCCGGCTGCGGTGCCTCGACGATACGTGACCTTGGGCCCTGGGATCGTCGTCGACCAGGGGCCATGCTCGGGGTGTGACACGCTCCGGTGAGACGAACGCCGCGGCGTCCGCGCCTGCGCCGCCCCCCGCCGTCCGCTACGGCGCGGTGCTGGTGCCGATCGACGGCTCCGATCTGGCCGAGCGGGCGCTGGCCCCGGCCGCGTGGCTCGCCGACCGCTTCGACGCGACCCTCCATTACGTCGCCGCCCGCGTGGCGCGGGACGAGCGCTGGTGGTACGAGAGCTACGCCGACGAGATCGCGGGCCGCATGCCGGGGGCCACGCCCCACGTGTCGGACGACCGCGACGTCGCGGCGGCCATCCTGGCGACGGCCGCCGAGCTCGACCCGTGCCTGGTGTGCATGGCGACCCACGGCCGGTCGCGCTCCGCCGCCGTCGTCGGGTCGACGTTCGCCGACATGGCCTCCCGGGGCGAGGCTCCCCTGGTCGCCGTCGGTCCCCGCGCCGTGGCCCACACGAACGAGGCGGCCGCCCGCCTGCTCGTCTGCCTCGACGGCGGGCCCCTGGCCGAGCAGGCGCTGCCGCTGGCAGCCACCTGGGCCCGGGCCCTGGGGCTGCGGGTCTCGCTGATCACGGCCACCGACCCGATCCTCGTCGCCCCCGAGCAGGGGCACGCGGACGGGCACTATCCGCCCGACGGCGACCCCCGCGTCTACCTCGAGGCGATGGCGGCCCGCCCGGAGCTGCGGGGCCTGGCGGTGGACCGCGAGGTCATGTGGGGCCTCGCCTACCCGCACATCGGCATCGGCGAGCACCTCGAGCGCCACCCGGCCGCTCTGGTCGTCGCGACGTCGCACGCCCGCCGCGGGGTGGCCCGCGCCGCGCTCGGCAGCGAGGCCGCCAAGATCGTCCACCGCAGCCCGGCACCCGTCCTGGTCCAGCCCGCGGCCCGCGGCTGACGGGGCGCCGCCGGGCCGGTCGCCGGGGCCGGGTCACACGTCACGGGCCGCCCGGCAGGTCGGCGGCCTGGATCATCACCGTGTCGGCCAGCGCGTCGGCGTCGTGGCCCAACTGGCGGACCAGGTCGTCGAGCGCCAGCATCCCGTGGGGTGCGCCGGCGTCGTCGACGACGGGCAGCCGGCGGACCCGGCGCTTGACCATCAGCGCCGCCGCGTCGGCGACGTCGGCCCGGGCCGGCACGGTGGCGACGTTGCGGGTCATGATCTCGTCGACCGGCTCCTCGCCCGGCCGCCCCTCGGCGACGCCCCGCAGGGCCACGTCCCGGTCGGTCACGATGCCGGCGAGGTAGCCGATGTCGTCGACGACCACCACGCTGCCCACGTTGCGGTCTCGCATCTGGCGGGCGACCTCGCCGATCGTGGCCCCGGAGCGGCAGGTGACCGCCGGCGTGTGCATCAACTCGCTGACCCGCATGTCACGTCCTCCTCGTCGGACGGCTCACTCGGTCACCACCGCCCGCAGCACGTCGAGGCGCGACGCCCGGCGGGCGGGCAGCACCGCGGCGACGACGCCGGCCAGCGCGGCCAGCACCACCACGACCACCAGGCTGGTGAACGGCACGGCGAACGTGTTGAGGCCCTCGTCCTCGAGCGCGGTGACGAGCGCCCAGCCGAAGAACAGCCCGATGATCAGGCCGAGCAGGGCCCCCTGCACGGCGATGATCACCGACTCCCAGCGGATGGCCGACCGGAGCTGGCTGCGCGTCATGCCCACCGCCCGCAGCACGCCCAGCTCGCGGGTGCGCTCGACGATCGAGAGCGCGAGCGTGTTCCCGATGCCCAGCAGGGCGATGATGATGGCCAGCGCCAGCAGGGCGTAGACGAGCCCGAGCATCTGGTCGACGAAGGCCATCTGCTCCTCCTTGTACTCGGTCTGGTCGAGCACGCTGACGCCCGGGAAGTCGTCGGCAACCTCCTCGACCGCGGCCAGCGCCTCGGCCGACGGCACGCCCTCGGCCTTCCTCACGAAGACCTGCACGTCCATCTGATCGGGGTAGTTGGCCTCGAAGGCGTCGAGGCCGAGGATCCAGTTCCCCGCCGCCGCGTTCTCGGCGTACACCATCGCCACCGTCATGTCCTGCTCGCCGGTGGAGGTGAAGTCCACCGTCACGCGGTCGCCGACGGCGAGGCCCTCGTCATCGGCGGTCTGCTCGCTGACCGCGATCGAGGTCTCGTCGAGGTCGTCCGGTGTGCCCGCCACGGGCCCCACGTCGAAGATCTCGAACGCCTCGGGGCTGGCGCCGATGAGCGACTCGGAGTCGCCGTCGATGGCGGCCAGGCCGGCCCGGATGCCGCCGGCGGCCTCGATCTCGGGCAGGTCGTTCACCCGCTCGGTGAACTCGGGCGACACGCCGCCCACGCCCATCTGTCCCGATGTCGCGATGAAGTCGCCGGTGAACGCCTCGTCGACGGTGTTGCTGAACGACGCCTTGGTCGACGCGGCGAAGATGGTGATGAAGCTGACCAGCCCCACGCCGATCATCAGCGCCGAGGCGGTCGCCGCGGTGCGCTTGGGGTTGCGCATGGCGTTCTCGCGGGCCAACTGCCCGGCGATGCCGCGCACGCGGGGCAGGGGCAGGCCGATGACCCGGCTGAGCGGCAGCGCCACCGTGCGCCCCAGCACCGAGACGCCGAAGAACACGAGCAGCACGCCGAGGCCGACGACGGCCAGCGCGCTGCCCGGATCACCGAACAGCCCGTAGAGCAGGGCGGCCGCGCCCAGGACGAGGATGAGGACGCCCACGATGATGCGCTGCCGCGACCCGTAGCCGGTGCTGCCGACCGCCACGTCGCGCATGGCGGCCACCGGCGGCACCTTGCCCGCCTTCCGGCTGGGCGACACGGCGGCCAGCACCGTCACGATCACCCCGGCCGAGAAGGCCAGCACCGCGCTGCCGGTCGCCAGGACGATCCCCCCGGCGGGGATCTCGAAGCCGAAGCCGGCCAGCAGCGCCTTGAGCCCGGCGGCGAGGGGGATGCCGGCGACCAGCCCGAGCGCCGAGGCGATCAGGCCGATGGCCAGTGCCTCGATCAGCACGGCGGCCAGGACCTGGCGGCGGGTGGCGCCGATCGCCCGCAGCAGGGCGTTCTCGCGGGTGCGCTGGGCGACCGTGATGAAGAACGTGTTGAAGATGATGAAGCCGCCCACGAGCAGCGCCACCACGGCGAAGACCAGCATGAAGGTGTTGAAGAACGACAGCCCCTCGCGCAGCGCGTCCTGGTTCTCCTCGGTGACCGTGGCGCCGGTCACCACCTCGATCCCGTCGGGCAGGGTGGGCGCGATGCGCTCGACCACCTCGTCCTGCGACACCCCGTCCTCTGCGGCGATCGAGATGCTGTCGAACTTGCCGACCTCACCCACGTAGCGCTGGGCCGCCTCGGTGGTGAACATGGTGAAGCTGGCGCCGCCCGGCGAGTCCGCCCCACCGATGCGGGCGATGCCCGAGACCGTCACCTCGAGGGGTGCGCCCTGCACGAGGACGGTCGCCTGGTCGCCGACGCCGAAGCCGCCGTCGTCGGCGGTCCCCTTGTCGAACACGACCTGCTCGTCACCGCGGGGCGGGTCGCCCTCGACGAGGGTCCACGTGTTCAGCTCGCTCGCCGTCCAGTTGGTGCCGAAGGTGGGGGAACCGGCGCCGGGGTTGCCGATGGGATCGCCGTCGCGGTCGACCGCCTGCGCGAAGCCCCACACGTCGCCGGCCGCCAGGGCGACGCCGTCGACGTCTTCGACCTCGTCGAGCAGCGAGGCGTCGATGCGGCCGCGCAGCTCGCCGAAGCCGTTGGGGTCGTCGAACGACGCCTCGGCGCGCACCAGGGCGTCGGTGTTCTCGAAGGCGTCGGTGAAGAGGTCGTCGAAGGTCTTCTGGATCGTGTCGGTGAGCACGAGCGTGCCGGCCATGAAGGCCACGCCGATCATCACCGCCAGTCCCGTGGTCAAGAGCCGCAGCTTGTGGGCCAGCAGGTTGCGGATCGCCGTCAGCAGCACGTCAGTCCCCGAACCGCTTCATGCGGTCGAGCACCCGCTCGGCCGTCGGCTGCAGCATCTCGTCGACGACCCGGCCGTCCGCCAGGAACACGATGCGGTCGGCCTGGCTGGCCGCCCCCGGGTCGTGGGTCACCATCACGATGGTCTGGCCGAGGTCGTCGACCGCCTGCCGCAGGAAGCGCAGCACCTCGCCGCCCGCCCGCGAATCGAGGTTGCCGGTCGGCTCGTCGGCGAAGATGATCTCGGGCCGGCTGGCCAGGGCCCGCGCCACCGCGACCCGCTGCTGCTCGCCGCCCGACATCTCGCTCGGGCGGTGGCGGAGCCGCTGGGCCAGACCCAGCGTGGTCGCCACCTCGCCGATCCAGTCCTTGTCGCCCTTCCGGCCCGCGAGGGCGAGTGGCAGGGTGATGTTCTCCTCGGCGGTCAGCGTCGGCACCAGGTTGAACGCCTGGAACACGAAGCCCACCCGCTCGCGGCGCAGCAGCGTCAGCGCCGTGTCGTCGAGGGTGCCCAGCTCGGTGTCGCCGATCCAGGCAGTGCCGGAGGTCAGCGTGTCGAGCCCGGCGACGCAGTGGAGCAGCGTCGACTTACCGGAGCCCGACGGGCCCATGATGGCCGTGAACCGGGCCGACTCGAAGGCGACGGTCACGTCGTCCAGCGCGTGCACCGCCGTCGTGCCCTCCCCGTAGATCTTCGTCGCGCCCCGCGTCGCCGCCGCGGCGGCCACGGAGGGAGGCTGGTCGGTCACCTGGTCGATCGTCGGTTCCATGCGGACCTCCTCGGCCGGCAGCGGCGCGCCCGTACCGCACCCACCGTGCCCCTGCCGGCGCCGTGGGGCAAGTGCCGATCGTCCCACCCGCCGTGGCAGAATGCCGGTGGAGCCGGCCGACCCTGGAGGTCCCCGTGGCGAACCGGTGGGCGCGCTTGCGGGCAGTCGCGGTCGCCGTGCTCGCTCTGGCCCTCGTTCCCGGGTGCGCGACCGACGACGACGGCTGGCTCGACCTGTCCGGCTCGACGATCGAGGTCGTGGCCGTCTGGCAGGACGCAGAGGCCGAGGCCTTCGAGCACGTGCTCGACGCCTTCGAGGCTCGCACCGGCGCCTCGGTCGTGCTCACCTCGACCGAGGGACGCGACATCGGCGCCGTGCTCGACGACCGGATCGCCGGCGGCGACGTGCCCGACGTCGCCGTGCTCCCCCAGCCGGGGCTGCTCCAGCGCTACGCCCGCGACGGCGCCATCCACCCCCTGGGCGACGCGCTCGCCGCCGAGGTCGGCGACCGCTTCGGTGCGCCCTGGCGTCGCCTGGCGACGGTCGACGGCGACATGTACGGCGTGTGGTTCAAGGCCGCCAACAAGAGCCTGGTGTGGTACAGCCTCGGAGCGTTCGAGCGGGCCGGGGTGGTACCGCCCACCGATCTCGACCGGCTGGGCGAGGTCGCCGACGCGCTCGCGGCGTCGGGCACGCCCCCGTTCGCCGTGGCGGCCGCCCCGGAGGACTCGTGGGTGCTCACCGACCTGTTCGAGAACCTCTACCTGCGTGTCGCCGGTCCGGAGCGCTACGACGCGCTGGCCGACCGCCGCGTCTCCTGGACCGACAGCACCGTGGTGGCGACGCTGGCGCTCTTCGCCGACCTGCTCGCCCCGCAGCACCTGGCCGGCGGCCCGGAGGGTGCGCTCGGGTGGCGGTTGCCCGACGCGGCCGCCGCGGTGTTCGCGCCCGACCCGGCAGCCGGGATGATCGTCGAGGGCGACTTCGTGCCGGGCGTCGTGGCCGGTGCCGGCGAGGCCGAGCTGGGCGTCGACGTCGACGTGATGCCGTTCCCCGAACGGCAGGCCGGCGGGCGCCTCGTGGTCGGCGGCGGCGACGCCGCCGTGCTCATGCGCCCGCAGCCCGCCGGCGAGGAGCTGGTCCGGTTCCTGGCCACCGCGGAGGCCGGTGAGATCTGGGCGGCCCGCGGCGGCTTCCTCTCACCCAACGAAGACGTCGACCTGAGCGTCTACCCCGACGACCGGACCCGCGACATCGCCCGCGCCCTGCTCGAGGCCGGCGACGGGTTCCGGTTCGACCTCTCCGACCTGCAGCCCGTCGAGTTCGGCGGCACGACGGGCAGCGGCATGTGGGCGATCCTGCGCGACCTCGTCGCCGACCCCGCCGACCCGCCCGACGTGGCCGGCGCCGCGGCCCGGCTCGAAGCGGCCGCGGCCGCCGCGTGGGGGACGTGACCGGCCCCCGGGGGGCTCACCGCTCGACCAGGCCCTGGCGGACCAGCCACGCGTGCGCCTCGTCGGCGGGGTCGTTGCCGGCGACCGACACCCGCCAGTTGAGGAACCGCAGGTTGGCGGTCGTGAGGTGGCCGGACACCGCGTCGAGGGTCGCCGCCACCCGGTCGCCGCCCGGTGCCGCCAGCGCCTCGGCCCGCACCATGGGCACCAGGTTCTCGGCCGGTTGCAGCCCCCGGTCGTCGCCCAGCAGCACGAGGTCGCCCCCGGCGAGCGCCCCGTCGGTGGTGAACAGCACCCCCACGTCGATCACGCGGTCGGCGAGGGCCTGGCGGACGTACGCCTGGTCGGCGAGCGGCCGGAACTCGGCGAACGTCAGCCCGTACGCCTCGGCCAGTCCGGGAAGGCAGTAGGGGCGGTCGGGGCACTCCGGCGGCCCGCCGATCGTCAGCTCCGCGGCGGCGCCCCGCAGGTCGCTCGTGACCTCGAGGTCCAGGCGCTCGGCCGTCGCCCGGGTGACCGCCAGCCCGTTCTGGTTCTGGGCCGCCGACGGCTCGAGCACCCGCAGGCCCCAGGGATCGACCGCCGCGTCGAGGTGGCGCCGGACGTCGGCTGGTACCGAGGGGTCGACCTCGGCCGCCGGGTCGACGCTGGTCAGCGCCGAGCCCAGGTACTCGGGCACGACGTCGACGAGCCCCTGGCGCAGCGCGGGCTGCACCAGCTCGCGGGGGCCCAGGTCGAGCTCGCGCCGTACCTGGATGCCCTCGCCTTCGAGCGCCTGGGCGTAGATCTCGGCCACCAGCCGGCTCTCGGCGAAGTTGAACGACGCCACCCCGAGGCCCGGCGGGGGCCCGGCGTCGTCGCCGGTCCGGCCGTCGCCGCAGGCCGCGGCGAGCAGGCCCACCGCGGCGACGAGCCGGGCGGCGCGCCGCAGCGGTGACGCGTCGGGCGTGCCCACGCTCCTAGCATTACCGCGGCGACAGCCGACGGGAACGAGGTGCATGACGCTCGATCGCGCTGCGGACCACACGGCCCCACTCCCCCGGCGGCGACCGTCCGGCGAGCCCCCGCCGCTGCCCCGACCGGTCAGCCCGGGCAGCCGCCTCTCGCTGCTGGCCTGCGCCCTGGTGGCGCTCGTCTGGGTGGCGCTGGCCACCCAGGTGGGCACGCGCGCCGTCACCGCCGCCGACGTCGCCGTGCTCGACGCGCTCGGCCGGCTGCGCAACGACACGGTCGCCGACCTCGCCCGCCACGTCGCCGACCTCGGGTCGCTGTGGACCTTCCGGATCGTGGCGTGGACCACCCTGCTGGTGCTGATCGCCGTGCGCCGGTTCCAGCACCTGCTCGTCGTGCTGGCCGTGCTGCTGGTGGTCCCGCTGACCAACGAGCTGGTGTCGGTGTGGCTGGGGCGGATGCGGCCCACGGGCGTGACCATCGCGGGCCCGTGGGACGGCTACGCCCACCCCTCGATCCCGGTCGCCAACCTGGCGGTGGCGCTGACGGCCGTCGTCCTCACGCTGGCGCCACCGGGTCGCTGGCGCAGGCGGGCGGTGTGGGTGGCGGTCGTCGCCGTGGGCCTGGTGGCGGCGGCCCGCCTGGTCCTCGCGGTCGACCACCCGTCCGACGTGGCAGCGGCGCTGGTGACCGGCGCGGCGGTGCCCGTGCTCGCCTTCCGCCTGGTGACGCCCGAAGAGGCGTTCCCCGTGACCTACCGGCGGGGGGTGCGCGCCCACCTCGACGTCGGCGGCCGGCGGGGTGAGGCCATCTGCAGCGCGCTCGCCACGCAGGCGGGGATCGCGGTCACCAGCGTCGAGCCGTTCCGCCTGGGCAGCTCGGCGGGCTCGACACCACTGCGCCTGACGACCGACGACGGCCGGGACGACCGCGACGGCGATCACCGGGCGGCCGGCGGGCCGGATCGCCATCTTTTCGGCAAGCTCTACGCCTCCACCCACCTGTGGTCGGACCGCTGGTACAAGCTCGCCCGGACGGTGCGCTACGGCCGGCTCGAGGACGAGCGGCCGTTCAACACCGTGCGACGGCTGGTCCAGTACGAGGACCACATGCTGCGCGTCTTCCACGATGCCGGCCTGCCCAGCCCCGAGCCGTACGGGATCGTCGAGATCACGCCCGACCGCGAGTACCTCGTGCTCACCGAGTTCCTAACCGGGGCCCGCCACATCACCGAGTGCGGCGACATCGGCGACGACGTCATCGACGGTGCGCTGGCCGCCGTGCGGCGCATGTGGGACACGGGCCTGGCGCACCGCGACATCAAGCCGGGCAACGTGCTCGAGTGCGACGGCCGCGTGCTGCTGATCGACGTCGCGTTCGCCGAGTTGCGCCCGACCCCGTGGCGGCAGGCGGTCGACCTGGCCAACATGATGCTGACCCTCGGGCTGTGCTCGACCCCCGAGCGGGTCTACGAGCGGGCGCTGGCGCTGTTCACGCCGGGCGAGATCGGCGAGGCCTTCGCGGCGACGCGGGGCGTGACCGTCCCGTCGCAGCTCCGCTCGCTGCTGCGGGCCGACGGGCGCGACCTGCCCGCCCGCTTCCGGGCCCTCGCCCCACCCGCGCCGCCGGTCGCGATCCAGCGGTGGAGCCTGCGACGGGCGGCGCTCACCCTCAGCGTCGCCGCCGGAGCCGTCCTCGTCGTCGTGCTGGTGGCGGTCAACCTGCGCCTGGCGGGGCTGGCATGAGGGCCCGGCGGTGGCCCACGGCCGCGCTCGCCGGCCTGGTGGCCGCGGCCGCCGCGTGCGCCGACGCCGAGGCCGCCATGCCCCGTTGCGAACCCGGCCAGCGGCTGGGCATCGTCGCCCAGTCGGTGCCCGGCGCCGCCTACCTGCCGTGCGTCGCCACCCTGCCGCCGGGCTGGACGTTCGAGTCGTTCGAGGTCGACGAGGACGGGGCCCGCTTCTCGCTGCGCTCCGACCGGGCCGACCGCGCCGTCGACGTCGAGCTGGTCGCGGGCTGCGAGGTGGGCCCCGCTCTGCCGGTGGCCCCGCGCGACGAGGGTGTCCGGACGTACCTGGCGGTGTCGTCGGTGTCGTCGCGCTACACGGGCCGCTTCTACGACGTGTTCGCGGACGGCTGCGTGGTCTACGAGTTCGACTTCGCCCGCGGCCCCCACATCGCCCTGGTCGCCGAGCTCCAGCAGGCGGTCCAGCTCTACCCGCGCCGCCAGCTCCGCCAGGAGCTGCACGACGACCTGGGCATCACCCTCGACCCGTGAGGGCCCTACGAGGCACCGGCGGTCGGTCCGGAGCTCCCGAGGCAATCGGGGTCGGCCCCCGACGGTTATGTCCTCCGACGTCGCTCGGCGAGCGTCATCGCCTCGCGAGGCCCACGGCGCCGTCGCCCGGGCCGGCGGCCGCGGTGCCGATGGCGATGCCGAGCGCGGCGCCGCCGACGACGTCGAGCGGCAGGTGGGCGCCGACGTAGGCCCGCATGGGGCCGACGGCCAGCGCGGCCGCCCAGGCGGCGGGGCGCCATTGCCTCGGCAGGTGCGGCGCCGCCACCGCCGCCACCGCGGCGGCGACGGCCGCGTGGCCGGACGGGTAGCCCAGGCCCCGCTGGGCCGAGCCCAGGATGCGGGTCGCGGGGATGGCGTGGGCAGGGCGCGACCGGCGGGCCAGCGGCTTGACGGCGCGGGCTGCGACCCAGGTGACCACCCCGACGGCCGCCACGCGGTCACCCACGCGCCGCCGGCCGGTCGCCCGCAACGCCGCCCCCACGGCCAGCGGCCCGCCCAGGCTGCCGAGCTGCATGGGCGCCCACACCAGGGCGTGCGCCCGGTGGGACAGGCCGTTCAGCAGCGCGAAGCAGCGCTGCTCGGCAGCCGTCGTGCCGGCGCGCCGCACCACGACGGCACCCCCGACGAAGGCCGCCAGGGAGACGACCACCACGACCCGGCGCCTCGTCATGCCACCAGGGTCGCTCAGCGGGGACGATCTTTCCAGCGCCCCAGCGGACCGCACGCCCTGGGCGGGCTCAGCCCTGGATCGCCGCCTCGTCGGCGACCCGCAGGTCCTGGTTGATCGCGCGGACCACGATCCGGTCGCGGAACACGGCGACCTCGGTGAAGTGGTGCCACGAGAACGACTCGGCCGTGAAGTCGTCCTCGCCGGTGCGGCGCGTGCCCGACGCGCCGCCCGTGACCACGTAGGTCACGCCACCGACGGGCACGCTGCGCTGGTAGTCGTGGTCGTGCCCCGACAGCACGAGCTGGACCCCGTACCGCTCGAACAGCGGCGAGAAGGCGGCCCGCACGTCCTCGCTCGACCCCTGGTAGCCGGCCGAGTAGGGCGGGTGGTGCACCACCACGATGCGCCAGCGCTCGGTGGCCGACGCGAGCGTCTCCTCGAGCCAGGCCCGCTGGTCGGGGTCGTCGACCACGTTCGAGTCGAGCCCCACCAGCAGGACGTCGCCGAGGTGCTCGGCCCACCACCGCCCCGGCATGCCCAACGCCGCCACCTGCCCGGCGGCGTTGTCGCGCTTGACGTCGTGGTTGCCCAGCACCGCGTACAGCGGGGCGTGGTCGAGCACCGGACCGAACGGCTCGAACACCGTGCCGGACAGGCCGGCCGGGTTGCCCGCCGGGTACACGTTGTCACCGCCGACCACGAGCCCGTCGAGGGGCAGCCGCTGGTCGAGCCGGGCGACGGCGGCGCCGGTGGCGTCGATGCGCTTCCCGCCGTCGCCCACGTCGCCGACCACGGCCAGATGCAGCTCCGGCGCCTCGTCGCCCGGGAAGGGCTGCCAGGCCACCGTCTCCGTGGGGCTGCCCTTGGTGTGGGTGAGGTAGCGGTAGATCTGGTCGTGGTAGAGCAGGCCGACGGCGACGGCGACCATCGCCACGACGGCAACGATCGACAGCATCACCCGGCGGCGGGGAGGGTGCAAAGCGACTGCCACGTCATCATCGTCCCCAGCCTGCCACCGCCAGGGCAGAGGCCAAGGTCCCGCCGGCGGCCAGCTTCGGGACCTTCGACCGTGGCCGGCGTGCCCGGGCACGGGCATCGTGGGAGTGGTGACCAGCGACACGGTGCACCCGAACGGGCACGCGGACGGGCTCGGCTCCGCCCGGGGCGGCCGGCTGCTCGTCGTCGAGGACGACGACTCGATCGCGGACCCGCTGGTCGAGGGCCTGACCCGCGAGGGGTACGCGGTCACCCGGGCCGCCACGGGCGCCGAGGCGCTCGCGGCCGGCGGCGCCGATCTCGTGCTGCTCGACCTGGGACTGCCCGACCTGGACGGTCGCGAGGTGTGCCGCCGGCTCCGCCAGCGCTCCGGGGTGCCGATCATCGTCGTGTCGGCCCGGGCCGACGAGGTCGACCGCGTGCTCCTCCTCGAGATCGGGGCCGACGACTACGTGGTCAAGCCGTTCGGCTTCCGTGAGCTCGTCGCCCGGATCCGGGCCGTCCGGCGCCGCACCGGCGACCGCTCGCCGGCAGGCAGCAGACAGGCGCTCGGCCCTCTGGTCCTCGACCGCCCGGCCCGGCGCGTGTGGCTCGGGGACGCCGAGGTCGACCTGACGCCCAAGGAGTACGACCTGCTGGCCTACCTGGCCGAGGAGCCCTCGCAGGTGCGCACCCGCGAGGACATCATCGCCCGGGTCTGGGACGAGAACTGGTGGGGGCCGACCAAGACGCTCGACGTCCACGTCGCCGCGCTGCGCCGCAAGCTGCGCGGGCGGGGGGACCACGAATGGATCACCACGCTGCGGGGTGTCGGGTACCGGCTCGACCCTCCGGGATGAGCCCGCCGTGGCCCGCCGCCTCCTCGCCACCTACCTGACCATCACGGCGTTCGCCCTGGCCGTCGTGGTGATCCCCCTGGGGCTCACCTTCGCGTCGCGCGAGCGCGACCGCCTGGTCTTCGACATCGAGCGCGACGCGCAGGCGGTGGCGTCGCTCGTCGAGGACGCCCTGGAGGCCGGGGTGGCGCCGACGGTCGACGACGTCCTGCGCGACTACGCCGGCACCGGCGGGCGCATCGTGGTGGTCGGCACCGATGGCATCAGCGTGGCCGACTCCGACCCGGGGGCGGCGGTGCCCCGCGACTTCTCGACCCGTCCCGAGATCGCGGCGGCGCTCGACGGCCGGCGCACGAGCGGCAGCCGCAGCTCCGAGACGCTGGGCACGAACCTGATGTACGTGACCGTGCCCGTCGCCTCGGCGGGCATCGTCCACGGCGCCGTGCGGGTCACCTACCCCACCTCGACCCTCGACGCCCGGGTCCGGTCCACGTGGCTGCGGCTCGGCGCGCTGTCGGTGCTGGTGCTGGTGCTGGTGGCCGCGGTCGGGATGGTGCTGGCGCGCAGCGTCAGCCGTCCGGTCCGGCACCTGCGGGACGCGGCCGCCCGGATGGCGGCCGGCGACCTGTCCGCCCGGGCGGACGTCCGGGAGGGAGCCCCTGAGCTGCGGGCGCTGGCCGACACCCTCAACCGGACGGCCGAGCGGCTGGGGGTGCTCGTCGACGCCCAGCACCGGTTCGTCGCCGACGCTTCGCACCAGCTGCGCACGCCGCTGACCGCGCTGCGGCTGCGGCTGGAGATGCTGGAGACGTCCGTGCCCCCGGCCGCCCACGCCGACCTGGCAGCAGCGTTGGCCGAGGCGACCCGGCTGGGCCAGCTCGTGCAGTCGCTGCTGGTGCTGGCGCGCACCGACGCGGCGACCCCCGAGTGCGGCACCGTCGACCTCGCCGCCGTCGTCGCCGGGCGGGCCGACGCCTGGCGGCCGGTGGCCGGCGACCACGGCATCGACCTCGGCGTCGACGTGCCGGGGCCCGTGCCCGTGCGCGCCGCCGCCGGGGCGCTGGAGCAGATCCTCGACAACCTCGTCTCCAACGCCATCGAGGCGGCGCCGGCCGGGTCGCCGGTCACCGTCGCCGTGTCGACCAGCGACCGGTGGGTCGAGCTGCACGTCGTCGACCGGGGCCCCGGCCTGCCGCCCGAGGCGCGGGCCCACGCCTTCGAGCGCTTCTGGCGCCCTGCCGGCGCGCCGGGGCCCGGCTTCGGGCTGGGCCTGGCCATCGTGCGGCAACTGGCGCGGGCCTGTGGCGGCGACGCCGTGCTGGCGCCCGGGCCCGACGGGTGCGGCCTCGACGCGACCGTGCGGTTGGCCCGGCCCGGCGTCGTGTCGCAGGACCTTAACCCGGCGCTCACCTCGGCCTGACCGGCGCCTCACCGGCCCCTCCGTACCGTCGACGCCATGGAACGACGTACAGCCATCGTGGCGGCCGCCGCCACCTCGCTCACGCTGCTGGCGGGCGCCGCCGCCATCAGCCTCAACACCCAGCTGGTCGACGCCGGCGGCGACGACGGTGTGGGCCGTGTCAGCCCGATCGCCACGTCGAGCGAGCCGCCCGGGGCGCCGGTCCAGGTGGACGACCCCGTCGGCACGCCAGACGACGACCGGTACGAGGACGACGACCGGAACGAGGACGACGACCGGTACGAGGACCGGCACGACGACGAGCACGAGTACGAGGGCGCCGACGATGACGACTGATCGGCGCGGCCACCGTGCCCGGCGGCCCCATGCCGCCACCGGGGCGCGCCTGCTGACCGTCGCGGTCAGCGTCAGCGCCGCCGCGGTGATGGCGTCCGCCATGGCCCGGGCCGCCGCGCCCGGCACCGGCCCGGCGCCCGTCGCCCCGGCCGTCGCGGTACAGCCGTCGCCCGCCGACGCCCCCGCCACCGCGACACGGGTGCCGCCGCCTCCTGTCACCCGGTCGCCCGCCCCGCCGGTCGCCACGAGCAGCGCGAGCTGACGATGGCGGCCGGCGAGGTGCCCGCACCGCTCGTGGTCGAGGCACGCCGCCCGGCGATGGGATCCGACGCCCACATGGTCGTCGTCGCCGACCGTGGGCGATCGGACCACCTGATGCGGGTGGGATGGCGCCGGGTCGACGACCTCGAGCGCCGCTGGAGCCGCTTCCTGCCCGACAGCGAGGTGTCGGCGGTCAACCAGGGTGCGGGCCGCGCCGTGCCCGTGTCGGCCGACACGCTGACGCTGTACCGGCGGGCCGCCGAAGGCTGGCGGGGCACCGCCGGCCTGTTCGACCCGACCGTCGGCGCTTCGCTCGTGGCCCACGGGTACGACGCCGACCTGTCCGAGGTGGTCGCCCGCGCCCCGGAGGGGACGGCGCCCACCCGACCGCCCGGGGCGGAGGCCGCCGGGCCCGCGCCCGGCCTGGGCTGCATGTTGCTCGACCCGTGGCTGCCCGCGGTCACCCTCCCCGCCGGGACGGTGTTCGACCCCGGCGGCATCGGGAAGGGCCTGGCGGCGGACCTGGTCGTCGCCACGCTCCTCGCCGCGGGCGCGGCGGGTGCGCTCGTCGCGCTGGGCGGCGACCTCCGGGCCGCCGGCACGCCCCCGACCGGTGGCGGATGGACCGTCGCCGTCGACGATCCCCGGGGCCCCGCAGGTGCGCTGATGCGAGGGGCGGTGCCGGGCGGCGGTGTGGCCACCAGCAGCCCGTTGCGCCGCCGGTGGCGCACCGCAGGCGGTGAGGCGCACCACCTGATCGACCCCGCGACCGGACGCCCGGCCGCGTCGGCCGTCGTCGCCGCCACCGTCGTGGCCGGCGAGGCGTGGTGGGCCGAGGTGGTCGCCACGGCGCTCCACCTGTCCGGCCCCGCCGGTCTCGACGGGTACTCCGACGTCCACGCCCTCGTGGTCACCGCCGACGGCGAACGTCACGCCACCCCCGGCCTGGCGGCGGTGCTGTCGTGAGCACGCAGGTCTGGTGGTACGTGGCGCGGGCGACGGGGATCGTGGCGTGGGCGCTGCTGTTCGCAGCCGTCGCCGGGGGCCTGGTGCTCAGCACGCGGCTGGCCCGGCGCCGCCCGACCCCCGCCTGGCTCAGCGACCTGCACCGCTTCCTGGGCGGCGCCGCAGTCGCCTTCACCGGCCTGCACCTGGCCGGGCTCGTTGCCGACAGCTACGTCTCGTTCGACCTCGTCGACCTCCTCGTCCCGTTCGCGTCGTCGTGGCGGCCCGGCCCGGTCGCGCTCGGCGTCGTGTCGCTGCAGCTGCTGGCGGCGGTCGAGATCACCTCGCTGCTGATGCGGCGCTTGCCCCGCCGGCTCTGGCGCCGCGTCCACCTCGCCAGCTTCGTGCTGTTCTGGGCCGCCACCCTGCACTTCGTCCTCGCCGGCACCGACGCCGGCAACCCGCTCGCCGTGGTGGCGGTCGACCTCGCCGCAGCCACCGTGGTGTTCCTGACGCTCGTGCGGGTCCTCGCACCCCGTGCCCGCCCGGCCCGAGCGCCCGAGGTCGCCGGGGCCCGGCGCGCCCGGGCCTGACCGCCGGCTACCCGAGCCGCTGGCGGCGCAGCTCGCTGCGGCGCACCTTGCCGGCGTCGTCGCGCAGCACGTGGTCGACGTGCTCGACCGTGCGGGGCAGCTTGTAGCGGGCGAGCCGCCCGCCTGCGAAGGCGAGCAGGTCGGCCGCGGGCGCCTCGGCGGGGTCGGCCTCGACGATCGCGTGCACCCGGTTGCCGGTGTCGTCGTCGGGCAGGCCGATGACGACAACGCTGCGCACGGCGGGGTGCTCGGCCAGCGCGGCCTCGACCTCGGCCGGGTACACGTTGGCCCCGCCGACCAGGATCATGTCCTGGAGGCGGTCGCCCAGGTACAGGTAGCCGTCCTCGTCGACGTGGCCGTGGTCGCCCAGCGACTCCCAGCCGCCGTCGCGCCGGCGGGGCTCGGCGCCCACGTAGCGGTAGGTGGGCCGGTCCCGACCGCTGCGCAGCCACACCTCGCCCTCGGTGCCCGGCGGCACCTCGACGCCGTCGGCGTCGCAGATCATGACCTCGCCGGCCACCGGCCGGCCCACCGAGCCGCGGTGCTCGAGCCACTCCGACCCGGTGATGACGGTGGCGACCTGCGCCTCGGTGCCGGCGTACAGCTCGACGACGCGGTCAGGGCCCAGCCAGTCGATCCACGCCTCCTTGAGCCAGGGCGGGCAGGGCTCGGCCAGGTGCCAGACCGTGTGCAGCGACGACAGGTCGTAGCGGTCGCGCACCTCGGCGGGCAGCCGCCAGATCCGCTTCATCATGGTGGGCACGAGGTAGACGACATCCGCGCCGTTGGCCTCGACGGCCGCCAGGGTGGCCTCGGCGTCGAACCGGGGCAGCACCACCACGTGGTTGCCCCACAGCAGGGCCTGGCACGACCACACGATCGGGCCGTTGTGGTACAGCGGGCCGGGCATGACCAGGCAGCCGTCGGGGCGCATGCGCAGCGGCACCGGGCCGTCGGGATCGACCACGCTGCGGTCGCCCGACACGATCAGCTTGGGCCGGCCGGTCGACCCGCCCGAGGTGGGCGCCTTCCAGGCGGGCGACACGGCGTCGGGCAGCGGTGTGGTGTCGGTGCCCGGCGGTGGGCGATGGCCCTCGGGCAGCCACGGGCGGTCGCCAGCGGCCTCGGGCGGGCCGCCGACGACGACCTTGGGGTCGGCGAGGTCGACGATGGCCTGCAGCTCGCGGACCGGCAGCCGGGCGCTCACGGGCTGGGGGACGGCCCCCAGCTTCCAGGCGGCGGCCACGGCCACGAACCAGTCGACCGAGTTGGGCAGCGCGACCGTCACCATGTCGCCCACGGACACCCCGCGGGCGGCGAGGTCGCGTGCCAGGGCGTTGGCCGCGCCGTCGAGCTCGAGCCGGGCGAGCTGGCTCTCGCCGCACGAGATGGCGGGCCGGGAGGGATCGGCGTCGGCGAGGTCGGTCAGGCGCCGGGCGAACGACACGTGGGTCACACGGCCACTCTGCCACGCCCTACCATGCGCACGCGCCAGATGTTGATGCGGTCGCATCAACTGTGGACCGTCACGAGGAGCGCGCCGTGCTGCAGATGAACGTCCAGCCGATTCCCACGGTGTCGGACCGGATCAACGAGATCCGGGCGCTCACCGCCGAGATCGTCAACCGCGACATCCTGCCCGACGAGAACATGCTGTGGGCCGAGACCCGGGCGGGCATGCACCTCACCGACAGCGACCGCGAGCAGTCCCGCATGCTGCGGGCCCGGGTGCAGGACAAGGTGCGCCAGGCCGGCCTGTGGGCGCCTCACCTGCCCGCCGAGTACGGCGGGGCCGGCCTCGACTTCCTCGAGCTGGCCTACATGTACGAGGTGCTGGCCTACGCGGTCGGGGCGTCGACGCTGTTCGGCGTGGTCGCGCCCAACTCGGGGAACCAGTCGATCCTGGTCAAGTACGGCACCGACGAGCAGAAGCAGCGCTGGCTGCTGCCGCTCATCGAGGGCACCATGCAGTCGGGCTTCTCGATGACCGAGCCCGACCAGCCCGGCTCCGACCCCCGGTCGCTGAAGACCACGGCGCGGCGCGACGGCGACGAGTGGGTCGTCAACGGCCACAAGTGGTTCACCTCGAACGGCAAGCGGGCCGACTTCTTCATCGTCATGTGCCGCACCGAGGACGTCGAGGGCGGGGCCGATCGCAACGCCGCCATGACCCAGATCATCGTCCCGTCCGACACCCCGGGCGTCACCATCGTGCGCGGCATCAACGTGTGGGGCCGTGAGAGCGACCACTGCGAGATCATCTACGACGACGTGCGGGTGCCGCTCGACAACGCCCTGGGCGCCCGCGGCTCGGGCCACCAGGCGGCCCAGGACCGCCTGGGCGCCGGTCGGGTGTACCACTGCATGAACTCGCTGGGGGCCATGTGGCGGGCGTTCGACCTGATGGTCGAGCGGTCGCTCACCCGTGAGGTGCACGGCGGCCCGCTCGAGACCAAGCAGTTCATCCAGGGGTTCATCGCCGACTCGTACATGGACGTCCAGTCGGCCCGGCTCATGACCATCAACTGCGCCGAGAAGATGGCGGCCGGTCAGGACGCCCGGACCGACATCTCGGCGATCAAGGTGTTCGTGCCCGCCGCCTTCCACCGGGTCGTCGACCGGGCGATCCAGGTGTGGGGCGCCGCGGGGGTCACCGGCGACCTGCCGCTCGCCGCCATGTACCAGGGCGCCCGCACATTGCGGCTGGCCGACGGCCCCGACGAGGTGCACCGCATCCTCATGGCCAAGAACGTGCTCAACCGCTACCGGGCGCTCGACAAGGGCTGGGACTTCGGCAACTGACGCACTGCGGGCCGCGCCATCGGGCCGACCACGTGGGCCCTGCCAGATGGCGACCGGATCCTGCCAGCGGGGCCGGCGCCGGCGCGGGTCACGGACCGCGTCGTTACCGTCGAGGGCCGATGCCCTCCGTCGACGACTCCGGTGCGGGGCGCCCGTGGGCGCCGGCCCGGCCGACGAGCCTCGACCTCGATCCGGCCGAGCGTGACGCCGTGCTCGACCGGCTGCACCGCACAGTGGCGGACCACTTCGACGGCATGGCCGACCTGCCGGTCGTGCCCGCCGGCGACGTGGTCGACGGCGCGGTGGCCCGCGTGCGCGCCATCGACCTCGAGCACGGCACCGATCCCGTCGAGCTCGTGGGCGCCGTCGAGTCCATCCTCCGGGACGGCATCGTCCACACCGGGCACCCGGGCTACCTCGGGCTGTTCAACCCGGCCCCGACGTTCATGGGCGTGATCGGTGACGCACTGGCCGCATCGTTCAACCCGCAGCTCGCGGTGCGGTCCCATGCGCCTGCCGCCGCCGCGATCGAGAGCGCCGTCACCGACCTGCTGATCGACCGCATGGGCCTCCCGCCGGGCTCGGTCGGCCAGTTCGCGTCCGGGGGCAGCGAGGCGAACCTGCTCGGCCTGCTGACCGGCCTGCACCGCGCCTTCCCCTCGGTGGCGGCCGACGGCGTGCACGGTCTCGCGCACCGTCCGCTGCTGTACGCCTCGACCGAAGCGCACCACAGCACCGCCAAGCTGGCCCGGGCGATCGGCCTCGGCGCGTCGGCCGTGCGCAGCATCCCGGTCGACGGCAACCACCGGCTCGACGTCGGCGCGCTGGAGCGCACGGTCGCCGCCGACCGCGCCGCCGGATCGGCGCCCTTCCTCGTCGTCGCCACCGCGGGCACCACGAGCGGCGGCGCCATCGATCCCCTCGCCGCACTGGCCGCGCTCACCGCCGAGCAGCGCCTGCACCTCCACGTCGATGCCGCCTGGGCCGGAGCCGTCGCGCTCTCCGACCGCCACCGCCACCTGCTCGACGGCATCGCCGCGGCCGACTCGGTCACCGTCGACGCCCACAAGTGGCTGTCGGCACCCATGGGCGCCGGCGTCCTGCTCACCCCGCACGCGGCCGCGCTCCGCCAGGCGTTCGCCGTCGACGCCGGCTACATGCCCAGCGGCGACGCCGTGGACCCCTACCTCAGCGGGCTGCAGTGGTCGCGGCGGTGCACGGGGCTCAAGGTGTTCCTCGCGCTCGCCGCCAGCGGGCGGGAGGGCGTCGCCGCCCAGATCGACCGCGACGTCGCCCTCGGCGACCGGCTTCGCGCGGGGTTGCGCGCCGACGGCTGGCGGGTGCGCAACGACACCCCGCTGCCCATCGTCTGCTTCGACGACCCCGCCGTCGCGCCCGATCGGTCGTCGGCGCACCTCCACGCGATCCTCGACGCCGTGATCGCCGGCGGCACCGCCTGGCTGTCGCAGGTCGCACTCGACGGCTGGCCAGCCCTCCGCGCCTGCATCACCAGCTACCGGACGAGCGACGACACCGTCGCGTCGCTCCGCCGCCAACTCGTCGCGGCCAGATCCGACGCCCGCACCACGGCGTGAGCCGCTCCCGGCCCGGGCGCCGGCCCCGTCACGCCGAGGCGGGCACGTCGGGCCCGATCGACAGCAGCGAGATGACGGGCCCGCCCTCGTCGTCGGAGGCCGCCAGGTCGACGCGGGCCTCGACCGCCCAGTCCCGGTGTCCCGCCGGGTCGTCGAGCGCCTGGCGCACCACCCACCCGTCCGGCGACTCGACCACCTGGAGCAGCGCACCGCTGCGGGCGCCGGGCCCGATGCCGACCGCGTCGTGCTCGGCCCAGTAGGGCGCCATCCCGTCGGCCAGCGCCTCGGCCGTCCACTCCCGGTCCGGCAGGCGGGCTGCCAGGTCGGCGTACGCCCGCCGGGACAGCAGCTCGACCCAGAGGAACAACTCGTTGCGCACCATCAGCCGGAAGGCCCGCGCGTTGGCCGTGACACCCCGGGGCGGTGGCGGCACCGCCGTCGTGTGCGGTCGGTCGGCGTCGGCGATCCCGCCCTCGGCCCGGGCCGCGGGGCCGCCGTCGGGGTCCGGGTGGCGGAGCTGCTCCCACTCGTCGAGCAGGCTGGAGTCGACCTGTCGGACCAGCTCGCCCAGCCACTCGGTCAGGTCGAGCAGCGCGTCGGTCTTGGCGTCCTCGGGCACGTTCTGCACCAGGCCCTTGTAGGCGTCGGTCAGGTAGCGCAGCACGAGGCCCTCGGACCGGGCCAGCCCGTAGTGGCCGATGTAGTCGGTGAAGGTCATCGCCCGCTCGAACAGGTCGCGGGCCACCGACTTGGGCCGGATCGTGTGGTCGACCACCCACGGGTGCCGGGCGGCGTAGGCGTTGAACAGCTCGTAGGTGACGTCGCGCAGCGGCTTGGGGTGCTCGAGCTTGTCGAGCTCGGCCATGCGCTCCTCGTACTCGACGCCCTCGCGCTTGAGCCGGGCGATCGTCTCGGACCGCAGCCGGTCGAGCTGGGCGTTGAGCACCACGGTCGGGTTCTCGAGCACCGACTCGACGACGGACAGCACGTCGAGGGGGTAGTCGGGCGAGGCCGGGTCGAGGTGGCTCACCGCTTCGAGCACGAAGGGCGACAGCGGCTGGTTGAGCGCGAAGTCGATCTGGAGGTCGACGGTCACCCGCACCAGGCGGTCGTCCTCGTCGGGCTCGTCGAGCCGCTCGATCACGCCCGCGCCCAGCAGCGAGCGGTAGATGGCGATGGCACGGCGGATGTGGCGGCGCTGTGCGGGCCGGGGATCGTGGTTGCCGACCAGCAGCGACCGCATCGCCCCGCAGCCGTCGCCGGGGCGGTCGAGCACGTTGAGCAACATGGCGTGCGACACGGCGAAGCTCGACGTCAGCGGCTCGGGCGGCGCGGCGGCCAGCCGGGCGAACGTCTCCTCGTTCCAGGGCACGAACCCGCGACCGGGCGGCTTGCGGCGCACCACCTTGCGCCGCCGGCGGGGGTCGTCGCCGGCCTTGGCCAGCGCCTTCTCGTTCTCGATCACGTGGTCGGGGGCCTGGGCCCAGGCGTAGCCCACCGTGTCGAACCCCGCCCGGCCCGCCCGGCCGGCGATCTGGTGGAACTCGCGTGCCGACAGCAGCCGCGACGTGCTGCCGTCGAATTTGCACAGCTGGGTGAACAGCACCGTGCGGATCGGGACGTTGATGCCGACCCCCAGCGTGTCGGTGCCGCAGATCACCTTGAGGTGCCCCTCCTGGGCCAGGCGCTCGACCAGGCGGCGGTACTTGGGCAGCATGCCCGCGTGGTGCACGCCGAGGCCGTGGCGCACGAGCCGCGACAGCGAGCGGCCGAACCCGGGGCCGAAGCGGAACTCGCCGATGGCCGCGGCGATGGCGTCCTTCTCGGCCCGCGTGCACACGTTCACGCTCATCAGCGACTGTGCCCGCTCGACCGCCGCCTGCTGGGTGAAGTGCACCACGTAGACCGGCGCCCGGTCGGTGGCCAGCAGCGTGGCGATGGTCTCGTGCAGGGCGGTCGAGCGGTACTCGTACTCGAGCGGGACCGGGCGGGTGACGCTGGTGACGAGCGTGGTGGGGCGGCCCGTGCGCCCGGTCAGCTCGGCCTCGAAGCGCCGGGTGTCGCCCAGCGTGGCGGACATGAGCACGAACTGGGCCTGCGGCAGCGTGAGCAGCGGCACCTGCCACGCCCAGCCCCGGTCAGGGTCGGCGTAGAAGTGGAACTCGTCCATCACCACCTGGCCGACGTCGGCCCGCTCGCCGCCGCGCAGGGCCAGGTTGGCCAGGATCTCCGCGGTGCAGCAGATCACCGGGGCGCCGGGGTTGACCGCGGCGTCGCCGGTGAGCATGCCCACGTTGTCGGACCCCAGCTCGTGGCAGAGGTCGAAGAACTTCTCCGACACGAGCGCCTTGATCGGCGCGGTGTAGAACGAGCGGCGCCCCTCGGCCATGGCGGCGGCGTGGGCGGCCAGCGCCACGAGCGACTTCCCCGAGCCCGTGGGCGTGGCCAGCACGACGTTGGCGCCCGAGCAGATCTCGAGCACCGCCTCCTCCTGCGCCGGGTACAGCGTCAGGCCGCGGGCGGCGACCCAGGTCGTGAACCCGTCGAGCACGGCGTCGGCGCCCGCCGCCGCCCCCGGGTCGGGCAGGTGGTCGGTGAGCGTCGTGGCCATGGGTCCGATGATGCCCCGCCCCCGGCCGGCGGGCACACCGGTCACCCGGCGCCGTCGACGCCGTCCCAGATGGCGCGCCGCGCCGCCAGGGGGTCCTCGAGCACCTCGCTCTCGTCGTCGAGGGCCATGACCCGCCGCGACCCCGGCTCGTACGCCGGCCAGCCCGGGTCGCCGGCCGTGACGAAGTCGACCCAGTGGCGGTGCATCCGCTCGGCGAGCGCCCCGGGCGGGGCCTCGCCCAGCACCGCGGGGACGTGGTCGGCGTCGAGCAGGTCCCAGGCGAAGGGCAGGTCGACGCAGTGGGCGGCCCCCACGCCGCCCAGGGCCGGCGACCGCCACCGGAACTCGTAGGCGAAGGTGCCGGCTGCCGCCCCCGCCCGGGCGTCGGCTGTCCGGGCCGCCGGCAGCCGGAAGATCTGGTCGGTGACGGCGGCGGCCAGCACCTGCCACGGGGCGGCGCCGGCGGGCAGGTCGTCGCGGTAGGACCGCGCCGCGCCGTCGCCCAGCCCCATGCGTGCCAGGCGGCGGCGCAGGCGCGCCTCGTCGACGCGGTCGGCGGCGAGGGCGAGCGCCGGGTTCACCTCCTCCGCGGTCGTGCCCAGCAGCAGTGCCCGGTCGGCCCCCACCCCGTGGGCGAGGGCGTCGAGCGGCCGCTCGGGGATCAGGTCGCCGTCGACGAGCGGCCCCGCGGCCACGCCGCCCGCCAGCCCGCCCGCCGTCCCGCGACGCTCGGTGGCCAGCCGGCGCTCGGTGGTCATCACCTGCGCGGCCTGCACCCCGGCCAGCCCGTCGCGCGTCGCCGGCACACCCAGCTCTGCGGCCACGCGCCGGGTGTCGTCCAGCGCCTCGTCGTAGCTGCGGGACAGCACGGCCGTGCCGCTCATCGCCAGCACCCTGTCGAACAGGCCACCGGCCCGGGGCATGGTCAGGAGCGTCACCGCGGCCGCCGCCCCCGCGGACTGGCCGCCCACCGTGACACGGGCCGGGTCGCCGCCGAACGCGGCGATGTTGCGCTGCACCCACGCCAGCGCCGCCAGCCAGTCGAGCACGCCCCGGTTGGGGGGCGCGCCCTCGACGGCGGCGAACCCCTCGACGCCGAGGCGGTAGTTGACCGCCACCACGACGACGCCGTCTCGGGCGAAGCGCGAGCCCCGGTACCAGGGGCTGCGGTTGCACCCTGACACGAACCCGCCGCCGTGGATCCACACCAGCACCGGCAGCCCGCCGGCGCCCGGGTCGGGGGTGAACACGTTGAGGTTGAGGCAGTCGTCGCCGGGGACGACCGGCTCGGGGATCAGCGTAAAGCCCTGCTCGGGCTGCACCGCCGTCGGCCCGTGCTCGCGGGCGTCGCGCACCCCCGACCAGGGCTCGACCGGAGCGGGCGCGGCCAGCCGGTGCCGCCCCACCGGCGGCGCGGCGAACGGGATGCCGAGGAACGCGGCACCGCCCTCGTCGGCGATCCCCCGCACCCGACCGGCATCGGTCTCGACGATCGGTTCCACGGCGTTCCTCACTGTGTGGCGGACATCCACGGCCGGCCCCTCCGTGGCGACTCCATGATGGATCAGGTCCCGCAGCCACCGAGAAGGAACTGAGCCAGGCCGCCCCCGATGTGTCCGGTGAGCGGCGACGGGCACGTCGATGCGTGCGCAGGCCCGCACGCGGTGAGCTACAACTACCGGGATGCGGACGGAGCTGTCGCGCCGGAAGGTGCTCCAGGGGTTGGCGGCGGGCGCCGCGGTGGTGGGGTGGAACCCGCTGCGCGGCGGGTGGGTGACGGCGGCCGAGGCCGGCCGGCCGGGCACCCGCCCGGTGCCGCGCCTCGACGGTGTGCTGGCGACGGACCCCGACACGCTGGCCGCCTTCGCCGGCGACTTCGGTCGGCTGGTCTCGGCGTCGCCGTGGGCGGTGCTGCGGCCGGGGTCGGTCAGGGACGTGGTGAAGATGGTGGGCTACGCCCGCCGCAACGACCTCGCCATCGCGGTGAACGGCCAGGGCGGCCCGCCGGACGTGCGCGAGTCGCACTCCAACTACGGCCAGGCCACGGCGCCGGGCGGCATCGCGGTCGACGCCCGGTCGCTGGCCACGATCCACCACATCGGTGAGACGTGGGCCGACGTCGACGCGGGCGTCACCTGGGCCGAGCTCGTCGGCGCCGCGGCCGCGGACGGCCGCACCCCGCCGGTGCTCACCGACTTCCTGCACCTGTCCGTCGGCGGCACGCTCAGCGTGGGCGGCACCGGGGGCACGATGCAGCGGGCCGGTACCCAGGCCGACAACGTCGTCGAGCTGCAGGTGGTCACCGGCCGGGGGCAGCTCGTCACGTGCTCACGGGCCCGCCGTCCCGACCTGTTCGACGCCGTGCTGGCCGGGGCCGGTCAGTGCGGGCTCATCGTGCGGGCCAAGGTGCGCCTGGTCCCCGCCGAGACGCACGCGCTCGTGTTCAACCTGGTCTACGACGACCTGGCGACCTACCTCGCCGACCAGGTCACGGTCATGCAGGACGGCCGGTTCAGCTACCAGGAGGGGCACCTCGAGCCCCGCCAGGACGGGAGGGGCTGGCGCTTCATGATGGAGGTCGCCACCTACTACACGCCGCCCGCCGAGCCCGACCGGGACGCGCTGCTGGCCGGCCTGTTCGACGACCGCGCCGCGGCGGTCGTCGTCGACCAGCCCTACCTCGACTGGGCCTTCCGGCTCGACCCGCTCGTGGCCCAGCTCGTGGCCGGCGGCTTCTGGGATCAGCCCAAGCCGTGGCTCTCGTTGTTCCTGCCGGGCTCGGCCACGGCCGGGGTCGTCGAGTCGCTGCTGGCGCAGCTCACGCCCGACCAGATGGGGGTCGGGCCCGTGAGCCTGTACCCGGTCGACACCACCACGATCACCCGGCCCCTGTTCGCCGTGCCCGACGAGCCGGTGGCCTTCCAGCTCAACCTGCTGCGCTTCCCGTTCCCCGGCTACCCCGACATCACCGGGCTGCTGGCGCAGAACCGCGCCTTCTACGACGAGGCCGTCGCCAGCGGGGGCACGCGCTACGTCATCGGCGCCGTGCCCGACATGACGGCAGCCGACTGGCGGCACCACTTCGGCGGCCGCTGGGACGCGTTCGCGCGGGCCAAGCGCCGGTTCGACCCCGACGGGGTGCTGACCCCGGGCCAGGGGATCTTCCCGCCGCCGTAGCCGATGTCCGTACATTGGGGCTTGTGCGTGGCATAGACCGGTCGAGCCCCATGCCGCTGTGGGCCCAGCTCCTCGACGACCTGCGGGGCCGCCTCGGCAGCGGCGAGTTCGCGGCGGGCTTCCCGACCGACGCCGTGCTGATGGACGAGTACGGGGTCTCGCGGCACACCGCGCGCGAGGCGGTCCGCCGGCTGCAGGACGAGGGCCTGGTCAGCCGCGAGCGGGGCCGGGGCACCTTCGTGACCGCGCCCGCCATCGAGCGCTCGTGGGGCGTCGGCGTGGCCTACAGCCTGTTCCGCTCGGTCGAGTCGCTCGGCTACGAGCAGCGCAGCCGGGTGCTCGACCTCTCCGAGGTCACCGACGGCACGGTGAGCGAGCGGCTCCGGCGGCCGGCGCGCACGCCCCTGATCCGCCTCGAGCGCCTGCGCCTCGCCGACGACGAGCCACTGGCCCACGACACCGTGTGGCTGCCGGCCACCCTCGCCCGGCCGCTCCTCGACGCGGACTTCACCCACACGGCGCTCTACGACGAGCTGGCCGACCGGTGCGGGGTGCGGCCGACGAGCGGGCGCGAGCGGGTGCGGGCCGCGGTGCCCGACGGCCGGGCTCGGACGCTGCTCGGCGTCGGCCCCGACCAGGCGGTGTTCGTCATGGAACGGCTCAGCTACACCGCCGACGAGCCGGTCGAGTGGCGCGAGACGACCGTGCGGGGCGACCGCTACGCGTTCGTGGCCACGTGGTCCGGAGCCGGCGGCGCCACCCGGCCGGCGCCGGGCGACGACGTGCTCGCCTCGTAGGCCGGGAGCGTGCCGGGGTCGATCTCGGCCACGCGACCGTCGTGGTCGACCCACACGCCGACGACCGGCAGGCCCTCCGGCACCCACGCCCGCGCCCGCGCCAGTGCCAGGTGCAGGTGGCGGCGGTGCTCTGCCTCGGACACCGGGTTGGCGGCGCAGTCGGCGTGCCCGGCCACGACGAGCGCGCCGGGCCGGTGGGCGCGCGTGGACACGCCGAGGTGGTCGCGCAGGTGCGCGACGGCGGCGTCGTCGCCGCAGCACAGCGCCAGGTCGGGGCCGGGCTGGGTGAGCAGGTCGACGTGGTCGACCCCGAAGCGGTCGCGCACCCACTCGGTGAGGGGCGGGTGCACCCGCCCGTCGATGCAGGTGACCGCAGCGGCGAAGGTCGGCGCGTCAGACGACATGGACGTCCCTCGGCTCGTCGTCGGCGATGCGGCTCAGCACGCTGCCCGGGGCCACGGCTTCGCAGGCGTCGGCGACCGACGGGTGGACGCGGTCGTCGAGCGCTCGCCAGTACCCGCCCCGGCCCAGCACGTCGCGGACCGGCCCGCGCACGACCGCCAGGTGCAGGGCGATGCCGGCGGCGTCGAGGTCGGCCGACAGCTCGTGCAGGGCGTGGGCGCCGCTGGCGTCGATGTCGGTGGTGGACGAGGCGTCGAGGATCACGGCCCGCACCTCCGGCCGGTCGGCGACGGTGGCCTGGACCCGGTCCTCGAGGCGCTTGGTGTTGGCGAAGAACAGCGGGCCGTCCACCCGCAGCAGGGCCACGTCGTCGGCGGTGCGGGTCGGCCACCGGTCGACGTTGCGGTACTCGCTGCTGCCCACCACCCGGCCGAGCTCGGTGGCGTGGGGGTTCGAGCTGCGCCAGATGAACACCGCCAGGCTGAACACGACGCCGATGGCCAGACCGGGCTCGACCCCGATCAGCAAGGTGGCCAGGAAAGTGACCGCGAGGGTGGCGCCGTCGCTGCGTCGCAGGCGGAACGTCTCGACCGCGTCGCGGACGTCGACCAGGCCCAGCACGGCGACCACGACGATGGCCGCCAGCACGACCTTGGGCAGGTAGTAGAACAGCGGTGTCAGCCAGAGCGCGGCGACCGCCAGCACCCCGGCGGTGACGAGGCTGGCCAGGGGGGTGCGGGCGCCGGCCTGGAAGTTGACGGCAGTGCGCGAGAACCCGCCGGCGATCGGGAAGCCCGAGAAGGCGCCGGCGGCGGCGTTGGCCGCGCCGGTGGCGATCAGCTCCTGGTTGGCGTCGACGTCGTCGCGGGTCTTGCGGGCGATGGCCTTGGCCACGCTGATCCCCTCGGCGAAGGCGACGATGGCGATGGTGAGGGCCACAGGGGCGAGATCGCCGAGCAGGCCGGTCGACATCTCCGGCAGGGCCGGCGTCGGCAGGCCGGACGGCACGTCGCGCAGCACGGCGATGCCCCGCTCGTGCAGCGACAGGCCCCAGGTGGCCAGGATGCCGGCCACGACCACCACCAGGGCGGTCGGCCAGCGGGGGGCGTACCGGCGCCCGGCGACCAGCGCCGCGACGGCGAGCGCGCCGACCGCCAACGTGACCGCGCTGGTGTCGCCGACGCTCTCCGCCAGGGCCCGGACCGTGTCGACGACCCCGTCGGGCCGGCCGATGTCGACGCCCAGCAGGTCCTTGACCTGGCTGAGGGCGATGACGATGGCGGCGGCCGAGGTGAACCCGCTGATGACGGGATGCGACAGCAGATTGACCAGCACGCCCAGGCGTGCCAGCCCGAGGACGAGCAGCAGCCCGCCGACCATCATGGCCAGCAGCGCGGCGATGGCCGGGTAGGCGGGGTCGCCCGGTGTGGTGACACGGGCGAGCCCCTCGACGGTGAGCAGTGACGTGATGGCGACCGGGCCCACCGCGAGCGAGCCGCTCGTGCCCAGCAGGGCGTAGGCCACGATGCCGACGATGCTGGCGTACAGACCCGTGACGGGCGGCATGCCCGCGAGGCTGGCGTACGCCATGCCCTGCGGGATCAGCATCACCGCCACCGTGAGGCCGGCGGTCACGTCGCCCCGCAGCCGTTGGCGCGGATACCCGCGCGCCCACCCCAGCGCCGGGATGAACCGTGCGAGACGGCCGGCGCGGCCGGACCGGCCCGGCCGTGCCGGCCTGCCCGGCGACGCGGGACGCGCGCCGGCGGCTGCCGGCTGGGCCCCGTCGCCCGGTCGTTCGGTCGCCACGGCCACGTCAGCTCCGGCTGGCGGCCGTCAGCTCGCGCACCACGCCCTCGACGTCGCAGCCGGCGTCGCGGTTGTAGGGCAGCTTCGACAGGGCCATGCCCATCGCGCAGGTGTTGGTCACGGCGGCGAACGCCAGCCCGGCGCCGACGAACCCCGAGACGTACTTCAGGCCGGGCACGAACACGCTGCCGGCGATGCCCGCGAGCACCAGGCTGCCGGCGACGAGGCGCACCTGGCGCTCCAGGTCCCAGCGCTGGCGGCCCCGGCGCACCGGGCGGCGGCCGTCGTCCCACGACTGCATGCCGCCGTCGAGGACGTGCAGGTTGGCCATGCCGGTGGCGGCCAGCTTCTCGCAGGCCTGGTTGGCCCGGGTGCCCGACTTGCACACGAGCATGACCGGCTCGCTCAGGTGCCGCTCGAGCTCGGCGGCGTGCTCGCCGAGGGTGTCGAGCGGGACGTTGTAGGCGCCGGGGATGTGGGCGGACTCGAACTCGGCGGGCGTGCGGACGTCGAGGACCCGGACGTCGGCGTCCTCGGCGAGCAGGCGCTCGAGGGTGACGGCGTCGATGCGGCGGTCGAGAGTGGTCACTGGTGTCTCCTCGTGGGATGTCGATGGTTCTGTTCGGGTGCGGACGAGCGGCCCGCGGAACGCCGCGTCCGGATGTACGGAGCGGGCCCGGGTCGCCGCGGCGGTGACGGCCCGAGCCCGCGGGTGGGTCAGAGGGCGGCGGGCGTCCGGTCCGACCAGGCGCTGTAGCCGCCCAGCAGGTCGGACACGTCGGCGGCGCCGACCGAGCGCAGCCAGCTCGCCCCGATGGACGAGCGGTAGCCGCCGGCGCAGTGCACGACGATCGGGCGGTCGAGGTCCAGCTCGCCCACCTGCCGCCGCAGGGCCGCGAGCGGGATGTTGACCGCGCCGTCGATCATGCCGAGCGCGGCCTCGCCGGGGTTGCGGACGTCGACGACCTGGAGGCCGGGCGTGTCGTCCATCCGGTCGGCCAGCTCGGCGACGGTGAGCCGGGACGAGCGACGGGCGGCCTCGGGGTGGGCGGCCAGCGCACCCTCGACGTCGTGGAGGGCGCCGACCACCCGGTCGAAGCCGATGCGACCGAGGCGGATCTTGGCCTCGGCGGCCATGTCGCTGTCGGTCGCGGCCACGACGATCTCGTCGCCCGGGTCCGCGACCTCGCCGGCGTACTCGGCGAAGCGCCCGTCGAGCCCGACGTTGACCGAGCCCGCGAGGTGGCCGGCCGCGAAGGCGGTGGCGTCGCGCACGTCGACGACGACGGCGCCGCCCTGCCGGGCCGCCTCGACCTCTGCGTAGGTCATGGCCCGCGGGGCCGCCTCGTCGAGCAGGCCCCGCGCCTTGCGGTTGAGGATGGCGTCGTGCACGAAGTAGTCGGGCGCGGCGGGCTGGCCCTCGGTCACCATGGCGACGAAGCGGTCACGGCTCATGGGCTGCAGGGCGTAGTTCTCGCGGCGCTGCTCACCGATCGTCGACACGGTGGCCGTCGACAGGTTCTTGCCGCAGGCCGAGCCCGCGCCGTGGGCCGGCCAGACCTTGGTGGCGTCGGGCAGTGTGAGCAGCTTGTGCCGCAGCGAGTCGTAGAGCATCGAGCCCAGCTCGTCGGCGGTCACGCCGATCGAGGCGAGCAGGTCGGGCCGGCCGACGTCGCCGATGAACAGCGTGTCGCCGGTCAGCACGCCCCACGGCTCGGCGTCGTCGGCGTGCTCCCAGACGACCACGGACGTCGACTCGGGGGTGTGGCCGGGCGTCGCCCGGAACTCGAGGACGACGTCGCCGAGCGAGATGCGCTCGCCGTCCTCGACGAGGCGGGCCGGGAACTCCGGTGCGGCCGCGGCGCCGAACACGATCTCCGCGCCCGTGGCCTCGGCCAGCTCGAGGTGGCCGGACAGGAAGTCGGCGTGGAAGTGCGTCTCGATGACGTACGCGATCCGCAACCCTGCCGCCTCGGCGTCGGCGATGTACTCGGCGACGTCACGCCGGGGGTCGATCACCGCGGCGACGCCGGTGGTCTCGTCGCCCACGAGATACGACGCGTGGGACAGGCACTCGAGGTAGTACTGCTCGAACTTCATCGGTCTGGGACTCCTGGGTCGGGGGTGGTGAAGGTCCGATTGTCCGGACTTTGTCGGCACGGGAAAGGGTCAGCTCAGCTTGAGGAACATCTTCTGGACCTCGTCGACGCCGAGGCCCTCGGCCTCGGACTGCTCGGGGTTGTCGAGGCACCACCGCAGCCCGGCCGCCACCAGCAGGAAGCCGGTCTGCTCGAGCGCCCGGGTGGCGGCGGAGATCTGCGTGACCACGTCGCGGCAGTCGCGACCGTCGGCCAGCATCTGCTGGATGCCGCGGGCCTGGCCCTCGACCCGGCGTAGTCGGCGGGTCAGTTCTGCGATCGTCTCGTCAGGCAGGTCCATCGTCACTCCGGCAGTCGGCTCGACTCACCCTAGCGGGTACCCCCGGGGGTGTCCACTTCTACCCCCGGGGGTACCGCCGACTGACGCTGGGTCACCGGGCCGCACCCTGCGCGGCCACCGCCTTGTGCACCTCTGCCATGTCGAGGGCGCGCACCTGCGAGATGAGGTCGTCGAGCGCAGCCGCCGGCAGGGCGCCGGGCTGCGAGAACACCAGGACGCCCTCGCGGAAGATCATCAGGGTGGGGATCGACATGATCCCGGCGCTCCCCGCCAGGTTCCGCTCGGCCTCGGTGTCCACCTTGGCGAACACGATGTCGTCGTTCGCGGCGGCCGCCGCCTCGAACACGGGGGCGAAGGCGCGGCAGGGCCCGCACCACGATGCCCACCAGTCCACGAAGACGATGTCGTTGCCGGTCACGGTCGATTCGAAGGTCGATTCGGTCAGGTTCACGGTGCCCACTGGGCGCCTCCCATCCTCGGCGGTCGACATGGTGCTACAGATATACCCCTATGGGTATTCCGCCGCGGCTCTGACCTGCTCAGCCGTCGAGGACCCGGCGCAACTCGCGCACGACCCGCCGGGCGGCGTGCAGGTCGGCGACCGTGACGTCCGCGCCCGCCAGCTGGACCGACCGCGCAGCGTCGGACCGCTCGACCAGGCCGTCGAGCACGCGGCGCCCAGGGCGGGTCAACGCCAGCCGGGGCGCCCGGGCGTCGGCGGGATCGGGCTCGATCACGACCAGACCCTCGGCCACCAGCCGATCGGCCACCCGCTGCACGCTCTGGCGGGCCAGGCCGAGGCGGCGGGCGGCGCTGGCCACCGACCGGGGGCCGTCGGAGATCACGCTGAGCACGTGCCACCGGGCCACGGTCTGTCCCACCGTCGCCGCCATGGCTTCGCTGGTCCGGCGGGAGGCGCCGGCCAACTCGTAGACGTCGGCGATCAGCAGCCGGTACGCCGCGGCCAGGTCGTCACGTGCGGAGGTCGGGTCGCCCGGCTCTGCCGGTTCGCCGGTCACGCCCGCTGTGCCGCGAACCGTTGCACCGTCCGCCAGGTGCGCTTGCCGTCGACCGACTCCTCGTTGCGCCAGGCGAAGCTGCTCGGGGTGATGTCCGCGAACGACCACCGCGTGTCGACGCCGTCGAAGCGCCCCTCGAGCACGATCCCGTCGCCCTGCGGTCGAGCGACGAACTGGCGGACGATGCCCCGCCCCGGGCCCATCCACGTCGACCGCCATGCGCCCAGGCTCTCGTCGTAGAACCGCAGGCTCAGGCCGTGCTCGCCCGGCGACCGGCCGTCGCGCGTGCGGCGGGGGCAGATCCAGACGTCGGCGACGGCCCGGCCCGCGAGGGCCCATCCGAAGTGCCACTCTCCGGGCCGGGTGGTCTCGGTGCCGTCGGGCGCGATGTCGGTGACGGTCAGGTCCCACGAACCGACGAACTGGCCGAACAGGTGGAGCCGGTCGCCCAGGCCGGATGCCGGGCCGTCGGCCCCGAAGGCCGCGAGGAAGTTTGACAGCATGCTGTCAAACTACCGGATCAGTGCCGGGCTCGGCGGCGCCGCCAGGAGCTGGCGACGGCCGGCGGCAGGTAGCCGGCGTCCGCCCAGCTGAAGTTCGTGCCCGGGCGCACGATCTCGTCGATGCGGTCGAGCACGTCGTCGCTCAGCACCACGTCCGCGGCGTCCAGCTGCGATTCGAGGTGCTCGCCCGTGCGGGGCCCGATGATGGCGGCGGTAACGGCGGGGTGGTTGATGACGAACGCCAGCGCCAGGTGGATGAGGCTCAGGTCGTTCTGCTCGGCCAGCACCGCCAGCTCCTCGGTGGCGTCGAGCTTGGCCTGGTTCTCGGGCTTCGACAGGTCGTACCGGTCCGGAATGCGCTCGGCCCGTCGGCTCGTCAGGCCGTCGACCCCCTTGCGCCAGCGGCCCGACAGCCACCCGCCCGCCAGTGGGCTCCAGGCGATGACCCCCATGCCGTGGCGTTCGCAGGTGGGTAGCAGCTCGCTCTCGACGCCCCGCACCAGCATCGAGTACGGCGGCTGCTCGCACACGAAGCGCTCGAGGTTGCGGCGCTCGGCGGCCCACTGGGCCTCGACCACCGCCGACGGGGGGAACGTCGAGCTGCCGAGGTACCGCACCTTGCCCTGGCGCACGAGGTCGGTCAGGGCACCGAGCGTCTCGTCGATGTCGGTGCCCGGCTCGGGCCGGTGGACCTGGTACAGGTCGATGTGATCGGTGCCGAGTCGGCGGAGGCTGTCCTCGCACGCCCGCATGATCCAGCGCCGCGAGTTGCCCTGCCGGTTGGGGTCGGTGCCCATCGGGCCGTGGAACTTGGTGGCCACCACCACGTCGTCGCGGCGCCCGGCGATCGCCTTGCCCACGATCTCCTCGGACTCGCCCGCCGAGTACACGTCGGCCGTGTCGACGAAGTTGATGCCGGCGTCGAGGGCCGCGTGGATGATCCTGACCGAGTCGTCGTGATCGCGGTTGCCCCAGCCGCCGAACATCATCGCGCCGAGGCAGAGCGGGCTGACCTTGAGGCCGGTGCGGCCGAGCGTGCGGTACTTCATCGGGCGGTCCTCCGGTTCGGTCGTCGCCCTGCATCATGGCCGACCCGGCCGGCGGCACGACCCTTGACACTTCGGCCAGGATGGGCCCGTTGCGACGAGGAGGCACAGTTGTCCGACTTCATGGCCGACAACCCATCGCCGGCGAACGGCCCCGCGCCCTTCCCGCCCCGGAACGAGGGCGCCCACCTGGCGCCCGCCGCCGAGTCGGGGCCGGCGCCCGGTCCCGTGGGCGGCGCACCGCGCTTCGCACCCGGTCGCCCCGAGGCCGGCCGCGCCGAGGCCGGCCGTCCCGACACCGCCCGCGGGCCCGAGCAGCCCCGCCCGGTCCCCGAGGTGAAGGGGCGCATCCACATCGCCGACGAGGTGGTCGAGAAGGTCGCCGGCCTGGCGGCCGTCGAGGTCGAAGGCGTGGCCGACGTGGGGGGCGACTTCGCCCGGGCCATCGAGAGCGTCCGCGAGCGCATCGGCATCGGCAACAAGCGCGGCGACCAGGGCATCAAGGCCGACGTCAAGGGCAACGAGGTGGTGATCAGCGTGACGATCATGGTCGAGTTCGGCCACGTCGTCCTCGAGGTCGCCCGTCAGGTGCAGCTCAACGTGGCGCGCAAGACCCAGCGGATGCTGGGGCTCAAGGTCGTCGAGGTGAACGTGACCGTCGACGACGTGCGCACCAGCCGACCCGATCGCCCCGCCGACCAGGCGGTCGAGGTCGGCTGACCCGGCTGGGGTGGCCGGCCCCAGCCGATCACCCCAGCCCGAGCACGTCGAGCAGGTGGCCGAGCACGCCACTGCTCCCGTCGCCGTGCCCGCCGTCGCCGTCGCCGGGATCGGCCGGAGCCTGGGTGGTGGTCGTGCTGGGCGGCGGCGCCGAGCCGAACGACGGCTCGCCGGGCGCCGTCGTCGGCGCTCCTGTGGCCGTGCCGGGCACCGGGGCCCCACCAGGCGGGTCGTCGGTCGAGCCACCTGCCGCCGGCGCGGTGCCACCCAGGGCCCCGGCTCCCGCCACGCCCGACCCGCTCGCGCCGGTCGAGTCCGCCCCGGCACCGGCGGACGGCGACCCGGCGGGCCGGGCCCCCAGCACGTTGACCAGAGGGTCACCCGCCGGTCGCTCGTCGCCGTCGTCACCGCCGGGCACGCCGCCGCCCGCGTCGCCCGGTGGGCCCAGCTCGTAGCCTCCGGACGAGCCGCCCGGCGTGCCGTCGCCGTCGATGACGTGGACGGCACCGGCTACGAGCACCGCCGCGCCGATGCCGGC
>DASTFE010000175.1:0-24945 GCA_035708905.1 Acidimicrobiales bacterium | reverse complement strand
CGGAGTCGATGAGACCCCGCTCCTTCCTGTCCGCTGGTCGAGTCTCGTCGGCGTAGTCAGGAGCTCGAAGGTCGTAGTACCTGCGCTGAGACGCGATGAGCTGCCAGACATCGGCCCGTTGTCCGACAGCCTCGTCCACGGACACCAGTCTGGCCGCTCGTGACCAAGCGCCTCCACCGCGAGCCGAAGTCCTGCGGGCCATGCGTGACATTTGTCGCCGACAAGTCAGTGTTTGGCTCCTCCAAAAGAGGGCAGCACAACTTGCCCTCAAGAAAACGACCCAAAGGACACAACACTGATGGCTACTCGTACCGCGGACCTCGACAACGGTGTCGCAAACCGTCGAACCGATCGTCACACCACGCGCAGGACCTTCACGGAGACCAAGGCGGGATTCAAGACGACCGAGTTCCTGCTCACGCTCGCCGCGATCGCCGCGATCTTGATCGCGGTGTACGTGGGCGATGCCGACCTCGACGCCCGCGATGGCTGGCGTTACGCCTCGTGGGTTGCCGCTGCCTACATCGTGAGCCGGGGCCTGGCCAAGCTCGGCACCCGTGAGCCGTACACGGATGAGGACTGAGTCCTAACCAGGCCCACAATCCAATAATTGAACGGTCTCGCCGCCGTGCGGCCAGGGTCTGTCACACAGCGCCTGGCCGCGGGCGGCGTTTCATGTCGTAGGGCCTCACGTCGAGGACATCGACGCATTCGCGATTCAGGTCCGCAGCAAGGGTGCGAAAGCCGTCCGACGTGGCTCGCAACACACCCCGCCGATCCGCCACAGGCCTTGTCGCCCCGGGCTCGCCGGTGTCCAGCCCGTCGATGCCACCGAGCCGGCAGTCACCGTCGTTGACGCATGACACGCCGCCCGCGCGTCTTCTGCCGCGGTTGCCACCCGTCGCACGGACACTCTGATTCCCGGGTGACGCTCGACCTCGATGCCCAAGTTGTGCCGAGAAGCACAAGGCAGCGGTGGATGCCACGGCGGCCAGGTTCCTCGATCCGGCACCACGGGGTGGACGCGGGATGCAGTCGCCCTCGGCCGGCACGGGCGACGGTCCCGAAACGCGATGAGAGGGCCTGTGACCAGGCCCTCTCCGTGGAGTCGGGTGGGCGAGATTTGAACTCGCGACCTCTGCGTCCCGAACGCAGCGCTCTGCCAAGCTGAGCCACCACCCGGTGATCCGGAGAGCCGACTCTACCCGGTCGCTCCCGGGCCGTTCGACTCGGAAAGCCCCGGTGTTCGGCGGCAGGGACCGGCCTGGGGTCAGCTCGCCAGGCCCGACGGCTCGTGGTAGGTGTCGCCTGCCAGCAGGGCCCGGGCGGCCCGGCGAAGGCGGAACGAGTCGAGGGGCTTGACCAGCCAGCCGTCGACCCCCCACCGGCGGGCGAGCGGCACGTCCGCGGGGCGGTCGAGCAGCAGCAGGATCGGCGCTTCGGGCGTGGTGCCGGCGTCGAACTCCTGCTCGAGGTTGAGCGCCGTGGCGATGCCGCCCATGTTGCCGATCTGCAGGTCGAGCACGATCAGATCGGGCTCGACGTGGCGGGCGGCGGCGCTGACGTCACGGCCGCGGCGGACGCGGACGACCCGCGTCTCCTCGTCGGACAGGGCGGCGTCGACGTCGGCGAAGATCCAGTCGGCGTCGGTGGCGATCAGCACGTCTCGCACGGTTGGGCAGGCTACGGGCCGGGAACAGTCGGGTGCCAGCGGCCGGATTCGCCGATGGCCGCCATGGGGCGAGGGGGCAGCGCAAGAAGTGGGCGCCGGGCCACGCACGCGCCGCTACGATCGCCCGACGGGTTCCAGGAGGAAGATCTACGTGCTCGACATCCAGGTTGACGAGGCCGACAGCTACACCGTGTGCCGGCCCGTCGGCGAGCTCGACGCCTACACGGTCGGGCAGTTCCGTGATGCGCTCGGCGAGCTGGCCGACAAGCGCTACCTGCTCATCGACCTCTCGTCCGTGCCCTTCATGGACTCCGCGGGCCTCGGGGCGCTGATCGGCGGCATCCGCCGGGCGCGCGAGGCGGGTGGCGACGTGGCCGTCGCCTGCAGCCGGCCCACGCTCACCCGGCTGCTCCACACCACCGGGTTCGACCGCATCGTGCCGGTCACCGAGACCGTCGAGTCGGCCGCCGCCGCCCTCGACGACGCAGCCGCCGCCTACGACGAGTAGGGAAGCCGGGGCACCCCAGCGGCACCGCCAGGCGAGAGGGCCCGACCGGCCGACCTGCGGCGACGTCTGGCGTAGCGCGCCGTCAGCCCGGACGGGAGAACACATGGGCGGCCACCGCGGCCATGCCGTCGATGTCGTGCACGTCGCTGCTGAGGAACGGCACCCACACCACCGGCGCCGGGGCCACCGCCTCGGACAGGCCCGTCAGGTGCGCCCGCTCGCGGCTGGCCACCGCCTGGAAGTCGGCCAGGTTGCGGTAGTAGCCCCCGATGGCGGTGCCGGCCAGCGTCTCGGCCCGCTTGGCCGCCCCGGCCGCGAGCGCGACGCTGACGTCGCGTGCCGACCCGAACGACGGGTGCACCCGGTTGACCACCAGCCCCTCGACCGAGATGCCACCCTGCCGCAGCCGGTCGGCGAAGAAGTGGGCCTCCTCGACCGTGTCCCGCCGGGGCGAGGCCACCAGCACGAACGCCGTCTCCGGGGCCGCCAGCAGCTCGTTGACCCGGGCCGCCCGCTGGCGGAACCCCTCCTCCATGCCCTCGAACGCCTGGAAGAAGGCGATGGCGTCCTCGACGACGTCGCTGCCCACCACCTTGGACACGGTGCGCAGGAACGTCTGCGCCGCCACGTTCACCGCCTTGACCAGCCCACGGCTGGGGGCGATCAGCAGGCGGAACAACCGGTGCTCGAGGAACCGTGACAGCCGCCGGGGCGCGTCCAGGAAGTCGAGCGCGTGGCGGGTCGGCGGCGTGTCGACCACGACGAGCTCGAAGTCGGTCTCCTCGTGCAGCTCGTAGAGCTTCTCCATCGCCATGTACTCCTGGGTGCCCGACAGGGCCCCGGAGATGTTGCGGTAGAAGGTGTTGGCGAGGATGCGCTCGCCCTGCTCGGGCGACGACGCGTGCTTCATCACCAGCGCGTCGAAGGTCGACTTCGTGTCCAGCATCGTGGCCCACAGCTCGCCCGGCCAGTCGCCGTCGATGCGGCTGGGCGTGTCGGTCAGGCCGGCCAAGCCCAGGGCGTCGGCCAGGCGCTTGGCCGGGTCGATGGTCACGACCACCGTCCGGCGCCCGGTGCGGGCGCCCTCGAGGGCCACGACGGCCGCCAGGGTCGTCTTGCCGACGCCGCCCGACCCGCAGCACACGATGATGCGGCGGCGGGCGATCAGCTCGGCCAGCGTCGGCGGCGTGGTGGCACCCGCCCCCTCGCCCGCCGGCCCGGGGGCCGCGGCGGGCCGGGGCTGGTCGCCGTCGGGGCCGCTCATGCGGGCAGCCCCGGCAGCGTCTCGATCTCGGCCAGCATGGCCCGCGCCAGCGTGTCGAGCTCGACCGGCCCGATGTCGGTGGTGAACACGAACGGCAGGCGGAGCTGGGGCAGCGGCAGGTCGGCGCCGAGCCGGCCCACCTGCTCGGCCTGCAGCGCCATGCGGTCGAGCCGGAACCGGGCGGCCGCCGCCAGCGACTCGGCCTCGCCGCGGCGCAGCGACACGTCCGCCGCCTCGGCCGCGGCCACGACGTCGTCCGCCTCGCCGGTCAGCCCCTCGATGGACGGGTAGACGCCGTTCACGACGATGGGACCGAGGCCGATGCCCACCCGGTCCTCGAGAGAGAACGCCGTCTCGACCGCCTCGTTGACCGGCGTCTCCTCGGGGATGGTGACGAGAACGACCTGGCAGCGGTCGTGGTCCTCGAGCAGCTCGAGCACGTCGCGGGCCTGGGCGTTGATCGGCCCGACGTTCACCGTGTCGATCAGGCTGCGGGCCGACTGCAGGAACGTGATGGCGTGGCCCGCGGCCGGGGCGTCCAGCACGCTCAGGTCGGCCGCCCCGCCCCGCTCGAGCTGCTTGACCTTGCCGAGCAGCAGGATGTCCTTGATTCCGGGGGCGGCGGTGGCGACGACGTCGAGGGCGCCGGACGACACCAGCCGTCGCGACACCCGCGACAGGCCGTGGTCCTGCAGGTACTCCAGCAGGGCGGCGTCCGCGGTGAGGGTGCGGGCGCGCACCTCGCCTGCGGCCTCCGGCCCGCCGCCCGGCGAGAGCACCACCTCGTCGTAGCCGAGCTCGCTCTGGCCGAACACGGCGGGCAGCCCCGACTTGCCCTCGACCTCGACGATCAGGGTCGACAGACCGGCGAGGGCGGCCGCTCGAGCCAGCGTGGCGCTGACCGTCGTCTTGCCGACCCCGCCCTTCCCGGCCACGATGACCAGCCGAGATGCAGCGAAGAACTGTTCAGGATCCACAGCGCACGTCGTCAGCCGCCCCGGTGCAGGCGGTCCGCGGGACTGTAGCGAAGCCGGGGGGCAACGCCGGCCGCCGCTCCACGGGGCGCCGTCGCCGCCACCTCCGCCGGTTCGGCGCCGCCCTCGTGGCGGCCGGAGCAGGCCTGCTCGCCCTCGGCCCGCCCGCCGGCGCCCAGGCGGCGTGCGAGCCGGGCACCGGCCCGGTCGTCGTCATCGAGGTCGAGGGGCTGATCGACCCGGTGCTCGCCGACCTGGTCCACGACCAGATCGCCGAGGCCGGCGACGCGTGCGCGGCCGCGCTCGTGCTCCAGTTCGACAGCGGCGGTGCCGTGATCGGCGACGGCGAGCTCGACGACCTGGTCGCCGCCGTGGCGGACGCCCCCGTTCCGGTGGGCGTGTGGATCGGGCCCTCGGGCAGCAAGGCCACCGGCGACGCGGTGGACCTCGTCGCCGCGGCGGCCGACTCGGGCATCGCGCCCGGGTCGAGCATCGAGGTGACCCCGACCCTGCTGGCCGCCCGCGACGTCGACCCGGGCGACCTCGGCACGGTCGACGTCGGCGACCGCGTCGGCTACCGGCAGGCCGTCGACCTCGGGCTGGTCGACAGCGACGCGCCGGTCATCGTCGACTACGTCGGCCAGCTCGACGGCGTCGAGTCCGAGGTGGTCGACGGCGAGCGCCGGCTCACCACCCGGGTGCAGTTCGGCGGACTCGGCATCGTCGGCCAGATCATGCACACCGTTGCCAGCCCCCCGGTCGCCTACCTGCTGTTCGTCATCGGCTTGGCGCTGCTGCTGTTCGAGCTGTTCACCGCCGGCGTCGGCATCGCCGGCATGGTGGGCGCGGGCTCGCTGGTGCTCGGCTGCTACGGCCTGGCCGTGCTGCCCACCCGCCCGCTGGCGGTGGCGCTGCTCCTGTTCGCCATGTTCGGCTACGGCGTCGACGTGCAGACCGGGGTGCCCCGCGTGTGGACCGGCATCGCGACGGTCAGCTTCGTGCTCGGCTCGCTGTTCCTGTACGACGGCCTGTCGGTGAGCTGGCTCACGCTGCTGGTCGCGTTCGTCGGGATCACGCTGGCCATGGTGGCCGGCATGCCGACGATGGTGCGCAGCCGGTTCTCGACGCCCACCATCGGTCGCGACTGGATGATCGGCGAGCTGGGCGCGGCGCGCACCGACATCGACCCGGACGGCATCATCACGCTGCGCGACGCCCCGTGGCGGGCGCGCACCAACCGGGCCACGCCGATCCGCAAGGACGAGCCGGCGCGCGTCGTCGCCATCGAAGGGCTCGTGCTCGAGGTCGAGCCCGAGCACGGCGGCGCGCGTGACCATCGGGAGCGAGCTCGATCCGGCGAGTGACGCATTGGCGTCCGGCGGACCCAACTCGGCCCCGGCATTTCGTGTCTCCACACCGCGCGTCATAGGACACGCAGGTAGGTGTTACAGGTTGTTCACAAGTGGGCTGACCTGGGACATCGTCGCCGCCTCACGGTCCGCAGGCCCACGAATCTTTTCCTTGTTTCGGGTTGGTACCGGCTGTATGGTCCGCCGAGGAAGGGGGTGTGTCTGTGAGTGCACAGCGCGTCGAGGAAGACTGGCAGGTGCGAGCTGCATGCCGTGGCCCACAAGCCGTCGTCTTCTTTCCACCGTCGCACTTCGAGCGCAAGAGCGAGAAGCTGCGGCGAGAAGAACAAGCCAAAGCCATCTGCGCCACCTGCACGGTGCGAGAGCCCTGTCTCGACTACGCACTGCGCATCCGTGAGCCTCACGGGATCTGGGGAGGACTGAGCGAGGCCGAGCGCAGAGCCTGCGTGGCCCAGCACAACTAGCTGAGACCACGATCGCGACAGCGACGCAGCGTCGTCCACGACCGGTGGAGGCGCTGCGTCGGTCGTTTTGGGCCCGCCGAGCGGTGGCGCGGCTGGAGCGATGCGACGAGCAACCCCCCGGCGCCCGCGGCACGGGTCCACTCGGACCTCCGCTCGCGCCATTGCTCCCCCCTGTCGGTCGCGTCGCTCCAGCCACGCCGTACGGGGACCCCCTCCCCCGTGCGCCGGCCCGTATGTTACCCAAGCGTAAGTCCGATGTGAAGGGGGTCACATCACGCCGAGCGCCGCCGCCGGCGACCCTGGGTGGGCACACCGCCGGCCACCGGCGCGGCGGTAGGCTGGCGGGAAGCCGGTCGTCCGCCCCGCCCCCGACCGACAGGTCCGCATGGCACTGTTCCTCGTCCTGGTCTTCCTCGTCGCTCCCCTCGTCGAGTTGGCCGTCATCATCCAGGTCGCCGGGTCCATCGGCGCCCTCAACACCATCGGCCTGCTCATCGCCGTGTCGCTGGTCGGCGCCTGGCTGGCCAAGCACCAGGGCCTGGGCGTGCTGCGCCGCATCCAGGCCGCGCTCGACCGCGGCGAGATGCCCAGCAGCGAGGTGGCCGACGGCGGGCTGATCCTGCTGGCCGGCGCGCTGATGATCGCGCCCGGCTTCGTAAGCGACGCCGTGGCGCTGCTTCTGCTGCTCCCGCCGACGCGCGCCGTGGTCCGGGTTCCGTTGATGCGCTGGATCGTGCGCCGGGGTCCCGTCACAGTCGTGTCGCGCGTCGGCGCCCGCCGCAGACCGGGGGGTGGCACCGAGGTCTGGGATGTCGAGAGCTGGGAGTCCACCCCCGACGCCCCCGCTCGAGGCGAGCTGAGAGATCCGTCATGACCGACGACACCACCGTCGACCGCCCCCAGCCGAAGCCCATCGTCTACGGCGTGGCCGGTGCCCTGTCGCCGATGGTGCGGCGCATCGTGGCCAACAACCCCGGCATGATGACCGGGCCCGGCACCAACACCTACCTGGTGGGCATCGACGAGATCGCGGTCATCGACCCCGGCCCCGGCGACGACGCCCACCTCGACGCCATCGCCGGGTGCGGCGGCGACCGCATCCGCTGGATCCTGCTCACGCACACCCACGAAGACCACTCCCCCGGCGCCATCGGCCTCAAGAAGCGCACGGGCGCGGAGATCCTGGCCTTCGACGGCGGCAGCGGACGGGGCAAGGTACGCCTCGACGGCACGTTGGGCGACGACGACGTCATCGAGGCGACCGAGTTCCACCTCACCGCCCTGCACACGCCCGGCCACGCCTCGAACCACCTCTGCTACCTGCTCAACGAAGAGCGCACGCTCTTCACCGGCGACCACATCATGCAGGGGTCCACCGTCGTCATCAGCCCGCCCGACGGCGACATGGCCACCTACCTGGCCTCGCTCGAGCGGCTCAAGAGCATCCGTCCCCGGCTCAAGGCGATCGCCCCGGGGCACGGCCACGTCATCGACGATCCCCTCGGGGCGATCGACGCCACCATCCAGCACCGCCTGGCCCGCGAGGCCCAGGTGCTCGAGGTGCTGCGCCGCCTGGGCACCGCCACCACCGCCGATCTCGTCGAGGAGATCTACACCGACGTGCCCGGCGAGCTGCACCCGATGGCCCGGCGCACCGTGTGGGCGCACCTCCGCAAGCTGGCCGACGACGGGCTCGTCACGGGCGACTCGTTCGACGGGAAGTGGTCGGCGACCTAGCGCGGTCCTCTAACCTGCCCCGGGTGACCGCGACGCCCGATCTCTCACCGGCCGAAGGCGAGTTCACGGTCGACGAGGTCGCGCGGATGACCGGCACCACGGTGCGCACCATCCGCTGGTACCAGTCCGAGGGGCTGCTGCCCTCGCCGCGGCGGTCGGGCCGCGTCGCCATCTACGACGCCGACCACGTGGCCCGCCTCGAGTCCATCCGCGACCTGCAGGCCCACGGGCTGACGCTCACGGCCATCCGCCGGCTGCTCGACCGGGCGCCGGGCAGCGCTGCGCCGACGGCCCTCGCCTTCATCAAGACCGCCGTCGCCCAGTCGGTCGGCGAGCACGTCGAGATCGTGTCGGAGGACGAGGGCGTGACCCGGCTCGGGCTGCCGCCGGGGATGCGCGCCGACGCCGCCCTCATCGAGGACCTGGGCCTGGCCAAGGTGCTCGACGACGGCCGCTGGCAGATCCTGGCCCCCGCCGCCTTCGAGGCCGCGGGCGAGCTGGCCAGGCTGGGCGTGCCCATGGCCACCCGTGTCGAGATCAGCCGGGTGCTGCACGAGCACACCCAGGCGATGGCGGCCGCCATCGTCGACATGTTCGTGCAGTACCTCTGGCGGCCCGCCGAGATGCCGGTCACCGACGATCCCAGCACCTGGACGGCGCTGGCCGAGGCCGTGAGCCGCCTGCGGCCGCTCGCCGCCACGTCGGTGGCCAGCCTGTTCGACACGGCGCTGGCCCAGGCGGCCGAGCGGGCGACCGAGCGCGAGCTCGGGGCCGACGAGCCGGTCGCCGCCAGCGACGGGCACGCCGACCAGTCGCCCTGACCGCGCGCGTCAGGTGCCGGCGGCGTCGCGGGCGTCGAGCGCCGCCACCGCGGCGTCGAGCATGCGGGCGCTGCAGCCGGCCATGGCCGCCTGGGGCACCGCCTCGTCGACGATGTAACCGGCGATGGCCCGGAACGCCTCGGCGGCCGGCCCGCCGCCCAGCGCGACCGGCGTGCCCTCGTCGCCGCCGGCCGACACCGACGGCTCGAGCGGCACCGCCCCGAGCAGGGGCACGCCCGCATCCGTCGCCAACTGCTCACCGCCGCCCTCGCCGAACAGCGCGTGGGCCTCGCCGTGGTCGCAGTGGAACGTGCTCATGTTCTCGATCACCCCGGCCACCCGCAGGTAGCTCTTGCGGGCCATGCCCACCGCCCGCACCGCCACCTTCTGCGCGGCCCGGGCCGGCGTGGTGACCACGACGACCTCGGCGCGGGGCAGCAGCTTGGCCACGCCCATCTGCACGTCGCCCGTGCCCGGCGGCATGTCGACGAGCAGGTAGTCGAGGTCGTCGCCCCACCGGACGTCCTGCAGGAAGTGCTGCACGCCACGGTTCAACATGAGGCCGCGCCACATCAGCGCGGTCTCCTCGTCGTCGACCAGCAGGCCCATCGACACCACGCGCAGCACGCCGTCGCCGACGCGCTGCTCGAGCGGCACCATCTGCTTGCGGCCGTCCTGGGTCGTGCCGGCGAGCCGACCCTCGAGACCGAGCATGCGGGGCACCGAGAACCCCCAGATGTCGGCGTCGAGCACCCCGACGGTCAGCCCACGGGCCGCGAGCGCGGCGGCGAGGTTGACGGTGATCGACGACTTGCCGACGCCACCCTTTCCCGAGGCGATGAGGACGACCTTGGCGCCGACGGGCACCGACGTCTCCTGGGGGCGCTGGGCGACGTTCCAGCGCGCCTTGGACATCGCGGCGCTGCGCTGGTCGGGGGTCATCTCGGTCCAGTGGAGGCGCACGTCGGTCACGCCCGGCAGCGACCCGACCCGCGCCTTGACGTCGTGCTGGAGCTGCGAGCGGAGGGGGCAGCCGGCGGTGGTGAGCGCCACGGTGACGTCGACCGAGCCGTCGGCCCGGACGTCCGCGCTGCGGGCCATGCCGAGGTCGACGATGTCGCTGCCGAGCTCGGGGTCGATCACGCCGCGCAGCACTGCGAGCACGTCGTGACCGGAGGGGCGGGAGGTGTCCACGGGGTGGATTCTACCGGTCCAGGCCGGTGAAACCGGGAGCGACGGTAGACTGTCGCCGTGACCGAGGTCGCCCGTCCCGGACCCACGCCAGCGCGGCTCGCCGTCCTCAAGGCCCTGGGCGACAACACGCGCTACGCGATCTACCTCGAGCTGGCCCGGTCGCCCCGCCCGCTGGCCACGGCCGAGATCGCCGAGACCCTCGACCTGCATCCCAACACCGTGCGCCCCCACCTCGAGCGGATGCGCGAAGTGGGCCTGCTCACGATCGAGACCGAGGCCCGGGGCACGGTCGGCCGGCCCCAGCACCGGTACTCGCTGGCGTCCGAGGCGCCGTCGCTCGGGCTCGAGCCGGCGACGTTCCCCGTGCTGGCCCGGATGCTGGTGCGGGTGGCGTCGGCTGCCGGCCTCGATCGCGCCGAGGTGGTCGACGCCGGGCGCGAGCAGGGCGACGCCGACGCCGTGGCCATCGCCCGCGACCTCGACATCACGACCGCCGACGCCGGCACGTGCGTCGAGGGCCTGGTGACCCGCCTCGACGCCCTCGGCTTCGACCCGGCGGTCGCGGGCGACGACGACCAGGCGACGGTGGCGTTCGCCCACTGCCCGTTCCGCGAGCTGGCCGAAGCCCATCCCGAGATCGTGTGCGCGCTGCACGAAGGGCTCGTCGCCGGCATCGTCGATCGGCTCGGCGGCGCGGCCGTCGAGTCGTTCCACCCCCTGACCGACCGCAGCCCGTGTCAGGCCGACCTGGCGCTCTCGCCGCCGTGACCAGGCCACCCTGCGCCCGAGGTCGCCGTTCCGACGACGGCACCGTTAGTCTGTCGACGTTCCCGGGAACCCCGGAGGAGGCACAAGAGACGTGATCGTGCTCACCGATACCGCGACCGACAAGGTCCGTTCGCTCATGGAGCAGGAGGGCGTCGCGGACCTCGCCCTGCGGGTCGCCGTGCGCCCAGGTGGGTGCTCTGGCTTCAGCTACGAGATGTTCTTCGACACCGACGTGGCCGACGACGACAAGACCGTCGACTACTCCGGGGTCAAGGTGGTCGTCGATCCGTCGAGCGCGATGCTGCTCGAGGGCGCCACGCTCGACTACAAGGACGGCCTGCAGGGGGCCGGCTTCGCCATCGACAACCCGAACGCGCAGCGCACCTGCGGCTGCGGGCAGAGCTTCAGCTGAGGCGTCGGCGCTGGGCCCTCGGGGGCCGCGCCACTGGGGATCAGTTGGGGGAGAGGAACGAGCGTCCGTACGGTGGCCGGCGTCGCGCGCCCTCGTCCGACCGGGGGCGACGGCGCCCCCAGGCCGACCGCGACCAGCTGACCGACCCGATCGGGCAGTTCCACCACACGCGCCAGGTCGACCCGGCGCACCTGCGGAGGCGCCGCGGCTGGCGACGCCTCGGCACGCCGGTCCTGTTCATCCTGTTGCTGGCGGCGGTCGCGCTCGGGGTGCAGCAGTTCATCATCGGCGCCACCGACGACCGCGAGCGCTTCGGCTGGGACGAGGACCCGCTGGCCCTGCCCGCCCCCACGACCACCGCGCCGCCCACGACCGAGCCCGAGGTCCAGGCCCCGGCGTCGGGCTTCTCCACGCCGGGCCTGCTGACCTTCCGGGGCAGCGCCACCCGCAGCTACCACGGCGAGGGGCCCGTGCCCGCCAGCCCTCAGGTGCTGTGGAGCTACCCGGGTGACAGCGGCGGGATGTGCTCCGAGTCAGCGGTGGGTGCCGAGGTCAAGACGTGGTGCGGCACCGGCTGGACGGGCCAGCCGGCGGTGTTCGAGCGGGACGGCCGCACCTGGGTGGTGTTCGGGGCCTACGACCGCAAGATCCACTTCCTCGACTACGACACCGGCGAGGACATCCTGCCGCCCTTCGAGACCGGCGACATCATCAAGGGGTCGGTCACGGTCGACCCCGAGGGACGGCCGCTCGTCTACTCCGGCAGCCGCGACAACGAGCTGCACGTCATCGCCATCGACCGGGAGGTCCCCACCGAGCTCTGGTCGCTGCACGCCGACGCCGTCAGCCCCACAAAGTGGAACGACGACTGGGATGCGTCGCCCCTCGTCCTCGGCGACGTCCTCTACCAGGGCGGCGAGAACTCCCAGTTCCACGTCGTCGCCCTCAACCCCAGCACCGGCGACGACGGCCTCGTGCAGGTCGCGCCCGAGCTGGTGTTCAACGCGCCCGGGTGGGACGACGAGCTCACCGCCGCGCTCAACACCCGGCAGAACGACGTGTCGATCGAGAACTCGGTCGCCTACGCGGACGGCGTCGTCTACTTCGCCAACTCGGGCGGGCTGGTGCAGGGCTGGGACGTGTCCGGCGTGGCCGACGGCACCGACCCGACGCGGGTGTTCCGCTACTGGGCGGGCGACGACATCGACGCCTCGATCGTCATCGACGACGAGGGCTTCCTGTACGTGGCGGTCGAGAACGAGCGCGGCAACGCCCGTGCCGCCGAAGTGGGCCAGCTCCTCAAGCTCGACCCCGGCCAGCCCGACGACCCGCTCGTGTGGTCGCTGAAGGACCCGCGCGGCTTCTGGGCGACCCCCGCCCTGCACGACGACGTCGTCATCGCTCCCTCGGACGGCGGCACGGTGTACGCGGTCGACCGCGAGACCGGCGAGGTGCGCTGGACCTTCGAGCTGCCGCCGCCCACCTGGCAGTCGCCGGTCGTCGTCGACGACACGCTGATCCAGGGCGACTGCGAGGGCGGCCTGCACGCGTACGACGTGGCCGACACCAGCGTGGCGCCCGCCGAGCTGTGGACGGTCGAGCTCGAGGGCTGCATCGAGTCGACGCCCGCCGTGTGGCAAGGCCGCATCTTCGTGGGCGCCCGGGGCGGCCGCTTCTACGCCATCGGCGACCCCTGACCGTCCGTATCCTCGGACGCGTGACCGACCTCGCCGCCTCGCCGGCCCGCCCGCCGATCGCGCTGACCGTCGACGGCAAGGCCGTCGAGGTACCCGACGACGGCGCGAGCCTGCTGACCGTGCTGCGCGAGCGCCTCGGGGTGCGGTCGGCCAAGGACGGCTGCAGCCCCCAGGGCCAGTGCGGCTGCTGCACGGTGCTGGTCGACGGGCAGCCGCGGGTGGCGTGCGTGACACCGGCCCGGCGGGTCCGGGGCCGGTCGGTCACGACGCTCGACGGCCTCGATCCCGACGAGCTGCGGTCGTGGGGCGAGGCGTTCTGCGCCGCCGGGGCGAGCCAGTGCGGTTTCTGCACGCCCGGCATCGTCGTGCGGCTCTCGGGGCTGGCGGCCCGCGGCGTCGGCGCCGGCGACCACGACGCGGTGGAGCAGGCGCTGCTCGCCAACCTCTGCCGGTGCACCGGCTGGCGGACGATCCTCGACGCGTGGGACCGGCACGCCGCGGGGCCGGTGGCGGTCCCTGACCCGGCGACGGTCGCGGAGCCGGCGGCGGTGCCGAGCCCGGCCGGTCGGGACCTCGAGGCGGCCTCGGCCCGGGCCACGATCGAGGGACGATCGCCGCAGCGGGTGTCGCCGGCGGTGGCGCTCGGGCACGGCGGGTTCGCCGACGACGAGGCCCCCGCCGACGCGCTCGTCGCCGTCCCCGACCCGGCGGGCGGCTGGGCCGTCGGCGAGACGCTGGCCGCAGCCCGGGCCGCGGCGGGCAAGGTGCAGGGCCGCCGCACGACCGCCGAGGTGCGCCACCCGCTCGACGTGCCCGCCGGCGAATGGGCGGCCAGCCTGCGCACCACGTGGGTCGAGCCGGCGTACCTCGAACTGGATGCGTCGTGGTGCGCGCCCTCGGGCGAGCCGGCCACCCCGCTGGCCAACGGTGGGGCGTTCGGCGGCAAGCTGTCGTCGGTGGTCAGGGCTGCGGCCCGCGAGCTGGCGGACCGGCACGGCCGGCCCGTGCGGGTGCTGCTCGCCCGCGAGGACGCGGTGCGCCTGGGCCCGAAGCGCCCGCCGGTCGCCGGAGGCATGAGCCCGGACGGCACGGGGGTGCTGCGGGTGGTGGCGACCCCCGGCGTCGAGGCCGCGGTGGCCGCCGTCGCCCCCGGCCTGCAGGTCGAGCACGTCCGGGTGCCCGGGCCGCCCACCTCGGTCGACCTGCGGGCCGCCGGATGGGCGGAAGCCCTCGTGCTGTCGGCCGGCGCCGGCGTGCTGGCCAGCGACGGCGCGGCGGGCGTGCTGGAGGTCGAGCGAGGCGCCGGCCGGGCGGCGGTGGCGCTCCGCTCGCCCGACGGTGCGGTCGCCCGGGCCGAGGTGGTGCTGGCCGACGACGCCCGGGTCGGCGTGCGGGTCGAGTGCGGGCCGGTTCTCGACGAGGTGGTGCTGCGCTCGTACTGCGTCGGCGCCGCCCACATGGCGCTGGGGTGGGTGACGAGCGAGGGCCTGGCCGTCGACGAGGCCGGCGAGGTGCACGACCTGACCATCCGCAGCTTCGGGGTGCTGCGGGCCGTCGACATGCCGCCGGTCGACGTGGCCGTCGGCACGGGCGACGCCGCGGGCAGCGGCCCGCCGGTCAACGGCTCGGATGCCGTCTTCGCCGCGGTCGCCGCCGCGGCGTGGCTGGCGCAGGGCTGCCCGCCCGACTGGCCGACCGGCGCCCGCCTCCGCCGAGCGGGCGAGCGGGCGAGCGGGCGAGCGGCCAGGCGGTAGCGTCACGCGCATGAGCACTCCCGCCAAGCCCGTCGGCCCGTACACCCCGATCGTCAGGGCGGGCGACTGGCTCGTCGTGTCGGGGCAGGTCGGCATCAGCGACGACCGGATCGTCTCGGGGGGCGTGGCGGGCGAGCTCCGCCAGGCCATCGCCAACCTCGAGGCCCAGCTCGCGACCGAGGGGGCGGCGCTCACCGACGTGGTGAAGACCACCGTGTTCCTGCGCCACATGGACGACTACGCGCAGATGAACGAGACCTACGTGGCCGCCTTCGGTGACCACCGCCCCGCCCGCTCGGCCGTGGGCGTGGCGGAGCTGCCGCTGGGAGCGCTGGTCGAAGTGGAGGCGTGGGCCTGGGTCGGGGGATGATGGCGCCATGCTCGGCGCAGTCCTGATCGTGGTCGTCCTGGTGGTCGTCATCCCCGTCGCGGTGATGATGTCCGGCGCCGTCGTCGCGGCCGCCCTCGGTTGGGCGCTCAGGGACGACGCCGAGGCCCGCTACCAGGGCAGCGAGCTGATCGCCCTCAACCGCTGAGAGGACGAGCGGATGGGCCGCTCGCCACGGCCCAGGCGCGGAGATCCGGCGTGCGAGCGCGGCTCCACAGCGAGTCCGACAGGCAACGGTGCTGGCGGGCCGGGCGGCCTCAGACCTGCTGGGAGGCCGAGGCCCAGTCGCCGCTGCGCAGCAGCCGGACGAGCAGGATCACCGGCAGCAGGCCGACGGCGACGATGAGCAGCGCGGGCAGCGCGGCCGTCTCGAAGCGCGAGTCCTTGGTGGCCTCCCAGACCGTGATGGCGAGCGTGTCGCCGCCGAGCGGGCGGAGCAGCGCGGTGGCGGGCAGCTCCTTCATGACCTCGACCAGCACGAGCAGCGTGGCGGCGAGAATGCCGGGCCGCAGCAGCGGCAGGTGCACGTCGGCGAGCACGCGGGCCCGATCGGCCCCCAGGGCCCGGGCCGCGTCGTCGAGGTCGGGGCTGATCCTGGCCATGCGCGACTCGACGGCGAGGTAGGCCAGCGCGTGGAAGCGCACCAGGTAGGCGACGACCAGCCCGAGGATCGTGCCGGTGAAGAGCAGGTCGATGCGCAGGTCGAAGAGGCTGTCGGCCAGGTCGACGAGGCGGCGGTCGACCCACACGAGGGGGACGTACACGGCGACCGCCACCACGGTGCCGGGGACCGCGTAGCCGACGGTGGCGAGCCGGGCGGCCAGCCGGCCGCGGCGTGACGGCCAGATCCGCTGCCCGTAGGCGACCGCGGTGGCGGTGACGACCGCCACGGCGGCGGCGACGACGCCGAGCAGCAGCGTGTTGCGGGCAGCGCGGCCGAGGTCGGCGTCGAGGCTGCCGTCGGCGACGGTCTCGGCCGACCAGGCCACGAGCTGGGCCACGGGCACGACGAACACGGCGCCGAGCAGCAGCCAACCCGGCGCGGCGGCGAGCCATCGCCCGGGGCCCGGGATGTGCCGGGGCACCACGGCGTCGCCCCGGCCGAGCGCCTGGTTGTACCGGGCCCGACCGCGGAACAGGCGCTCGACGGTGACCATGGTCAGGGCCAGGCCGACCAGCACCGTGGCGAGCTGCAACGCCGCGGCCTGGTCGAACGTGCCGTACCAGACGCGGTAGATGGCGCTCGTGAGGGCCTGGATGCCGAGCAGGTCGACGGTGCCGAAGTCGGCCAGCGCCTCCATGATCGCCAGCGAGGCCCCGGCGGCGAGGGCCGGGCGGGCGAGCGGCAGGGCGACCCGGCGCACGGCCTGACCGTAGGTGCACCCGAGCGTGCGGGCTGCCTCGATGGCCTGGCGGGACTGGCCGAGGAACGCGCTGCGACCCAGGACGTACACGTAGGGGTACAGCACCGCGGTGAGGACGACGATCGCGCCCGCCGGCGTGCGCAGGCCGGGGATGCGCAGCCCGTCGCCGAACAGGCTCGTCTGCAGCGGGCTGGCCACGCCGTACTGGCCGAGCACGACGAACACCAGCACGTAGGCCGGCATGGCCATGGGCAGCACCAGTGCCCAGTCCAGCCAGCGGCGGCCGGGGAAGTCGTAGAACGATACGAGCAGCGCCAACCCCCCGCCGACCACCAGCGTGCCCGCGCCCACGCCGGCGGCGAGCAGCACGCTGTTGACGAGCGCCCGCGGCAGCAACGTGCGGGCGATCTGGTCGAAGGCCTCGCCCTGGCCCACGAAGCTGGCCGGCAGCGCCGCGAGCGGCCCGACGACCACCAGGGCGATCACCACGCCGAGGATCGCCCACCCCGGTACCCGCGCCCGCCGGCGGCGGGGAGCCGTCAGTTCCAACCGACGTCGAGCATGAGCTGCACCGCCTCGTCGAGCAGTGGCCCGGCCTCGTCCACGGCGATCGGGTCGACCGTCACGCCGGCCCAGTCGCGGATGTGCTCTGCGGGCGGCACCTCGGGGTTGGCCGCGAACTCGCTGCCCCGGGTGAACTGGCCCTGCGCCTCGCGGGTCGTCAGGTACTCGATGAGGGCGACGGCGTCGTCGCCGGCGTCGGACCACCGCACGAGCCCCACCCCCGACACGTTGGCGTGCGCGCCGTCGCCGTCCTGGTCGGGCCAGGCCGGCGCGACGGGGAAGTCGGGGTCCTCGGCCACGGCCCGGCCGAGGTAGTAGTGGTTGACCAGCCCGACGTCGCAGTCACCGGCCGCCATCGCCGCCAGCAGCTCGCCGTCCGAGTTGGTGATCGTGGGGTCGTTGTCCATCCAGGCGCGCAGCAGCTGCTCCGTGGCGTCGTAGCCCCGCTTGGCGATCATGTCGGCGACGAGCGACTGGTTGTACTCGTTGCCGGACGTGCGCAGGCAGGTGCGTCCCCGGTAGCGGGGGTCGCCCAGGTCGGCGTAGCCGGTGACCGCGCCCTCGGGGACCCGCTCGGTGGACACCACCGGGATGCGGAGCCGGGTGGTCAGCGCCCACCACGCGCCGTCGTCGTCGTGGAGGTCGGCGGGGATGCTCGACTCGAGGGTGGACGTGGACACCGCGCGCAGCAGGCCGGCGTCCTCGGCCCGCCACAGGTTGGCCAGGTCGGTGGTCACGAGGACGTCCGCCGGCGTGTCGTCGCCCTCGCGACGGAGGCGCTCGAACAGCTCCGGTGCGGTGCCGCCGCGGAGCTCGACGTCGATGCCGGTGGCCTCTTCGAAGTCGGCGAAGACCTGCTCGTCGCCGTAGTGCGAGCGGCCGTTGTAGACCACCAGCGCCTCGTCGTCGCTGCCTGCGGCCACGACGGCACCGGCCACCACGCCGGCCAGGCCGACGACCGCCAGCAACGGCAGTGGCCAGCGGCGACGGATGAGATGGGCGAGCACCGGAACCTCCTCGATCATCGGAGCCACCCGGACCATAGTCGTGGTGGTTAAGCACACCGAATGGCAGGTGGTGTGTCACCTGATGACCGGCTGTCGCCATCCGCTAAGGTGCCGGCGTGCCAGGGGCCTCGGCGATCGGTGCCACCGACATCCACAAGTCGTTCGGTCGCACCCGGGCGGTGGCGGGTGCGTCGCTGTCGGTCGGCCGCGGCGAGCTCGTCGCCCTGCTGGGCCCGAGCGGGTCGGGCAAGACCACGCTGCTGCGCGTCATCGCGGGCTTCGAGGTGCCCGATGCCGGCACGGTGACGATCGGTGACCGCCTCGTGGCCGGGGCCGGCACGTGGGAGGAGCCCGACCGCCGCCGTGTCGGCATGGTCTTCCAGGACGGCGCGCTCTTCCCCCACCTGACCGTCGCCGGCAACGTGGGCTTCGGCGAGCCGGGTCCGGGCCGGGTCGAGCAGTGCCTCGATCTGGTGGGCCTGGCCGACCGCGCCCGGTCGTATCCCCACGAGCTGTCGGGCGGCGAGCGCCAGCGCGTCGCGCTGGCCCGCGCCCTGGCCAACGAGCCCGAGGTCGTGCTGCTCGACGAGCCGTTCGCCTCGCTCGACGCCGGCCTGCGGGTGGCGTTGCGAGAGGAGGTGGTGTCGATCCTGCGGGCTGCGGGAGCCAGCGCCCTGCTCGTCACGCACGACCAGCAGGAGGCGCTGTCGCTCGCCGACGTGGTCGTCGTGATGCGCGGCGGGCAGGTCGAGCAGGCGGGCACACCCGAAGCCGTGTACGCCCACCCGGCGACCCGGTGGGCGGCCGAGTTCCTCGGCGCCGCCGAGGTGCTGCCGGGCACGGCGAGCGACGGGACGGTCGACTGCGAGCTGGGCCGGTTCCCCGCCGACCGGGCGCTGCGGGGTGCGGTCGAGATCGTGGTGCGGCCCGAGTCGCTGGCCATCGGCGCGGCCGGCGCGACGAACGGGTCGGCGCCGCCCCCCGGGGCGGCCGCGGCGCGCGTCGTGGGGCGCACCTACTACGGCCACGACCAGCTGGTCTGCCTCGAGCTGGCCAGCGGCCGGCGGGTCCAGAGCCGCAGCCCCGGTGCCGCCCGATGGCAGCCGGGCGACGACGTCCGGGTCTGGGTGGACGGTCCGGTGAGCGTCCTCGCCTCGTCGCCGGGATAGGGCCGTGGTCAGGGCACGGGCACTGACGGTCGCCGAGCCGCCGGCCGCCGACCGCGCGCACGAGGCGCAGAGCGCGGACGGCGGCGGCCCGGGCCCCGCCGCCGGCGGCGCCGGCACCTCGCTCGCGCTGCCCGCCGCCGCCTGCCTCGGGCTGGCGGTGGTCTCCCTCGTGCTGCCGGCGACCCTGGCGTTCGACCCGTGGGCCTGGCTGGTGTGGGGCCGCGAGGCCGTCCACCTCGAGCTCGACACGACCGGCGGCCCCTCGTGGAAGCCCCTGCCGGTGCTGGCGGGTGCCGTGGTGTCGCTGGCGGGCGACCACGCCACGACCGTCTGGCTGGTGGCGGCCCGGGCTGCCGGCCTGCTGGCGCTCGTGCTCGCCTTCCGGCTGGCGGCGCGCGTCGCGGGGCCGGTCGCCGGCGCGGTCGCAGCCGGCTTGCTGCTGCTCACGCCCGACGGCGGCCCCCGGTTCCTGCGGCTGGTGGCCGAGGGCCACGCCGACACCGTGTCGGCGGCGCTGTGCCTCTGGGCCGTCGAGCGCCACCTCGACGGGCGGCGGGACCATGCGCTGCTGCTCGCCACCGGTCTCGCCCTGATGCGTCCCGAGGCGTGGCCGTTCCTCGGCCTGTACGCGGGCTGGCTCTGGCTGCGGGACCCCGGCCAGCGCCGCCTGGTCGCCGCCGCGCTGGTCTCGGTCCCCCTGCTCTGGTTCGGCGGCGACTGGTGGGGCTCGGGTGATCCCTGGCACGGGGCCGACGCGGCGCAGGTCGCGTCGGGCACCGCCGCCGACCGGTTCGGGCTGGCCGCCGAGCGGGCGGCCAAGGTCGTCGTCCCACCCGCGTGGGTGGGCGCGGCCGCCGCGCTGACCTCGGCCCGGCGCCGCCGGGACCGCGTCGCGCCGGCGCTGGCCGGCGCCGCGCTGGCCTGGACCGCGCTCGTCACCGCGATGAGCGTCGTGCTCGGCTACGCAGCCCTCAGCCGGTTCCTGCTGCCGGCCGCCGGGCTGGTGTGCGTGCTGGCGGGTATCGGCGCCGTGCGGGCGATCGGCGCCGTACCGCCCGGCGCAGCGCGGTTGGTCGCGGTCGCCGTTGCCGTCCTGGTCAGCGTGCCGGCCGTCCTGCCCCGGGTGCTGGCCCTCGACACGCTGGCCGCCGGCATCGAGACCCGGGCCCGCCTCGAGCGCGAGCTCGATGTGGCGATCGACCGGGCCGGCGGGCCCGACGCCGTGTTGGCCTGCGGGCGGGTGGCCATCGACCAGTCCGACGTGCCGCGCATGGCCCTCGCGTGGAAGCTCGGGCTGCCGCTGGGTGACGTCGGCCGCCGCCCCGGCGACGGGCCGGGGGTGCTGTTCGCGCGCCTGGGCGGGCCGCGGGATCGCGCGCTCTCCGACCGGCGACCCGACGTCGTGCCGGTGGCCCGCTCGGCCGAGTGGGTGGTCTACGCGCTGGCATGCCCCACCGTCGTGACCGGCAGACACGTTTGATGTTGGGGATGCCTAAGACTCTAGAGTCAGCAAGGTGACCACCTTGTCGATCGTCGTACCGGCCACCGACGCGCCGCCCACGCTGGGGCGGTGCCGGGCGGCGATCGCCGCCGCCGACGATCCGGCGGACGAGGTGATCGTGGTCGACGGCCCGCCGGGCCTGTCCGCCGCCGGCGCCCGCAACGTCGGGGTGGAGCAGGCCACGGGCGACGTCGTGGTGTTCGTCGACGCGGACGTCGAGGTCCACCGCGACGCCCTCGGCCGCATCCGGGCGGCCTTCGCCGCGCAGCCCGACCTGACCGCGGTCTACGGCTCGTACGACGACAGCCCCGACGCCCGGGGCACCGTGTCGGCGTTCCGCAACCTGCTGCACCACCACGTCCACCAGGCCAGCGCCGGCGACGCGGAGACCTTCTGGACCGGCCTGGGCGCCGTGCGCCGCGCCAGCTTCCTCGCCGCCGGCGGCTTCGACGAGGCCCGCTACCCCTTCCCGTCCATCGAGGACATCGACCTGGGCCACCGCCTGACGGCCGGCGGAGCGAGGGTGTTGCTCGACCCTGCCATCCAGGGAACGCACCTCAAGGCGTGGACCCTGCGGTCCATGGTGTGGACCGACTTCGCCCGGCGCGGCGTGCCGTGGGTCGCGCTCCAGCTGCGCGACCGCCGCGCCTCCACCGCCCTGAACTGCGGCTGGCGTCACCGCCTCAGCGCAGCCAGCTGCGCCGTCGGCGTCGCCTTCGCAGCCGTGGGCGTGCCGCTCCTCGCCCTCGTGGCGCTCGCTCTGCTGCTCGGGCTCAACCACGGGTTCTACGCGCTGCTCGCCCGCCGGCTGGGGCCCGTGCGGGCCCTCGCCGGGGTGGCCCTGCACGGCGTGCACCACCTGGTGGCGGTGGCCGCGATCCCGGTCGGCGTGGCCGCCGAGCTCGGCGGCTGGGCCCTGTCCACCCGCGCGCGCCCGTCGCCGCCCGTCGCCGCCCCGCCTCCCCGCGGCACGCTCGCCCGATGACGCAAGGTCCCCTCGCCCTCGGGCTGGTCGGCTGCGGGCGGCTGGCCGAGGCGGGCTACGTCCCCGCGCTGGCCGCCGTCGCCGCCGAGGCCGACCTCCGGCTGGTCGCGGTCGCCGATCCCGACCCCGGCCGGCGCGAGCGGCTGGCCGGCCTCGCCGGTGATGCCGGCGCCGGCGCCGTGGCCGCCTTCCCGGGCGCCGCCGCGCTGTTCGCCGGCGCAGACGTCAACGCGGTGGTCCTGGCGTCGCCCGCCCCCGCTCACGTGGCCGACGCCGAGCGGGCCGGCGCCGCGGGCGTCGCCGCGCTGGTCGAGAAGCCTCCCGCACCCGACGCGGCCGGCGCCGCCGCGCTGGCTGCGCTGACGCCGCCGCCGTTCGTGGGCTTCAACCGACGTTTCGACGCCGGCGCCCGGGCGGTGCGGCGGGCCGTTCCCGCCGGCGGGCCGGTGGAGCTGCGCCTGGCGATCAGCTACCGGCGCCGCAGCTGGGGGGCCCACGCGGTGCACGACGACGCCCTCCTCGACCTCGGACCCCACCTGGTCGACTGGGCCCGGTGGATCAGCGGCCGCGAGGTGGTCGAGGTGGCCTGCACCGAGCTGAGCGGCGACAGGGTGGCCCTCGATCTGGTCCTCTCCGGCGACGGCGACAGCGACGGGGACGACCGGGGGCCGGGCAGGGCGACGGTCCGCGCCGCCACCGACCGGCCCCACGCCGAGCTGGTCGAGCTGCGCGACGGCGCCGGCGACCTGCTGGCCCGGCACCGGCTCGGCGGCCTCGCGTCCGGTCTGCGCGGCCGCCGCGGCCCCGATGCCCTGGTCGCCTCGCTGGCCGGCCAGCTCGTCGCGTTCGCGGCGGCCGTGCGCGGCGAGGCGCCGCCCGACCTCGGGACCGCCGCCGACGGCCACGCAGCGATGACCGTGATCGATGCGGCGCGCACCAGCGCCGCCGACGGGGCCCGCCCGGTCCCGATCCCCCGACCCGTGGAGGCGTAGGTGCTCGCCATCCTGCAGTTCGACGCGGCCAGCGCCTCGGTGCTCGACCGCCTGCTCGCCGACGGTCGGCTGCCCACGCTGGCCGCCCTGCGCCGGCGAGGCACGTGGCACGAGCTGGACGCTCCCGCCACCCAGTTCGCCGCCGGCGCTCAGCACACGCTGTACAGCGGCGTCGAGCTGGGCGACCACGGGCTGTTCTACCCGTTCCAGTGGTCGGCGGCCGGTCAGCGCGTCCACTACATGAGCGCGTTCGAGGCCCCGGCGCCGGTGTGGGAGCGGCTCGGCCGGCGCGGAACGCGCACGCTCGCGGTCGATCCCTACGAGAGCCGCCCGCCGGCCGACCCCCCACCCGGCACGCTGGTGTGCGGGTGGCAGCTGCACGACCGCGTCGTCCTGCGGAAGTGGTCGTCCCCGGGCGGTGCCGACCGGCGGCTCGAGCGCCTGTTCGGGCCGCCGCAGCCGGTGGACGAGGTGTTCGGCCGGCACACCGTCGACGAGATGCTGGGGCTCCGCCGCCGCCTGCTGGGCGCTCCCGGCCGCGTGGCCGATGCGGCCGCCCTCCTCCTGGGCGAGCAGCCGTTCGACCTGGCCTGGCTCACCTTCTGCGCGGCGCACGTGGCCGGGCACCAGTTCTGGGACCTGTCGCAGCTCGACGCCGACGATCTCGACCCGCGGGCCGAGCGGGTGCTGGGCAGCACGTTGGAGGACGTGTACCGCGCCGTCGACGCCGCCCTGGGCCGGGTGGTCGACGCCCTGCCTCCCGGGGCCGACGTCATGGTCGTCTCGCCCGTGGGCATGGACGTCAACACCAGCCGTGCGGACCTCCTCCCCGAGATGCTCAGGGCCATCCTCGACCCCGACGAGACCCGGGGGACACGGGGATCGGGCTCGATCTGGCGGCTGCGGGCCGCCCTGCCGAGCGGACTCCGGGCCCGGGTCGCAGCCGCCTTGCCGGAACGGGCTGCCCTCGACCTCACCGCCCGCCTCGAGCTGCGCGGCGTCGACTGGGGCTCGACCCGCGCCTTCGCCCACCCCGCCGAGAACCAGGGCTACATCCGCCTCAACCTGCGGGGCCGCGAGCGCGACGGGATCGTGGCGCCCGAACAGGCCGGCGAGCTCATGGACGAGATCGCGGACGGGCTGCGCACCTTCGTCGACCTCGACGGTGCCCCGGCCGTGCAGTCGGTCGACCGGGTGGCCGACCTGTTCGGCTCCGGCGCTCGCGCCGACCAGCTGCCCGACCTCGTCGTGCGCTGGACCGACCGTCCCGCCACCCGGCTCGAGGGCGTCCGGTCCGACCGCTTCGGGACCGTGATGCGCCACGGGGTGGGCAGCGGCCGCTCGGGGAACCACACCGAGGGCGACGCCTGGGCCCTGGTGGTGCCCGGGTCGTCGCGCCTGGTCGAGCCCGCCCGCCCACCGCGCCTCGAGGACGTCGCCGCCACCGCGGCCGCCGTCGCGGGCGCCGACCTCGGCGACATCACCGGCCAGCCCCTGCTCGAACGCGTCTAGTGGGCCGTGCGTCGCCGGCAGGAGGCCAGCGCCTCGCCGGCGATGCCGACGGCCGTGGCCACCTGGGCGAGGACCACAAGCAGCCCGATGGCCACACCCCGGCGGAACCCGTCACGGAGCAGGCCGGAGTAGAAGCGCAGCGGCTGGAGGCGGTCGCCGGGCCCCCGGTCACGGTGGCAGCGGAAGGCACCCCGGCCGTAGCGGACCTGCTGCCGCCAGAAACGGCGCAGCGAGAGGTCCTGGTGGTGCATCACCTCGGCCTCCGGCTGGAACGCGATCTCGATGCCGTCGTCGGCGAGCCGGGCGCACCAGTCGCGATCCTCGCCCGCGGCCAGGGGGTAGCTCTCGTCGAACGGCAGCGCCCGGTGGACCTCGGACCGGCACGCCAGGTTGCTCGTCGGCGCGAACGCCACCCCGGGCGCCGCCGGGTCGAGCGACGCCCCAACGAGGTGGTTGGTGATCGCCTGGGACGCGGTGCCGTAGGCGTCGCCCGGCCGGCCGTTGCAGGTCGGGCCGGCCACGACCGCGGCGCCGTCGGCGATGCGGCGGGCGAGCGCGTCGACCCAGTTCGGGCGGGGCCGGCAGTCGTCGTCGGTGAAGCAGACGACCGGCGCCCGCGCCGCGGCGGCACCCAGGTTGCGCGCCGCGGCCGGCCCGCGCCCGCCGCCGCGCACCAGCCGGGCCCGGGACGCGCCGGCGACCACCGCCGCCACGGCACCCGGGTCGCGCGAGCCGTCGTCGACGACGACGACCTCGAACGCGCGGGCGGTCTGCTGCTCGAGGGCCGCCAGGCACGCCGAGAGCGGGCCCGGCCGGTCGCGGGTGGGG
>DASTFE010000174.1:0-9918 GCA_035708905.1 Acidimicrobiales bacterium | reverse complement strand
GGCGCCAGCTCGGCCGGAGGCGGCTCGGGGATCATGCAGCGGTAGCAGGGGCCGTCGAAGGGCTTGAAGACCGTGGCCTGGCCCTCGAAGCGGAAGATCGAGCCGTGCACCACCGGGATCTCGAGCTTGAGCGCGGCGTCGTTGAGCAGGTACCGCACCGGGAAGTTGTCGGCCCCGTCGACGACGAGGTCGTAGCCCGACAGGATGTCGACCACGTTGTCGGCGCCGAGCCGCACGTCGTGGGTGACCACGTCGACGTCGGGGTTGAGGGCGGTCAGCGTCTTCTTGGCCGAGTCGACCTTGCGCTCGCCGATGCGGTCGACGTTGTGCAGGATCTGGCGCTGCAGGTTCGAGTCGTCGACGACGTCCATGTCGACGATGCCGATGGTGCCGACGCCGGCGGCCGCCAGGTACAGCGCGGCCGGCGAGCCCAGGCCCCCGGCGCCGAGCAGCAGCACCCGGGCGTCGAGCAGCGCGAGCTGGCCCTCGATGTCGACCTCGGGCAGCAGCACGTGCCGCTGGTAGCGGTTGCGCTGCTCGGGCGTCAGGCTGCGGGGCGTCGACCAGTCGCGGCCCTCGTCCTTCCACTTGTTGAAGCCGCCGGCCATCGACACCACGTCGGTGTAGCCGAGGTCGGCCAGGGTCTTGGCCGCGAAGGCGGAGCGCACGCCGCTCGCGCAGTGGATGATCACGGGCGCCGACCGGTCGGGCAGCCGACCCTCGACCGAGCCCTCGAGCGTGCCCCGCGGGATGTGCACGGCGCCCGGGATGGCGCCCTGCTGGTACTCGTCCGGCTCGCGCACGTCGAGCACCACCGCACCGGGCCGGCCGCGCAGCTCGTCGGCCGTCGCGGTGTCGACCTCGCTGATCTCGGACTTGGTGGCGGCGAGCAGCTCGCGGAAGCTCGGCATCGGGCACCCTCTCTGGCTGTGCGGCGGGCACGCCGCGGGGGCGTGCACTGAAAAGCCTAGCGACCCGATCAACAATCAGACCAGGCCGGCTGTTCCCCGGCCAGCGGGGTCGGTGCGGCGCGGTGGCGCGCCGGCGCGTGGCGTCGGTGGGCCGCCCGTGCCCTCAGGGCTCGACGGCGACGTCGTGCATGGCCTCGATGAGGTCGCCCGAGTCGATGTGCAGCGGGCCGGCCACCGCCAGCCGGCGGATCAGCAACCCCGCCATGGCGACGAACGCCGCCGCGCTGCCGGCGAGCAGCCCGATCTCGACCCGCAGGAACAGGTCGCCCGAGGCGCCCAGCCACACCGTCGTCATCAACGTGACGAACCCGGCCGCCCACCCCAGCGCCTGGTCGCGATGGCCACCCAGCGCGATGACCGCCTGGGCGCAGGCGAGGGCGAGCATGTAGAGCCCGGCGCCGGCGGCCAGCAGGCCCATCGTCCGTGACGTCAGGTCGGCGTCGGGGAACATGATCTCGACCACCAGCGGCCCCACCAGCAGGCCGCCGACTGTGCCCGCCGCGGCCAGGCCGGCCACCACCACCAGCAGGCGCTTGAGCCCGTGACGGAAGTCGCCGAGGTGACCCGAGTGCGCCAGGGCCGACAGCTTGGGCAGCAGCGACGCCTGGACGGCCTGGAACAGGAACAGCGGGATGCGGGCGATCACGACGCCGTTGACGAACCGGCCCGCCGCCTCGGCCTGCGACTCGTCGGCCAGCAGCTTCACGAGCACCGGGCCGATGTTCATGAGCGCGAACGCGAACAGTGAGGCCATGAGCAGGTAGCCGAGCGCGCTGGACACCTCGCGGAACGCCGCCTCGGGGCCTTCCTCGAGGTCGGGCCGCTGGACGCGCAGCGCCACCGGCACCGCCAGCAGGCCGGCGATGCCCAGCGCGATGCCGAACGGTCCCGCCACCTCGACCCCGATCAGCAGGCAGAGCACGGCACCGAGCACCCGGATCAGGCCGTCGGCGCCCAGGTAGGTGCCGTAGCCGCGGAAGTGCCCGGTGCCCGACAGGCAGCCCCGGGTGAGGTGGCCGGCCAGCGCGCCGGCGAGCCCGAGAACCAGGCCGACCAGCAGCAGGATCTCGCCGTCGAACAGGCGGTCGGTCGACCAGCGGGCCGTGGCGATGAGCAGCACCAGCACGCCCAGGCCGAGGCCGACGCCGATGGTGGCGGCCCGCCGGACGACCGGGAGCCCGCCCTCGTGGCGCGCCCGCCGCTCGGCCAGGGCCCGGCTGATCTCCTGCTCGAGCGGCAGGAACAGGCCGGGACCGGCCAGGAACACCAGGCTCCACAGCGCACCCAGAGGCGAGTAGGCCGTCTCGCTCAGCGCTTTGTGGGCGAAGAAGAGGAACCCGTACGCCGAGATCCCCGCGACGATCAACCCCACCCCGACCACGGCAGTGCCGGTTGGAAGGGGATTGCGGCGCCTCAAAGCCTCCAGCAGCGCAGCCATCGCCGCACACAGTACTCACAGGTGGTGACGGCAGACACAGCCGACGCCCCTGACCAGGAGTGATGATCGCGGCAGGCGCCGCGATCATCGCCAGGGTCAGCCCGCCACGATGCGCGGCAACAGGTCGCTGATCGAGCCCCGGATCACGGCGTCGGCGAGGTGGTCCATGGCGGTCTCGCCCCCGTTCACGATGACGACCTGCGCCCCGGACATGCCGGCCACGGGCACCACGTCGGCGACCGGGTAGACCGACAGGGTCGAGCCCACGGCGAGCAGCAGGTCGGCCCGGCGGGCGGCCGCGCCCGCCCGCTCGATGTCGGCGGCCACCAGGCTCTGGCCGAAGCTGATCGTGGCCGACTTGAGGATGCCGCCGCAGGTGCGGCACGGCGGGTCGGCCTCGCCGGCCCGCACCCGGTCGAGGACCCGCCGCATGGGGGCGCGCTCGTCGCAGGACATGCACATGGCCTCGTGCACGGTGCCGTGCACCTCGACGACGCGCTGGGGGTCGGATCCGGCCGCCTGGTGCAGCCCGTCGACGTTCTGCGTGATGAGCGTGTCGAGCGAGCCCCGGCGCTCGAGGTCGACCAGCGCGCGGTGCCCCGGGTTGGGCTCGGCCGCCCACGCCGGGTGGTCGAGCCGGTCGAGCCAGGCCCGGCGGCGGATCTCGGGATCGGACATGTAGTGGTGCAGCGTCGCCCGCTTCTCGGCCTCGGGGTTGCGCGTCCACACGCCCTTGGGGCCGCGGAAGTCGGGGATGCCGCTGTCGGTGCTGATGCCGGCGCCGGTCAGCACCACGATCGACCGGGCGGCCGCGACCCACCCCCGCACCTCGGCCACGAGGCGGGCCTGGTCGCCGTCGTCCTCGTTCCGGTCGCCGTCGTGAGCGCTCACCCTTGACACACTACCGCCCGCGTGGGAAACACTGAAAAGCCACGAACGACTTCCCCGCCCTGTGACCAGTCGTTCTCTGCTGGAGACCGCATGCACGCGCGCGACATCCCGTCCGACACATCCCACCTCCACGTCGTCCCCTGGGCCGACCCGGTCATCGACCGGGTCGGCCACGACCCGCGCTCGCTCTACGTCGAGCGCTTCTGGCTCGGGGTCCTCGGCCCCAGCGCCACCTGGCTCGTCCGCCACCTCGTCGACGGCCTCGATCGCGAGCCCGACGGCTACGACCTCGACCTCGACGACTGCGCCAGCGCCCTCGGGCTCGGGCGCCGGCCGGGCACCAGCGGGGTGTTCCCCCGCACGCTCGCCCGCTGCTGCCAGTTCGGCGCGACGCGCCTCGTGGGGGTGACCACGCTGCAGGTCCGCCGCCACCTGCCACCGCTCACCCGCCGCCAGCTCGCCCGGCTGCCCGACGCGCTGCGGGCCGACCACGCCCGCTGGGTCGACACGCCGCCGGCCGCCGCAGCCGGCGACCTGCGCGACCGGGCCCGCCAGCTCGCCCTGTCGCTGGTCGAGCTGGGCGAGGACGGCCCGGGCACCGAGCGCCAGCTCCACCGCTGGCGGTTCCACCCCGCCCTGGCCAGCGAGGCCACCGCCTGGGCGCTCGCCCGCCGGGCCACCCCCACCGGCGGCACGGCCGCCTGACCCGCCCCGGCTCGCCGGGAGGTCACGCCGTCCGCACGATGGCGGCCGACGTCGTAGGTTCCGCATCCGGAACCCATGACCTCAGCCTGTCCAACGCGGAACCCATGACCTCACGCCGCCCCGTCCCGGCCGCCGCACGACGGCGGCCGCGCGTCGCCGTCGCCGTCCTGGTGGCGGTGGCCGCGGTCGCGACCGGCTGCAGCGGCGGCGGGGACGAGGGCGACGGCGGCGGGCGACCGGACACGACCGTGACCACCGATGCCACCCCGGTGCTCGCCGATCGTGACGACCCCCTGCCCACCGTGACGCCGACGCCCCGCGACATGCGTTGGCTCGGCCCCGACGTCGCGGTTCCCGCCGCCGCCACGGTCGCCGCCGCACCCGGGGCCGACCGGGCCGCCGTGGCGGTGGCCGCGGAGGTTCTCGAGACGGCCGGTGCCACCGACGTCGCGGTCACGGGCCGGGACGAGGACGGCGGCGGCGGCGAGGGCGGCGACCCCGCCACCGGCACGGGCCGGGACGAGAACGACGGCGGCGACGACGGCGACGACGGGGACGGCTCGCTGACCGTGGTCGTCGGGCCGGTCGACGACGACGGCGTCGCCGCGGCGCTGGCGTCGGCCGGGGTCACGGTGCCACCCGAGCTGCCGGCCGAGGGCTACGCCCTCGCCGCCTTCGGGCGGGCCGACGGTGCGGCCACGGTCGTCGTCGGCGGGGCGGACGCCGCCGGCACGTTCTACGGCGCCCAGACCCTGCGCCAGCTCGCCGGCGACGGTGCGGTGGCGGGCGTGGCCGTGGTCGACCACCCGGCGATGCGGCACCGGGGCACGATCGAGGGGTTCTACGGCAGCCCGTGGACCACCGAGGAGCGGCTCGACCAGCTCGCCTTCCACGGCCGGTTCAAGCTCAACACCTACATCTACGCCCCCAAGGACGATCCGTACCACCGCGACATGTGGCGCCAGCCCTACCCGCCCGACCGGTTCGCGGTCCTGCGCTCGCTGGTCGACGCCGCCGCCGCCAACCACGTGCGCTTCACCTTCGCCGTCTCGCCGGGGGTGTCGATCTGCTACAGCGACCCGGACGACGTGGCCGCGCTGACGGCCAAGCTCGAGGCCGTCCACGGGCTGGGCGTCCGCTCGTTCTCGATCGCCCTCGACGACATCGACCCCACGGTCTGGCACTGCGACGGCGACGCCGAGCGGTTCGGCACGCCCTCGACCGACGCCGCCGCCCGGGCGCAGGCCGACCTGCTCAACGCCGTGCAGGCCGACTTCGTCGCCACCCACGACGGCGTCCGGCCCCTGCAGATGGTGCCGACCGACTACCGGGGCACCGGCGACACGCCGTACCGCACGGTGCTGCGCGACCGGCTCGATCCCGCCATCGAGGTGATGTGGACCGGCGCCTACGTCGTGCCCGACGAGATCACCGTGGCCCAGGCCGAGGCCGCCGCGGCCACGTTCGGCCGCCCGCTCTACCTCTGGGACAACACGCCGGTCAACGACTTCCCCGCCACCGAGGGCCGGCTGATCCTGGCGCCGTACGACCGGCGCGAGCCCGGGCTGTCGGACCACGTCACCGGCATCGTGCTCAACCCGATGAACCAGGCGGCCGCCAGCAAGGTGCAGCTCGTGGGCGGCGCGGACTTCACCTGGAACGACGCCGACTACGACCCGGCCCGAGCCCACCGGGCCGCGGCCGAGCACCTGGCCGGGGACGACCCGGCCACGGTCGACGCGCTGCTCGCGTTCTTCGACCTCGAGCACCTGGCGCCCACGTCGGCCAGCTCGGGCATCGTGTCCCAACCGCAGGCGCCGGCCCTCGCCGCCCGGCTCGACGCCTTCGAGGCCGCCTGGTCGACCGGCGACCGCCAGGCGGCGCTCGACGACCTGCGGCCCTACGCCGACCGCATCGCCGGCGCCCCCGACCTCATCCGGGCCAACGTGGCCGACGCCGGCTTCGTCGCCGACTGCGCCCCGTGGCTCGACGCCACGGCGCTGTGGGGCCAGGCGCTGGTCCTCACCCTCGACGCCCTGGCCGCTGATCTCGCCGGTGACGGCGGGGCCGCGGCGACGGCGCGGGCCACGGCCGATCGGCTGGCGGCCGAGGCCGGCGCCATCCGCACCGCGCCGGGTGAGACCCGGCCGGAGGGGCCGGTGCGGGTGGGCGACGGCGTGCTCGACACCTTCGTCGCCGGGGGCGGCCGCCGGGCGTGACCCGGCCGGCACGGGACCGCGCCCGGGGTGCCGGATCACCGGCCGTCCCCGTGCCGCTTGCGCCGGCGGCCCTGGTGGGTGACCATGCGGCGTCCGCGTGCCTCGCAGGTGGCGGGGCGCGGTCGAGCCGCTGGGTGGGTCCGTGTCGATCGTTCACGCCATCGTCCTGGGCATCGTGCAGGGCGTCGCCGAGTACATGCCGATCTCCTCGTCGGGTCACCTGATCCTCGTGCCGTGGTTGCTCGGGTGGGACGACTTCGCCGGCGACGACTCGCTGCGCAAGGCCTTCGACGTGGCGCTGCACGCCGGCACGCTCGTGGGTGCGGTCGCCTACTTCCGCTCGGACATCCGCCGGCTCAGCCGGGCGGCGGTCACCGAGCCCCGGGAGGGTGACGGGCGGCTGGCGTGGCTCATCCTGCTCTCCGCGCTGCCGGCGGCGATCACCGGGGCCCTGCTGGCCGGGCCCATCGAGCGGAACACGGGACAGATCTGGCTGGTGGCGGTGATGCTGATCGTCGGCGCGCTGGCGCTGGCCTGGGCCGACGGGGTGCGGGGGCGCCGCACGCTCGGCGAGGTGCGCCTGCGCGACGCCGCGGTGATGGGCGTCGGTCAGGCGCTGGCCCTCCAGCCCGGGGTGTCGCGCTCGGGCGTGACGATGACGCTCGGGCGGTACATGGGCCTGGGCCGCGAGGCCGCCGTGCGCTTCGCGTTCCTGATGAGCCTGCCCATCACGGCGGGCGCGCTCGTCTACAAGGCGGTCGACGTCGGCACCGATGCCGGCATCCCCGCCGACATGCGGGCGGCCTTCTTCTGGGGCATCGTCTCGTCGGCGGTGACGGGCTACGTCGCGGTGTGGGGGATGCTGAAGATCGTCAGCACCCACTCGTTCGCGCCCTTCGTCCTCTACCGCGTGGTGCTGGGGCTCGCGGTGCTCGGGCTGCTGGCCACCCCCTTCCGGTGACGCTGACGACGACAATTGTCACTGTTCACAAAGTTGTGAAGCCTCTGTACTGTCGTGAGCATGTCCACCGCCATCTCCGTCGCAGGCCTGGTGAAGACGTTCGGCCGCACCCGGGCGCTCGACGGCCTCGACCTCGAGGTCGCCACCGGCGAGGTCCACGGCTTCCTCGGGCCCAACGGCTCGGGCAAGTCGACGACCATCCGGGTGCTGCTGGGGCTGCTGCGTGCCGACTCCGGCCACGCCACGCTGCTGGGCGGCGATCCGTGGCGCGACGCCGTGCGCCTCCACCGCCGGCTCGTGTACGTGCCCGGCGACGTCACCCTGTGGCCGAACCTGTCAGGCGGCGAGGTCATCGACCTGCTCGGTCGCCTGCGCGGCGGCCTGAACCCGGCTCGTCGCGACGAGCTGCTGCAGCGGTTCGAGCTCGATCCCACCAAGAAGGGCCGCACCTACTCCAAGGGCAACCGCCAGAAGGTGGCCGTCGTGGCGGCGCTGGCGTCGGACGCCGAGCTGCTGGTGCTGGACGAGCCCACCTCGGGCCTCGACCCGCTGATGGAGGCCGTGTTCCAGGACACCATCCGCGAGATCACCGACGACGGTCGCACCGTGCTGCTGTCGAGCCACATCCTGGCCGAGGTCGAGGCGCTGTGCGACCGAGTCAGCATCATCCGCGCCGGGCGCACCGTCGAGTCGGGCACGCTCGCCGAGCTGCGCCACCTGACGCGCACGTCGGTCACCGTCGAGACCGCGCGACCGATCGACGGCCTGGCCGACCTGCCGGGCGTCCACGACCCGGTCGTCGAGGACCACCACGCCCGCTTCGACGTCGACACCGCCCAGCTCGACAGCACCATGCGGCACCTGGCCGGGCTCGGCATCCGCAGCCTCACAAGCCAGCCGCCCACCCTCGAGGAGCTGTTCCTGCGCCACTACGGCGACGAGCTCGCCGAACGCACGGGCAACGGGGCCGGCCGATGACCGCCACGGGCACCACCGTCGACGCAGTGGCCGCCACGCCGGGGCCGGCGGCCGCGGGCGGCGGATCGACGCTCACCGGCTCGGGCGCCCTCGTGCGCTTCATCCTGCGCCGCGACCGGGTGCGCCTGCCGGTGTGGATCGTCGGCCTGACCGTGCTCGTCCTGATCACCGCGTCGAGCGTGCGGAGCCTCTACCCCACCCAGGCCGACCTCGACGAGGGCGCGGCGCCGATGTACGACAACGCCGCGGTGATCGCGCTCAACGGTCCCACCTACGGCATCGACACGTACGGCGGCCAGATGGTGTTCCAGGTCGGCAGCTTCGGCTACGTGACGGTGGCCCTCATGGGCATGTTCCTCGTCGGCCGCCACACCCGGGCCGACGAGGAGACCGGGCGCACCGAGCTGCTGCGGGCCACCGTGCTCGGGCGCAACGCGCCGGTGGCGGCCGTGCTGGTCGTGGCGGCCGGCGCCTTCGCGCTGGTCGGCGCGCTGATCGCTCTCAGCCTGGTGAGCCAGGACGTGCCCGCGGGCGGCTCGTGGCTCTACGGCGCGGCCATGGGCGCGTTCGGGTTCCTCTTCGCCTGCGTCACCGCCCTCACCGCGCAGGTCAGCGAGCACAACCGCGCCGCGCTGGGTCTCGCCGGCGTGGCGGTCGGGGCGTCGTACCTCCTGCGGGCCGTGGGCGACATCGGCGGCGGGGCGTTGTCGTGGCTGTCGCCCATGGGCTGGGCGCAGTACACCAAGCCGTTCGCCGGTGACCGCTGGTGGCCGCTGGTGCTGCTGGCCCTGGCCTCCGCCGCGCTGATCGCCGGTGCCTTCGCCCTGCTCGCCCGGCGCGACCTGGGCGGCGGCCTCGTGCAGCCGCGGCCGGGGCCCGCGCGCGCCGCCCCGTCGCTGGGGCGGCCGGTGGGGCTGGCGGTGCGCCTGCAGCGGGCCGTGATCGCCTCGTGGGCCGCCGGCCTCGTCCTGACCGGGGTGTCGTACGGCTCGCTCGGCGAGGACGTCGAGGACCTGCTCGGCGACAACGAGGCGTTCGCCGACATCATCGCCCAGGCGGGCGGCGAGCTCACCGACTCGTTCTTCGCCACGTCCACGCTGATGATCGCCCTCATCGCCGGCGGGTTCGCCGTCTCGTCGGCCCTGCGCCTGCGCAGCGAGGAGACGTCCGGCCGCGCCGAGGTGCTGCTCGTCACCGGCGTGGGTCGGGCGCGGTGGGCGGCGTCGCACCTGGCGGTCGCCCTCGCCGGCAGCGCCGCGCTGATGGTCGCCTCGGGCCTGGGCATGGGCCTGACCTACGCCGCCATCGCCGACGACCTGGGCGAGGCCGGGCCGATCCTCGGCGCCGCCCTGGCGTTCGTGCCGGCCCTGTGGGTGCTGGTCGGGGTGGCCTTCGCGCTCTTCGGCCTGGCGCCCCGCTGGACCGCCGCGGCCTGGGCGGCGCTCGTGGGCGCCTTCGTCGTGGGCCTGCTCGGCGAGCTGATCGACCTGCCGTCGGCGGTGATGAACCTGTCGCCCTTCCAGCACGTGCCGGCGATGCCGGCCGAGGGCTTCGACCCGGTGCCGGCACTGGTGCTCACCGCGGTGGCGGCCGGGCTGGTCGCGGCCGGCTTCGTGGGGTTCCAGCGCCGCGACGCCGGCTACTGACGGCCACCCCACCGCGTTCTCGCCGCGGGATCGGGGGCCCCGACGCCGAGAACCGCGGCAGGAACGCGAGGGGCACGTTCTCGCCGCGGGATCGGGGGCCCCGACCCCG
>DASTFE010000173.1:0-6004 GCA_035708905.1 Acidimicrobiales bacterium | reverse complement strand
CACGACCGGCGGTGGCAGTGGCCCCGAGGCACGCACCGATGACGGCCCTGGGCCGCGCGGTCCGCCGGCTCGCCACTGCGGCGGACCCGACGGCCGCGGCAGGCCGCGCGACTCCGCCGGCCGCGGCAGGCCGCGCGTCTCCGGGGGCCGCATACGACCAGCGCGAGCTCGATCGGCGCGCGGGCTGGGCGACCGTGGCTGCCGCTGGCCTGCTGGTCGTGGCGCCGGTCATCGCCCTCCTCCCGGTCCTCTGGGTCACGGTCGCGCCGGCACTCGCGGCGCGCCGGGCGCAGGCCGCGCACGAGAGGCGACTGCTCGACCAGCTCCCCGACGTCGTCGATCTGCTCGCGCTGACCACGGTGGCGGGCCTGCCCGCCGGCGCGGCCATCGTCGCCATCCGCGACCGGCCGGGCGGCCCGCTCGGGATGGCGATGGCAGGGGCCGCCGGGCGCCTCGGTCGCGGCGCCAGCACGGCCGAGGCGCTCGACGCCCTGCGTGCCGTGGGGCCGGCCGCACGTCCCCTCGTCGACGCCCTGCTCCAGCACGACCGCTACGGCACGCCCCTGCTCCCCGCGCTCGAGCGGGTCGCGATCGAGGCGCGGGCGCGGCGCCGGCGGCGCGCCGAAGAGGCGGCCCGCCGGCTTCCCGTCGTGCTGCTCTTCCCGCTCGTCCTCACGACGTTCCCGGCGTTCGTCCTCTTGACGGTCGTCCCGCTGCTGGCGGGATCGCTCGGCTCGCTGAGCCTGTCACCCACCTGACACCGCGGCACCCCGCCGCGCACCGAGGAGGCACCACCATGCGCTCACCCACCAGCCGACGCCATCGCGTCCCGCCCGCGCCCGCGGACGCGCGCCGGCTCGCCCGTCGCCTCGCCCTCGCGGGCCGGGCCGCCCGGTCCGACGACCGTGGCCAGGCCACCGCCGAGTACGGCCTCGTCATCCTGGCGGCCGGTGGCATCGCCCTCGGCGTCATCGCCTGGGCCAGCGGCACGGGCAGCTTCACCGGCCTGTTCGAGTCGGTGCTCGAGAAGCTGACCGGCTCGCTGTGAGCCGGCGACGGCGACCCGCACCCCGCGGCCCCCGCGAGCGCGGCCAGGCCACCGTCGAGCTGGCCCTGCTGCTGCCGCTGGTCGTGGCCCTGCTGCTCATGCTCGTCCAGGCTGCGGTCGTCGCGCGCGACCAGGTGCTCGTGGCGCACGCAGCCCGCGAGGCCGCCCGGGTCGCCGCGGTCGACGACGACCCCGGCGCCGCCCGGAGCGCGGCCGAGCAGGCCGGCCCGCTGGCCGCCGACCGCCTGGCTGTCGACGTCGGCGAACGCGGCGGCGCCGGCAGCCGGGTGCGGGTCGTCGTCCGCTACACGCTGCCGGTGAGGTTGCCGCTCGTCGGCCGGGCGCTCGACGACGTCACCCTCTCGGCCTCCGCCACCATGCGGGTCGAGCGATGACCGCGGCCCGACCGATCTCAGGCGAGCGCCCGCCGCAGCAGCGCGAGCGCCCCCGCCTTGTCGAGCGGGTCGTTGCCGTTGCCGCACTTGGGCGACTGCACGCACGACGGGCAGCCCGCGGCGCACGGGCACGCCTCGATGACCTCCGCGGTCGCGCGCACGTGGCGCTCGGCCGCCTCGTAGCCGAGCTCGGCGACGCCGGCCCCGCCCTGGTAACCGTCGTACACGACGATGGCCGGGCCGCCGATGTCGGCCTGGTACAGGGTCGACACCCCGCCCACGTCCCAGCGGTCGCAGATCGTGAACAGGGGCAGCACCCCGATGCCGGCGTGCTCGGCCGCGTGCAGGGCACCGGGCGCGTCGCGCCGCTCGACGCCGGCGTCGGCCAGCAGCGACTCGGGCACCCGGTACCAGAAGGCCCGGGTGGTCAGCGTCGAGCGCGGCAGGTCGAGCGGGGTGACGCCGAGCGACTCGCCGGTGAGCGCGTCCTTGCGCTGGTAGCCGGTCACCTGCTGGTGCACCTCGACCGCTCCGAGCCCCACCTCCAGGTCGCCGACCCGCCGTCGGGCGTCGCAGCTCGTCACCCGGATGTCGACGTCGGTCCGGGCCACCGTGTAGGTGGCGCCGTCGTCCGGCTCGACCACGGCGCTCCGCCCGTCGAGGTCGAGGTCGACCACGCGCCACGACCGGCCCGCGTGCAGGTACGACGCACCCGGGTGCGCCTGCTCGCAGGCCCGGGCCAGCTCGACGGTGCCCACGGCCTCGCCGCCGGCGGTGCGCAGCGCCACCTGGCCGCCGGCGCCCACCCGCAATCCCACGCCGTGCGACGGCCAGCCGCCCGCCGCGTACAGCGCCTGGGGCCCGTAGCCCCGCCCCCGCTGTTGCACCACCAGCTCGTCGTCCAGGGCCAGGCGCCGCACCACGTCGTCGAGCAGGCCCGGCCAGTAGCGCTCGTCCGCGTGGGTGAGCGGCTTCTCGTGGGCGGCACAGCGCAGGTGGGCGTCGGCGACGAAGGGGTTGGCCGGGTTCACGACCACCGGCTCGGGTGGCCGGCCGACCAGCTCGTGGGGATGGGTGGCCATCCACTGGTCGAGCTGGTCCGAGCCGGCGACCAGCACCGCGGCCGCCGGTCGGCCCGAGCGCCCCGCCCGCCCGGCCTGCTGCCAGAACGAGGCGATGGTGCCCGGGAACCCGTTCAGCACGACGGCGTCGAGCCCACCCACGTCGATGCCCAGCTCGAGCGCGCTGGTGGCCACCACGCCGTCGAGCCGCCCGCCGAACAGCCGCTCCTCGATGTCGCGGCGCTCCTCGGCCAGGTAGCCGCCCCGGTAGGGCATGACGCGGCGTCGGAACCGCCCCGGCAGCCGGCGGCGCACGTCGGCCGCCACCACCTCGGTGGTGCGGCGGCTGCGGCAAAAGGCGATCGTCTTGTGGCCCGAGCGCACGAAACCCGCCACCAGGCCGGCGGTCTCGCCGTTCGGCGACACCCTCGCACCGGTGGCCTCGTCGAGGGGCGGGGGGTTCCACACGGCCACCAGGCGCTCGCCCCGCGGCGACCCGTCGTCCACGACCGGCTCGACCGGCACCCCGCACAGCGCGGACGCCAGGCGCTCGGGTTGTCCGATCGTCGCCGAGCAGCACACGAACGTGGGGTCGGCGCCGTAGTGGTTGGCCAGCCGCCGCAGGCGGCGCAGCAGGTGGGCCACGTGCGAGCCGAAGATGCCCCGGAAGGCGTGCAGCTCGTCCACCACCACGTAGCGAAGGCGGCTCAGGAAGGTCGACCACCGGTCGTGGTGGGGCAGGATGCCGCTGTGCAGCATCTCGGGGTTGGTCAGCACCACGGTGGCGTGGCGGCGGATCCACGCCCGCTCCTCGGTGCCGGTGTCGCCGTCGTACGCCCCGGGTGCCACCCCGGGGAAGTCGCGCTCGGCCAGCGAACGCAGCTGGTCGTGGGCCAGTGCCTTGGTGGGGAAGACGAGCAGCGTGGTCCCCCGGCGCACGGGGGCGGCAGCCGCCTCGGCCAGCGGCGCCTGGTAGCACAACGACTTCCCCGACGCGGTGCCGGTGGCCACCACCACCGAGCGCCCCGCTCGGGCCAGGTCGATGGCGTGGGCCTGGTGGGTCCACAGCGCCTCGACCCCCAGCCGGTCGGCGATCTCGGGCGGCAGCGGCCGGGTCAGCGCCGCCGTGCGCGCCGGCCGGGCCGGCACGCGGTGCAGGTGGACGAGCGGCGACTCGCCGCCGACGGCCCCGGCGAGAGCGGCACCGCGATCCCCGCCGGCACCGGCGCTCGCGTCCACGATGGCGACGTGCGCGCCATCGGGATCGGCCAGGCGGGGCGCCCCCACCAACGGAGCCGGCGCGCCCGCCCGCACCGCGAGGGCGGCCTGCAACGAGTCGAGCGGGTCGACCGGTTCGACGGCGACGAGAGCCATGGCCGCGGCCCAGGTTACGCTCGTGGAATTCCACCTGTGTAGCCCTGCACCGGTTCGAGTGACGTTTGGCACGCGCTGCGCACCGATCGCGCGGCGCGGGCGGTAGTGTCAGCGCGCCATGCAACTACGCACCGAGGTGTCCGAGATCGCCGGCTGGACGGTCGTCAACGTCTACGGCGAGCTCGACGTGGCGACGGCCCCCCAGCTCCGCGAGCTGCTCATCGACCTGGTCGGCGACGGGGCCAACCGCCTTGTGCTCGACCTCGACGGCGTCGACTTCCTCGACTCCACCGGTCTGGGCACGATCATCGGCGCGCTGAAGCGGGCCCGCACGCACGGTGGCGAGCTCCGCCTGGTGTGCGCCCAGTCCCGCATCACCCGCCTGTTCGAGATCACCGGCCTCGACAAGGCGGTTCCCCTGCTGCCCACCCTCGACGCGGCTGTCGCCGGAGGCTGACCCGTGGCGGTCGTCGAGCTGGCGATCCCGGCCCGGCCCGCCTACCTGTCGCTGGTGCGCCTCGTGGTCGACGCGGCGATCGGTGCGCTCGCTCCCGCGATCCCGGCCGCCCGGCTCGAAGACCTGAAGATCGCCGTCACCGAGGCGTGCGCCAACGCCATCGAGGCCCACGAGGCGGTGTACGACGAGCGTCCCGTGGTCGTCCGGTGCCTCACCGACGAAGAGCGGGTCACCGTCGAGGTGGTCGACCGGGGCCGGGGCTTCGATCCCGACGGGGTCGAGGCGCTGCCGGCCGCCACCGACCCCCGCCGGCTCCGCCACGAGAGCGGGCTGGGCATCCCCCTCATGCGCACCCTCACCGACGAGGTCAGCTTCGTCCCCGCGGCCGACGGCACGACGGTCAGCCTGACCGTCTACGCGTCGCCGCGCCCATGACGGCGCCGAAGTAGCCCGCGCCGGCGACGGTGCCGCCGCGGGACGCGATCCCCCCGGGTGCTCAGCCGGACATGCCGCAGACGTCGCCCAGGTACGCCGCGACGACCGCCCCGTCCATCGCCCACTTGTCGCCGGCCTCCGGATCGAGGCCGAGCAACCCCTCGCCTGACGGGTCGCTGCCGACCTCGAGCAGCACCGTGTACAGGTTGGTCCACTCGTCGGCGATCTCGGCGGGTGGCGTGATCTCGGACATCTGCTGGGCGAACGCCAGGTCGTCGGTCTCGCCCTCGTACGACTCCTCCATCGCCCCGACCTCGGCGCAGAACTCCTCGCTGCCCTCGCCGGTGAAGGTGCGGTCGACGCCGAGCTGCGACGCGACCGACTCTCCGTCGGAGCCGGCGTCGTCGTCCTCGGCGGACTCGTCCCCCTCGGCGTCGGAGCGGTCGGGCTCGGCCGACTCGTCCTCGGCCGACTCGTCCTCGGCCTGGGCGTCGTCGTTCCCGCCACCGCAGGCCGTCATGCCTGCGGCCAGGACGAGCGCGAGCAACAGGGGAAAGGTGCGCCGGATCATGTGTTCCCCCAAGACTGGACCGGTCACTCCCTCCCCGGACCGGCCCATCAACCTAGCGGTCCGGTGCCGTGCCATCCCAGCCCCGCCGGCCACGGCGGGACCGAGGTCGGCCGCGCACTAGCATCCCCCAGCGTCATGGCGCCACGACTTCCTTCACGGGTGGCGCGCGTGGCCACCCAGGCGGTGCCCGATGGTGGCGGGGCGGATCAGCTCGGCATCGTGGCGCCGGGCACGGGGGGCACCGCCGCTGTCATCGATGCCATCGTCGACCGACTGCGCGCCCGTGAGCCGCGGTTCCTCCGCGCCACCGGCCGCCGGCTCGAAGTCGGCGAGGCGTTCGGCGCCCTGCGCGACCTGGCCCCCGAGATCGACGACGGCGCCGGCGAGCGGGCCTGGCGCGAGGCGCTGATCGAGCGCCTGCGCGGCGACGGCGGGGCACTCGTGGTCGACGAGGCCCAGTGGCTCGACCCGGCCTCGCTTCGGGTCGTCGTCGGCGTGGCCGAGCGGGCGGCCGAGCACGGCTTCGGGGTGGTCGTCGCCCACCGGCCCGTGCCGGGTGACGCCCAGCTCGCCGCGCTCGACGCCGTGCTCGGCCGCCGCCACCTCCTGGTGGCGCTCGGCCCCCTCGACGAGCCCGAGGTCGGCGAGCTGGCGGCGATCCTG
>DASTFE010000172.1:0-5961 GCA_035708905.1 Acidimicrobiales bacterium | reverse complement strand
AACGTCAGCGGCTGCCTCGTTCTCGGCGTGCTCACCGGGTTTGGCCTCTACCACGGCCTCGACGCCACCACCCGCACCGTGCTCGGCACCGGGGGCCTGGGCGCCTACACCACCTTCAGCACCTTCACCTTCGAGACGGTCCGCCTCGCCGAAGCCGGCGCCCTCGACCAGGCGCTCCGCAACGTGGCCGCCACGGCCGTGGTGGGCCTCGGCGCCGCGGGCGCGGGCCTGGCCGTCGCCGCCGCGCTGTGACGGGTGCGCCCGGTCACAGCGGCCTCACCCCCGGGGGCGGCGCGGCATGATGCCACGGTGGACCCGCTCCCCGTGCGGCCGGCCACAGCCGACGATGCGGCGGCGGTGCTGGCCATCTACGCCCCGATCGTCGAGAGCACGCCGATCTCGTTCGAGCTGACCCCGCCGACGCGCGAGGAGATGGCCCGGCGGATCCGGGCGACGATGGCGCGGCACCCGTGGCTGGTGGCCGTCGCCGACGATGGCGTCGCCGGCTACGCCTACGCGGCGCCGCACAAGGACCGGCCGGCCTACCGCTGGTCGGTGGACACGTCGGTGTACGTCCACCAGGCGTGGCGCAGTCGGGGAATCGGGCGCACCCTCTACCGGGCGCTGCTGGACGAGCTCCGCTCGCTCGGCTACGTGTCGGCCTACGCAGGCGTGACGCTGCCGAACGACGCCAGCGTGGCCCTGCACGAGAGCGTGGGGTTCGCCGCCGCCGGGCGCTACCCGAACGCCGGGTTCAAGCTGGGGGCCTGGCACGACGTCGGCTGGTGGCACCTCTCGCTCCGGCCGCCACCGCGGTCGCCGGAGGAGCCCCGGTCGTGGCGGCTCTGACCTGCGCCGGCGCGCCGGGCGGTCGCCGGTGCCGAGCACCATCACGCCGTGGCCGGGCGGGATCTCCAGGGGACCTCCATGCCGACTCCAAGGATGCGTCAAGGACGATCCGTACTGTCACCTGAGACCCCCGGGTGCGAGGGGCCGGACCCAGATCCCCCCGGGCACGGCGTCGCTCGCACCCCCCGACCCTCAGGAGACGGCCATGTCCCCCACCGCTGCCACCCCCGTCGACACCGCAACCCGCCGGCCCCGCCAGGACCGCCGGCCCGGCCCGGCGTACCTGCGCGGCCTGCCGGCCTCGGTCTGGCGACGCGCGCTGACCCAGCCCCGCGACTGACGGCGGCGGACGCGCCGGGGGCCCGCACGACCTCCCCGGTCACGCGCACGCATCCGTCAACCGCTCGACGACGCCGATCCACCGCGCCAGCGCCTCCAGCTCGTCGGGGGTCGGCGGCGCGGCCGGTCGCCAGTCGAGGCGCTCACCCGGCGCCACCCGGGCGAGCGTCGCCCGCGCCCGTTGCAGCGCGCTGTTGGCGGCGGCGACGCTGGTGCCGGCGGCCTGGGCCGCCTCGCGGGCCGACCACCCGAGCCCGTCGCGCAGCACGAGCACGGTGCGCTGGCGGGGCGGCAGGTGCCGGACGGCGGCGAGCAGCGCCAGCTCGAGCGTCTCCCGGGCGACGACGGCGGCCTCCGGCTCGCTGGCGCCGGCGTCGTCCGGCCCGGGGTGCGGTGACGGCGACCGCCCCGGCGTCCGGTCCCCGGCCATGTCGGTGGCGTCGACCGGCAGGGCCAGGTGGCGGTCTCGCCGGAGAGCGTCGAGGCACGCGTTGGTGGCTATCCGGTACAGCCAGGTGCGCAGCGTCGAGCGGCCCTCGAACGCCGCTCGCGCCCGCCAGGCCCGCACGAACGTCTCCTGTACCAGGTCCTCGGCGGCGTCGACGTTGCCCAGCAGGCGGCGGCAGTGGGCGCAGAGCTCGCGGCGGTGGGCCTCGACGGCGGCGGCGAACTCCGCCGCCGAGCCGCACCGGACCGCGAGCAGGTCAGCCGACACGGCGGTGCGCCGACCGGAGCGCCAGCGCGACGGCGGCCGCCGTCACCAGCATGGTCCACCAGAGCGCCCGCGGGTCGTCGGTGGCACCGAGCCACGACATGCGCAGGCCACCGATGACGTGGCTGAGCGGCAGGACGTCGGAGATCGCCTGCATCGGCCCGGTCATCACCTCGCGGGGAGGGCCCCCGCCGCCGAGCAGGAACATCGGGACGAACAGCAGGTTGCCGACCGCGTTGGCGGCGCGGCTGCCGGGCATCAGGGTGCCCAGCGCGATCCCCAGGGCGACGAAGCAGACCAGCCCGGCCGCGAACCAGGCGACGACGGCCGCCGGGTCGTCGGGCACGGCCAGGTCGTAGGCGGCGCCGCCGGCCACGAGCACGATGGCACCGGCGGCGATCCCGAGCACGATCCCGACCGCCGCCTGCGAGGCGAGCATCGCCCCGGCCCCGACACCGGAGGCCCGGTAGCGGCGCACGACGCCGAGCTCGCGGCGCGACGCCACGTGGACCGGCAGGGCCACCAACCCCACGTGGGCGAGCACGACGCCGACGTAGCCGACGACGTAGTGCTCGCTCGGTCGCACTCCCGCGAACTCGGGGTCGGGTGTCGAACCGAACACGCCCGCGAGCACGAGGACGGTGACCGCCGGGAAGGCGATGAGGCCGACCAGGGCGCCGGGCTCGCGCAGGAACAGCCGCAGCTCGGTCGCCGTGACGCGTGCCGCGGTCCGCAGCCCCCGGCCGGGCGCAGCCGCGCCGGCCGGCAGGTCGAGATCGGCAGTCGTGGTGGTGGTCATGGTCAGGCCTCCTGGGTGAGGGCGACGAAGCGGTCCTCGAGCGTCGGGCGCTCGATCCGCAGGTCGGCGGCGGGGCGGCCGGCGGCGACGAGGTGCGCGCCGACGTGGGCGAGCACGGCGCCGGTACCGGAGACGCGCACCTCCGGCCCGTGGCGCTGGACCGCCCGCACCCCGGGCACATCCCGCAGCGGACGGACGTCGAGCTCGCCGTCGGTGAACCGGACGGTCGCCACGCCGCCGAGCGACTCGACGATCGACGCCGGCGTGCCGTCGGCGACGACCCGCCCGCGGTGCATCACGACGATCCGGTCGCAGAGGCGCTCGGCCTCCTCGACGTCGTGGGTGACGAGCACGACCGTCGTGCCCGCGTCGCGGACGCGGCGCACGACGTCCCACGTGCGACGCCGCCCGACGGGGTCGAGGTTCTGGGTCAGCTCGTCGAGGAACACCACCTCGGGGCGGCTGACGAGGGCGAGGGCCACGAACAGGCGCTGGCGCTCGCCGCCCGACAGCCCGGCGAACGGCCGGCGCAGCAGGCGGCTGAGATCCCACTCGTCGGCGAGCTCGGCGATCGGCCGCGGGCGGGGGTGGAGGGAGGCGAACAGCCGGAGCGCCTCGCCCACCCGGAGGCGGTCGGGCAGGGCGGCGTCCTGCAGCTGGGCCCCGATCCGCTGACGCAGGCGGTCGCCCTGGGCCGCGGGGTCGAGCCCCAGCACGCGCACGAGCCCGCCCGACGGTCGGCGGAGGCCCTGGAGGATCTCGACGGTCGTCGTCTTCCCGGCGCCGTTGGTGCCGACGAGCCCGAACAGCTCGCCGCGGCGCACGTCGAACGACACGCCGCGCACGGCCTCGTCGGCGCCGTACCGCTTGACGAGGTCGTGGACGACGACGACGGGCTCGCCGTCGGCACGGGGCCGCCCGGCGGCGCCGGTCGCGGTGGTGGTCGCAGTCATGGTCCGAGCGTGCGGATCGCGCCCGGCCGGCGCATCGGCCGGTGGTCTGCTCCCGGCCTGGTCCCTCGGGGGGAGGCCCCGGTCCCGCTCCCCGATTCCTGCCGCGGGATCTGGGGCGGGGGCAACGGATCGCGCGGCAGGAACGCGGGAACGCGGGAGGAGCGGCGTCAGCCGGGCGCGGGGCGGCCCCCGGCGAGGCCGTGCTCGTAGGCGAACACGATCGCCGCGGGCCGGTCGCGCACCCCGAGCTTGGCGAAGATCGACCCGACGTGGGTCTTGACCGTCGCCTCGCTCACGAAGAGCGCCCCGGCGATCTCCGCGTTGGTCGCGCCCGTGGCCATCTGGCGCAGCACGTCGTGCTCGCGGTCGGTCAGGGCGTCGATGCGGGCGGCCTCGTCGAGCCGGGGCCGCACGTTGGCCCGGAACGCCCGCAGGACGCGCGGCGCGACCTTGGGGTCGAGCCACGCCGCGCCGGCGGCGACCGCCCGCGTGGCGGCGATGAGGTCCTCGGCCGTCGCGTCCTTGAGCACGAACCCGGCGGCGCCGGCGTCGAGGGCGCCCCAGAGGACGTCGTCGTCGTCGAAGGTCGTGAGCACCAATACCGCCGGCGCGTCGCCCGCGGCGACGAGGGCGCGGATCGCCGACACGCCGTCCATCCGCCGCATCCGCACGTCCATCAGCACGACGTCGGGGCGGTGCTCGGCGACGGCGGCGACCACCTCGTCGCCGTCTTCGCACTCCGCCACCACCTCGAAGCCGTCCTCCGGCCCGAGGATCCTGGTGACACCCACCCGGATGAGGGCCTGGTCGTCCACGACGAGGACGCGGATCATCGGGCCGTCGCCTCCGGCCGGGCGCCCACGAGGGGCAGGCGGGCGGCGACGCGCCAGCCGTCGGGTGTCGGGCCGGCCTCGAGGTCGCCGCCCAGGGCGCGGGCGCGCTCGGCCATGCCGATGAGCCCGAACCGGGGCTCGTGCGGATCGGGCGCGGCCGCCGGGTGACCGCGATCGACCACGACGAGCCGCACCTCGTCCGCCGTCGCCGACACGGTGATCTCGACCCGGTTGCGGGGTGCGTGACGGGCGACGTTGGCCAGCGCCTCGCGGGCGATGCGGTGGAGCGCGACGCCCGCGGCGCCGTCGACCGCGGCCGAGCCCGCCAGGTGGGCGTCGATGGCCAGCCCGGCCCGGCGGTAGGCCTCGAGCAGGTCGGGCAGGTCGGCCGAGCCCGGGAGCACCGGGTCGGTGCCCCGCTCGTCGGTGCGCAGCGCGGCGACCACGGCGCGGATCTGCTCGAGGGCCGACCTGCCCACGCCCTCGGCGTCGCGCAGGGCCGCCTCGGCCTCGTCGACGTCGCGGCGCAGCACGTGCCTGGCCCCCGTCACGTGCAGCACCATCGCCGCGAGCGTGTGACCGGCGAGGTCGTGCAGCTCGCGGGCGATGCGGCGGCGCTCGTCCGCGACGGCCTGCGCGGCCAACGCCTGCCGGGCCGCCTCGAGCTGGTCGATCAGCATCCGCTGCCGGTGCAGCGTGCGGCCCAGGACGAACGTGAACAGGTGGGCCATGGCCCACGGCTGCCAGGCGATGCCCGACTCCGGTGCCAGCTGGTCGGCGACGAACCAGGGCATCGACCCGGCCACCGCGGCGATCAGCGTCGCCCGGGTGAGCGACCCCAGCCCCCACGCGACGTAGAGCACCATCGTCGCGCTGAGGAAGAACGTGCCCTCGACGTCGCCGTCACGGCCGACGGCCACCGCGACCGGCACCACGACGAGCAGCGCGAACGCCTCGGCGGGGAAGCGGGGCACCACCGGCCGCAGCGCGAAGGCGACCAGGGTGGGCACCAGCAGCAGGAGGGTGCCGGCCGGGGCCGGATCGGTCAGCTGCGAGATGGCGACGATCGTGACCGGCGCCACCAGGTGGAACGTGAGCTCGTCCCGGCTGGTCGGGGTCTCCGGTCGCGCCAGGTCGGCGCGCAGGCGTCGCCACAGCCGCACGTCCGAGAGGGTACGGGAGCCGCCGAACGCCCGCCTCCCCCTGCGGGTGGAGCGGCGCGCTCCACCCGCGGGCCGACCTCAGCCCGCGTCGCGCACGCCGACCTCGTCGAGGTGGCGGAGGAGGTCGGCCGGGTCCTCGTAGACCCGGAAGGCGCCGGCCCGCTCGAGCTCCTCGCGCCCGTAGCCGCCCGAGAGCAGCCCCACCCCCAGGGCCCGGGCGCGCTGGGCGGCGAGGAGGTCCCAGACGCTGTCGCCCACGACGACGCAGTCCTCGACGGGCAACTCGAGGGCGCGGGCCGCCGCCAGGAACAGG
>DASTFE010000171.1:0-11952 GCA_035708905.1 Acidimicrobiales bacterium | reverse complement strand
TCCGCGGCCAGAGCTCATCTGGCAACCGAGGGGCGAGCGCTCACGCGCCAGGCGGCGGCGCCCTGCTCGTCGTGCACGACCTCGAGGTCGGCTACGGCGGCGTGCCGGTGCTGTTCGGCGTCGATCTCGTGGTGCGCGAGGGCGAGGCCGTCGCACTGCTCGGCACCAACGGGGCGGGCAAGTCCACGCTGCTCCGGGCCGTCTCCGGCGTGGTGCCGCCCACCGCCGGCACGGTCACGTTCGCCGGATCCGACCTCACCGGGCTGCGTCCGCACGAGATCGCCGCCCGGGGCGTCGTGCAGATGCCCGGCGGTGCCGGCATCTTTCCCTCGCTGACCGTCGACGAGAACCTGCGGGTCGCCGGCTGGCTGCACCGCCGCGACGCCGCCGGGCGCGAGGCGGCGCTGGCCCGGGTGCGCGGCCTGTTCCCCGTGCTCGCCGACCGGTCGGGCGAGCAGGCCGGGAACCTCTCCGGCGGCCAGCAGCAGATGCTGGCCCTGGCCATGGTCGTGCTCATGCGGCCCCGGCTGGTGATGATCGACGAGCTGTCGCTCGGCCTCGCCCCGGCGGTCGTCAGCGAGCTGCTGCACTTCATGGACGACCTGCGGGCCGAAGGCACGACGCTCGTCGTCGTCGAGCAGTCGATCAACGTGGCGCTCGCGATCGCCGACCGGGCCGTGTTCCTCGAGCGCGGCCAGGTCCGGTTCTCGGGGCCCGCGGCCGACCTGCTCGACAGGCCCGACCTCGTCCGGTCGGTGTTCCTCGGAGCCGCCGCCCGCCCGGCGTCGCCGGCCGAGCACGGCACCCCGCCGGCGGCCGGCGCCCCGGCCGCGACACCGACGGGGGCACCGGCCGGGGCCGCAGGCAGCGCGGCGGCGCCTCCAGGGGCCGGCACCAGGAGCGGTGGCAGCAACGGGGACGGCCACGTCGACGGCGGCGCCCCGGTCCTGCAGGCGTGCGACCTGCGGGTGTCGTTCGGCGGCGTGCATGCCGTCGACGGCGTGTCGTTCGACGTCGGCGAGCGCGAGATCGTGGGGGTGATCGGTCCCAACGGCGCCGGGAAGTCCACCCTCTTCGACCTGCTCGGCGGCGCGCTGCCCGCCGCCGGGGGGCAGGTGGTGCTGGCCCGCGAGGACGTGACCGGCCGGCGTGCCGCGGCACGCGCCCGGCGGGGCCTGGGCCGCTCGTTCCAGGACGCCCGGCTGTTCCCTGCCCTGACGGTCGACGAAGCCATCGGGGTCGCCGTCGAGCGATGGGTGGTGGCGGGCGACCCGCTGTCCGCCGCCTTCCACCTGCCCAACGCCCTCGACAGCGAGGCGGCCGTGCGCCGCCGCGTCGACGAGCTGGTCGAGCTGCTGGGCCTCGGCGACCACCGGTCGCTGTTCGTGCGCGAGCTGTCCACCGGCACCCGCCGCATCGTCGACCTGGCCTGCCTGCTCGCCCACCGGCCCCGCGTCGTGCTGCTCGACGAGCCGTCTTCGGGCATCGCCCAGCGCGAGGTCGAGCAGCTCGCTCCGCTCATCCGCCGCGTCCGCGACGAGACCGGTGCCAGCCTGGTCGTGGTCGAGCACGATCTGCCCCTCGTCCGCGAGGTGGCCGACCGGGTCGTGGCCATGGACCAGGGTCGGGTGCTGGCCGACGGCTCGCCCGCCGACGTGCTGGCCGACCCCGCGGTCGTGGCCGCCTACGTCGGCAGCGACGACCGCGGCGTCCGGCGGTCGGGGCCCGCCACCCGGGCGGTCGAGCCGTGACCGGCGCGCCGACCGCAGCGATCGGCGGCCGCCACGACCCGGTGCCGACCGGCCACCCGCGCCGCGCGCTCGCGGCCAGCACACCGAGGACCCCGCCATGCAGCCAGTGAACGACGAGCCAGCCCGCCCCGATCGCCACCTCCTGCGCCGCTACGGGCCGGTGGCCGCCGTGATGGCCGTGGTCGCCGGGCTCGTCGGCCTGTCCTTCGCCGGGGACGGCGACAGCGACGAGCGCGCGTCGACCGACGGCACGGGGGCCACGATCCCCAGCGGCGACCTGCCCGAGGGTGTCGTCACCTGGGGCATGGCGCAGGACCAGGACCTCGACGCCACCTTCCCCGACACCTGCGACACCGAGTCGGGCATGGTGGCGATCCCGTTCTTCTTCCGCGCCGAGTGCGTCGCCGAGAGCGACGTCGACGGCGGCGACTCGGCGGCCGGCGTCACGTCCGACACGATCACGGTGGTCGCCTGGCTGCCCAACGAGAGCGACCCCATCTTCGCCCTCGTCCGCCAGGCCCTCGGCATCGACGACACGATCGACGAGGTCGAGCAGACCTACCGCAACCTGGCCGAGGTGTTCCAGGTCTACTACGAGACCTACGGGCGCACGGTCGAGCTCGAGTTCGTGCGGGCCTCGGGCAGCATGCTCGACCCGGTCGCCGGCCGGGCCGACGCCGTGCGCGCCGCCGAGCTCGACCCGTTCGCCGTGCTCGGCGGCCCGCTGCTGGCGTCCACGTGGACCGAGGAGCTGCACGCCCGCGGCATCGTGTGCGTGGCCTGCCCCGGCATCTCCGACTCCGAGCCCTCCAGCTTCAGCATCCTGCCCAGCCAGGGACAGGTCCAGGCGCACGTCGTGTCGTACGTGGCCACCAAGCTCGAGGACGGCACCGCCGACTTCGCCGGTGAGGGCAGCCGGGGCGAGCCGCGGGTGTTCGGCCTGCTGTCGCTGGCGCAGAGCGACAGCGACGAGCGCCGAGCCGACCGGTACGTCGAGGCGTTCGCCGACGAGGGAGTCGAGATCGCGGAGAAGGCCACCTTCCCATTGGACCCCGGGCGGGCCGCCGAGCTGGCCACCGGCATCGTCGCCAAGATGAAGGACGCCGGCGTCACCACGGTGGTCGTGCGCGCCGACCCCATCACGCTGCCGGCGTTCACCCGCGAGGCCACCAAGCAGGACTGGTACCCCGAGTGGGTGATCGGCGGCTACCAGTTCACCGACACCTCGACGTTCGCCCGCACCTTCGACCAGGAGCAGTGGGCGCACGCGTTCGGCCTCAGCTTCCTGCCGCCCAAGGCGGCGCCCGAGGTCACGCCCGCCTACCGGCTGCACGAGTGGTTCCACGGCACGCCGCCCCCGGCCGACGACAGCCTCATCCTCGTCTACCCCCAGGTCGCGCTGTTCTTCACGGGGCTGCACTTCGCCGGGCCCGACCTCACGGTCGAGACGTTCCGCGACGCGCTGTTCGCCTTCCCGCCCACGCCCCGGGCTGTCACCCAGCCGTCGGTCGACTACGGGTTCGGGATCTGGACCGATCCCAGCAACCCCGACGAGTACGAGGGCGACTACGAGGGCATCGACGACATGGTCGAGATCTGGTGGGATGCCGAGGCCGAGGGGCCCGACGAGACGGGCGCCGAGGGCACCGGCCTGTACCGCTACGTGAACGGCGGCCGCCGCTACCTGCTGAGCGACTACACGCCCGACATCGACGTGTTCGACCCCGACAAGGCGGTCACCGAGATCACCGACCCGCCCGATGCCGAGGTGCCCCCCGACTACCCCAGCCCGGCCGGCTGATGGCCGGGCGGCGTGGCAATCGGTGGGGGAGGGGACCACGGGGTCGCGTAGCCTGGTCGCCGTCCCTCCGGCCGCCGCCAACAAGGTGGCCGGGTCCCTGCCGCCCCGAGCCCAGGTGATGTCCGACAAGACCTACGTGGTGCGCACCTACGGGTGCCAGATGAACGAGCACGACTCCGAGCGCATCGCCGGGCTGCTCGAAGCCGACGGCCTGCGCCCGGCCGCCGGCGCCGACGAGGCCGACGTGGTCGTGCTCAACACCTGCTGCATCCGCGAGAACGCCGACAACAAGCTGTACGGGCACCTGGGCCGGCTCAAGGCGCTCAAGGCCGAGCGGCCCGGCATGCAGATCGTGGTGGGCGGCTGCCTGGCCCAGAAGGACCGCGACCTCATCGTGCAGCGGGCCCCGCACGTCGACGTGGTGCTCGGCACCCACAACGTGGGTCGCGCCGCCGAGCTGGTGGCCGAGCAGCGGGGTGCCGGGCGGTCGATCGTCGAGATCCTGGAGGAGACCGCGGCCGACGACCAGGCCGCGTTCCCGAGCGCCCTGCCCGCCCGTCGCGAGGTGTCCTACGCTGGCTGGGTCACCATCCAGATCGGCTGCGACAACGCGTGCGCGTTCTGCATCGTCCCCGCGGTGCGGGGCCGCGAGATCAGCCGCACCGTCGACGACGTCGTCGGCGAGGTGCGGGCACTGGCCGCCGACGGGGTCACCGAGGTGACGCTGCTCGGGCAGAACGTCAACAGCTACGGCCGCGACCTCACCCTCGCGCAGCGCCGGGCGGGCGAGCCGGTGCGCGTGCGGCCCCTGTTCGCCGACCTGCTGCGGCAGGTCGGCGCCGTCGAGGGCATCCGCCGCGTGCGCTACACCAGCCCCCACCCCAAGGACCTGCGCCCCGAGACCATCGCCGCCATGGCCGAGATGCCCACCGTCTGCGAGCACCTGCACCTGCCCCTGCAAGCCGGCAGCGACCGCGTGCTGGCCGCCATGCACCGTGGCTACACGGCCGAGCGCTACCTCGAGCGGCTGGCCGCCGCCCGGGCCGCCATGCCCGACCTGGCGGTCACCACCGACGTCATCGTCGGGTTCCCCGGCGAGACCGACGACGACTTCGAGCGCACCCTCGAGGTGGTGGCCGAGGCCGGCTACGACAGCGCCTACACGTTCATCTACAGCCCCCGGCCGGGCACCGAGGCGGCGGCGCGGGTCGACGACTTCGTGCCGCCCGAGGTGTGCCGCGAGCGCTTCGAGCGCCTGCGGGTCGTGGTCGAGCGGTCCGCGCTCGCCCGGCACCGGGCCCGCATCGGCCGGGTCGAGACCGCGCTGGTCGAGGGCCCGTCGCGCAAGGACCCGGCCGTCGTCACCGGCCGCACCGAGCACAACAAGCTCGTGCACTTCCGGCCCCCGCGCCCGCTGCGCCCCGGCAGCTACGCGACCGTGCGCGTCACCGGCGCCGCCCCCCACCACCTGACCGGCGATCTGGTCGAGGTGACAGCGCCGGCGCGGCACCGCACCCGCATCCCGGTGGCGACCGCGTGAGCCCGGCACCGGGTGCGGGCAGGCGCGCCGCAGGTCGCCGGCCGCGCCGGTGGGGGTGATGCCGCCCGCGGGCGGGGCGTGAGCCGGGCGGTGCTCGCCCGGCTCGAGCACCACGCGGTGGCGCTCGGCTACCGCCGGTTGCAGCTCGAGACCGGGCACCGCCAGCCGGAGGCGATCGCGCTGTCCCGCTGACCGCTCCGCTCGCCGTCGCGGGTCGTCAGAGCGTGTCGATCGGGCCCGCCGGGCCGGTGCGCACGTACCACTCCCACCCGTACACGTCTGCGAAGTGATGGGAGGGGAGCCGCAGTGCCGAGGTGGTCTCGGGGATCTGGCTGGCGTGCGCGGCCATGGCCGCCCGCTTGACGTCGAGCACGCCCCGCACGTCGACCATGGCGTCGATCGCCACCGACGGCACCCCGATGTGCGAGCGGACCAGGCCCAGGTCGCCGCCCAGGATGGCCTCCTCGACCAGGTGCGTCTCGACGAAGTGCAGGTACTCACGGTCGACCGTGGCCCCGTAGACGGTGCCGACCCCGGCGGCGGCCGCCGCCACGTGGCCGATCCGGTGGACCTGGACGTGGTCGGGGTGGCCGTAGATGCCGAAGTCGTCGTACAGCACGACCGCACCCGCGCGCTCGTCGGCCAGGACGGCCGCCAGCCGCTCGCCCGCGGCGGCGGGGTCGGCCGACCAGAACGAGCCGGGCGCGGCGTTCGCCGCATCGCCGGCCATGCCCGAGTCGTGGTAGCCGAGCCAGGCCACGCGGGCGACGCCCAGCACGTCGGCCGCCGCCGCCGTCTCGTGCCGGCGGCGCTCGGCCAGGCAGTCGCCGCCCGCCCCGGACGGCGTCTCGCCCAGCTCGCCCCCGGTGGCCACGACGAGCACCACCCGGTGCCCGGCCGCGGCCAGGCGGGCCATCGTGCCGCCCGTGAAGATCGCCTCGTCGTCGGGGTGGGCGTGGACGAACACGATGGTCTCGCCGGCTGTGCTCACCGGCCCGAGTCTTGCCGCTGCCGGCTTCCCGAGCGGGCGCGCGCCCGGGAGGCCGCCTGCGGGTCAGACGTGCAGGGCCACCGGCCGGCCCAGCGCCGACTCGAGCGAGTCGGCGGCTGCCACCACGAGCTGGTGGGACAGGTCGGACAGCGCCCTGGCGACGGCGAGCTCCTCGCCGACGAGCGGCATCTGGGGATCGGTGGGGTGGCGGCGGGCCCGCCCCCAGCCCGAGAAGTCGCGGTCGCGCACCCGGACGCGGGCGACGGCGTCGCAGTGGTCGGCGTCCTCGGTGATGGCGACGTCGACCCGCAGCGAGGTGCGGTCGAGGTGCTCGGTCGCCGGGGACTCGACGAACATGTCGGAGCCCGGGGTGACGACGGACTCGTGCTCGTCACCTTCCCAGCGCACCCGCAGGCGGTTGCCGGCCGCCCCGTGCAGGATCTCGAGCACCTCGCCCCGCCGCCGGGCCTGCCCGACCTTGGCAGCCTCGACGACCACGTGGTCACCGACGTGCACTTCCATGGGGCACCTCCTGGAAGAGCTGGTGGTGTGCTCGGTGTCGCGCCCGAGGGTAGGTCCCGGGCCGGGCTCTCGAAAGGGGCAAGGCGTGCCGGCCCGGGTACCGTCCGTCGGTGATGGCGCCCGACGCCCCCGACGTCCCCGACCCCGCGGTTGCGTCCGATCCCGACTGCGACCGGGCGGCCGACGGCCCGCCGCGCCACGTCGCCCTGGTGGGGGTGACCGCCTCGGGCAAGTCGGCGCTCGCCCTCGATCTCGCCCGCCGAGACCGCACGATCGAGGTGGTGTCGGTGGACTCGATGCAGGTCTACCGGGGCATGGACATCGGCACCGCCAAGCCCACCCGGGCCGAGCGGGCCGCGGTGCCTCACCACCTCGTCGACGTGGCCGACCCGTGGGAGGACTTCACGGTCGCCCGGTTCGTCGCCGAGGCGCGGGCGGCGGTCGAGGCGATCGAGGCCCGCGGCCACCGGGCGCTGCTGGTCGGCGGCACCGGGCTGTACCTGCGGGCGGTCGTCGACGACCTGGCCGTCCCCGGCCGCTACCCGGCGGTGCGGGCCGAGCTCGACGCCGATCCCGACACCGCCGGCCTGCACCGCCGGCTCGCCGCCCTCGACCCGGTGGCGGCCGGCCGGATGGAGCCGACCAACCGCCGGCGGGTGGTGCGCGCCCTCGAGGTCACGCTCGGCAGCGGCCGGCCCTTCTCGTCGTTCGGGCCCGGGCTGGACGTCTACCCGGCGACCCGCTTCCGCCTGGTCGGCGTCCGGCTGCCGCACGAGGTCGTGGCCGCCCGCATCGAGCAGCGCTACCGCCGCCAGATGGCCGCCGGCTTCCTCGACGAGGTGCGGCGCCTGCTCGCCGACGCCCGCGGGCTGTCCCGCACGGCCCGCCAGGCGCTCGGCTACCGCGAGCTGATCGCCCACCTCGCAGGCGAGGCGACGCTCGACGAGGCCCTGGACCTGGCCATCCGCCGCACCCGGCGCTTCGCCCGGCGGCAGGCCTCGTGGTTCCGGCGCGACCCCCGCATCTGCTGGCTCGACGCCCGCGAGGACCCGCACGAGGTGCTGCCCGCGCTCGCCCGCGAGCTGGCCGTCCCCGGTGCGGCGCCCCGCGCTCCGGCGGCCACCGGGCCACGGCGCTAATCGCGCCCGACCGCCACGACGGTCGGGCAGACTGGACGCCGACATGCGGCTGACCAAGCACCACGGGTTGGGCAACGACTTCCTGGTCGTTCTCGACACCGACGCCTCCCATCCCGTCGATGCCGACCTGGCGCGTGCCCTGTGCGACCGGCACACCGGCGTCGGCGCCGACGGCATCATGCGCGCCACGCCCGCCCCGCCGGGCGGCGACGCGCGCGTCCGCATGGAGCTGCGCAACGCCGACGGCTCCCGCGCCGAGATGAGCGGCAACGGCATCCGCTGCCTGGCCCAGGCCGTGCTGCTGGGGTGGCCCGACGAGGGTGCCGAGATCCCCGTCGCCACCGATGCCGGCCTGCGCACCGTCACCGTCCACGAACGCGTCGACGCCGTCACCCACAGCCTGTCGGTCGCCATGGGCGTCGCCCTGGTCGACGGCGAGGCCCCCGAGTGGACCGGCGGCGGCGTCGCCCGGGCGCTCGTGGTCGACATGGGCAACCCGCACCTGGTGCTCGACCTGTCCTCGGCGGGCCCGGACGCGGCGGCCGAGGTCGACCTCGTGGCGTTGGGCGAGACGGTCAACGCCAAGGTGACGGGCGGCGCGAACGTCCACCTGCTCACCGTGGTCGGCGGTGCGGGTGGGGGCGCGGGTGCCGGCGCTGGCACCCGCACCGGCGCCGGCACCGTCGGGCACGGCATCGCCATCCGCACCTACGAGCGCGGCGTCGGCCTCACCCGGGCCTGCGGCACGGGCGCCTGCGCCTCGGCAGCCGCCGCCCGCGCCTGGGGCCTGGTCGGCGAGCGGGTCCCGGTCGACATGCCCGGCGGGCGCGCCGAGGTGGCCCTCGGCGCCGCGCCGGGTGATCAGGTCGTGCTGCGCGGGCCCGCCACGTTCGTGGCGGAGATCCAGCTGGGAGAGTCACCGTGGCGCTGATCGAACGCACCTTCCGCGAGAAGATCGTGCTCGTCGGGGTGACGATCCCGCCCGAGACGCCCGACGAGACCGAGAACTCGCTCGACGAGCTGTCGCTGCTGGTCGACACGGCCGGGGCCGACGAGGTGGCTCGCATCGTCCAGCGCCGCCAGTCACCGGACCCGCCCACCTACGTGGGCAAGGGCAAGGCCGAGGAGCTGCGCGAGCTGGCGCTCGCCACCGACTGCGACACCGTGGTGTTCGACAACGAGCTCACGCCCGCGCAGCAGTTCAACCTCGAGAAGCTGCTGGGGCGCACGGCCATCGACCGCACGGCCGTGATCCTCGACATCTTCGCCCAGAACGCCCACAGCCAGGAGGGCAAGGCCCAGGTCGAGCTCGCCCAGCTCCGCTATCGGCTGCCCCGCCTCCGCCGGCGGGCCGGCGCCCTCTCGCAGCAGGCGGGCGGCATGTCCGCGGCAGGCGGCGCCCGCATCGGCACCCGGGGCCCGGGCGAGACCCAGCTCGAGGTCGACCGCCGCCGCATCGTGCGCCGCATCCACAAGCTCGAGGCCGACCTGCGCGACATCGAGCGCCACCGCGACACCCAGCGCAAGGCGCAGCGCCGGGGCCAGCTCGCCAAGGTGGCGATCGTCGGCTACACGAACGCCGGCAAGTCGACGCTGCTCAACCGCCTCACCGACGCCGGCGCCCTCGTCGAGGACCGGCTGTTCGCCACGCTCGACGCCACCACCCGGCGCCTCGCCCTGCCCGGCGGCGAGCCGGTGCTGCTCACCGACACCGTCGGCTTCATCCGCAAGCTGCCCCACCAGCTCGTACAGGCCTTCAAGTCGACGCTCGACGTCGCGGCCGACGCCGACCTGCTGGTGCACGTCATCGACGCCGGCGCTCCCGATGTGCCCGGCAACATCCTGGCCGTGCGCGAGGTGCTGGCCGAGATCGGGGCCGGCCACGTGCCCCAGCTGCTGGCCTTCAACAAGTCCGATCTCGCGCCGGCGGCCGCGGCTCGCCTGGTCGAGCGGCACGAGGGCGCGGTCGCCCTCAGCGCGGTGACCGGCGACGGCGTCGACCTGCTGCTCGCCACCATCGCCGATCGGCTGCGCTCGCTCACCACCGTGGTCGAGATGGTGATCCCCTACGAGCGCGGCGATCTGCTGGCGGCCGTCCACCGGGCCGGCGACGTGCTGCACGAGGCGCCCGGCGAGGGCGGGATGCACGTCCGTGGCCGGTTCGACGACGCGGCCGTCGGCCGGTTCAGCGAGCTCGTCGTGTCGTCCAGCGGGCGCTGACGCCGTGCCCGCGCCACCACCGCACCGGCCCGATCGCGGCGCCGGTGCCCACCCCGTTGCGAGGTGCCCGTGACCGAGCCCGCCGGCTTCCGCCCGCCGCCCTATCCCTACGACCGGCTCGACGAGCTGCACCGGCTGGCCGAGAAGCTGCCGGGCGGCGCCGTCGACCTCTCGATCGGCACGCCCTACGACCCGCCCCCGCCTGCGGTGGTCGCCGCGCTGGGCTCGTCCGGGGCCGAGCGCGGCTACCCGCCGTCGGTCGGCACGCCGGCGTTCCGGGCCGCGGCCGCGGGATGGCTCGAGCGGCGCTTCGGCGTCGGCGTCGACCCGGCGCACGTCGCCGCCTGCGTGGGTAGCAAGGAGCTGGTCGCCGGCATCCCGCACTGGCTGCGCCTGCGCACCCCGGGGCGCGACACCGTGCTGTACCCGCAGATCAGCTACCCGTCCTACGCCATGGGCGCGACCCTCGCCGGCTGCCGGGCCGTGCCCTACGGCACCCTCGACGACATCGGCGACGACGACGCCGCCCGGGCGCTGTGCCTGTGGGTCAACTCGCCCGCCAACCCGACCGGTGCGCTCGACGACCTGCCGGCGGCGGCCGCCTGGGGGCGCCGGCACGGTGTGCCGGTGCTCTCCGACGAGTGCTACATCGAGTTCACGTGGCAGGGCCCCGGCCGCACGATCGTCGCCGAGGGCCTCGACGGCGTGCTGGCCGTGCACTCGCTGTCGAAGCGCTCCAACCTGGCGGGGGCCCGCGCCGGGTTCTACGCCGGCGATCCCGACCTCGTGCACTACCTGTCCGAGGTGCGCAAGCACGCCGGGTTCATGGTGCCGGGCCCGGTGCAGGCGGCCGCCGTCGCCGCGTTCGACGACGACGCCCACGTCGACGAGCAGCGGCGGCGCTACCGCCGGCGGCTCGAGGTCATGGCCGAGGCGCTGGCAGCCGCCGGGGTCGAGTGCCCGCTGCCGGACGGTGCCTTCTACCTGTGGGCCCCCGCCCCGGGCGGCGATGCCTGGGGCCTGGCCCGCCGGCTGGCGGCCGAGGGCGGTTGCGTCGTGTCGCCGGGCGAGTTCTACGGCCCGGCGGGCGCCGACCACGTCCGCATCGCCGTCGTGCAGCCCGACGAGCAGCTCGCGCTCGTCGCCCGGCGGCTGGGTGGCGCGACGGGGATGTCCCCCATGCGTCCCGGTGCGTGACGGGGCGACACTCGTCCCATGCAGCCCGGTCCGTACCCGTACCCGGTGCCGGCGGCACCGCCCGCCGGCGGCGAGCAGCAGGTGCGCCCTTCGAAGTGGTGGTTCGCGGTCGCCGGTGCGGTGGCGGCTGTGGGCGTCGTCGGGGCGGTGGTGGTCGCGGTCGTGGGGATCGCGGCGTACACCGACCGCATCGACGGCTTCGACCGGGCCGACCTGCCGGCCACGTTGCAGGTCGAGATCACCGAGACGGGCGGCTACTCGATCTACCACGAGTACACCGGCGCCTACGAGGGGTTCTTCCGGCCGAGCCCCGAGGTGAGCGTGACCGACCCGTCCGGCGGATCGGTGGCGCTCGAACGCTACGACGCCTCGGTGACCTATCAAGCAGCGGGCCACGAGGGGCGCGGCGAGTTCACGTTCGAGGCGACCGAGGCGGGTACCTACACCGTCACCGCAACCGGATCGACGGGCAGCGCCGTCGCTGTCGGCCGGGGCATCGGCGCCGGGCTGTTCGCGAGCATCGGCGCTGCGCTGCTGCTCGGGTTCGGCGGGGTGGTGGGTGGTGCCGTCATCGCGATCGTTGTGGGGGTGAAGCGATCGCGGGCCCGGCGGGCGCTGCTGCCGGCCTTCGGTGGCTGGGGCCCGCCGCCGCCCGGCGGGTGGGGCCCGCCCGGACCTGGTGGCGGCGGCGCGCCTGGGCCCGGCGGTTGGGGCCCGCTCGGACCCGGTGCCGGCCTGCCGCCTGCCCCGGGCCCGAGGTCGCCTGGGGCTCCACCGCCGCCTGCCCCGGG
>DASTFE010000170.1:0-3558 GCA_035708905.1 Acidimicrobiales bacterium | reverse complement strand
GTGCACTGGCGGCCGGCTCGGGCGCCGCGGTGGCCGGTGCACTGGCGGCCGGCTCGGGTGGCGCGGCGGCCGGCGCGCCGCCGCGGTCGGCGCCGCCCCGGTCGGCGCGGCCGCCGGCGGCCAGCGCCCCGAGGGCGGCGGTGAAGCAGTCGAGCGGCGGCCGCACCAGGCCGGCGCCCACCTGGCCCGTGCCGGCGACCCGGCCGGCGATGCCGGTGTTGACGATCGGGGTGACGCCGGTGCGCACGACCCGCAGCACGTCGATGCCGAAGGGCACGCCGCGGAACCCGAGCGCGGGCAGCGTCCACGTCGGGTGCTCGGCGAGCGTCACCTCGTACATCAGCTCGGTCGCGTCGCGGGCGTCGCCGACCTCGCCGCCCACGAGCTGCACGATGGCCGGGGCCCCGGCCATGGCGAACCCGCCGAGGCCCACGGTCTCGGTGATGGTCGAGTCGCCGATGTCGGCGTTGGCGTCGTCCGGGCCGTACGCGCCCAGGTAGAGCCCGTCCGGCACGGCTGCGGGAGCCGTGAACCAGCGGTCGCCGGTGCCGGCCGTGCGGATGCCGAACTCGGTGCCGTTGCGCGCCATGGCCACCACGACGCTCGCGCCCGGCACGCCCCGGCCGGCGTCCGCCACCAGCTTGCCCGCCGCCATCACGACGTTGAGCAGGAAGTGGTCGTTCGAGTCGATGAAGGCGAGCACGTCGGCCACGTCGCCGGCCCGCAGGCCGCCCTGGCCGTCGCCGATCGAGCGGGCCAGGTCGGGCGCGAGGGCCCGCACGAGCAGCGACGTGCCGGCCCGGTTGCGGTTGTGGCCCTCGTCGCCCATGGCCACCATCGACGCGATCAGCGAGCCGACGTCGACCGGCCCGTGGCGCCGCAGCGCGGCGGCCAGGACCGGCCCGAGCACGTGCTCCATCCACCGCAGCCGCTCGGTGACCGCGTCGCCGAACGCGCCGTAGCGCAGCACCTTGCCGAGGCCCTCGTTGAGCGTGCTGCGGCTGGTGCGGCCGTCGCCGTCCTCGAGCACCCACATCGGCATCGACGGGCTGACGATGCCGGCCATGGGCCCGACGCTGGCGTGGTCGTGGCAGGGCGACAGCGCGACGGCCCCCGAGGCGGCGAGGGCCTCGGCGGCCTCGGGCGTGTCGGCCCACCCCTCGTAGAGGCAGGCGCCGATGATCGCGCCCCGCATCGGTCCCGAGGCCGAGGCCCAGTCGAGCGGCGGCCCGGCGTGCAGCAGCTGGTGCCGGCCGATGGCCACCAGCTCGCCGGCGGGGCGCACGTCGACGAGGTGGGGGCGCACGGACGCCATGCGCTCGACCGCGGTGCGGTTGGCCATGGCCAGGCCCGGCTCGGCGGACACGGCGGCCACCGCCTCGACCGAGCCCGCCGGCGGCGGTCGCCACTCGACGGCCACCGTGGGCACGCCCTGGGCGGCGAGCGCCTCGTCGAGGGTCGGTGCGCCCACGGTGATCACGGCCCGGGGCGCGGCCAGCAGGTCGGCGACGGGGCTCGCCGCCGCGGCGCGGTCACCCGGCCCGCCGTCGGACCGCCCGGCCGCCGTCACGAGGGCGGCGGCATCCTCGGCGGCCCGGGCGTTGCTGCGATGGACGGTCGCGCCGAAGGCCACCAGGGCGTCGGCCTGGCGTTCGAGCCCCTGCGGGTCGCCCTCCGATCCGACGAGGGCGACGACGACCGCCACGCCGGCGGCCCGGGCCTGGCCGAGCGCGGGCGTGAGCACGGCGGCCGGATCGGGGTGGGCTCCGTGGCCCAGCACGACGTCGAGCAGCACCACGCCGGGGCCGCCCGCCGCGCCGGCGGCGGCCGCCACCCGGTCGGCCACGGCCGCGGGGTCGATCATCGGGTGCGGCCGGCCGGCGGTGAGCTCGTCGTCGCCGAGGTCGAGCACGGCGTGGCCGCCGGGATCGTCGCGGGGGCCGATGCGCTGGCTGCGGTCGTGGTGCACGTTCGACCGGACCGGTCCGAGGCGCTCCTCCAGCACCGCGACCGCTTCGGCCGCGTTCGTGCCGCCGCTGAAGAGTCCCAGCACGGGCCCGGGCCGGCTGGCGATCGGATCGGCGGGGGGCCACCACGACCGCGGGTCCGAGAACGGCGCCCCGAGGGTGGTGGCGATCTCGGCGGCGGCGTCGGTGAGCGTGGGCCGGCCCGGGCCGACGAACGCCGGCACGACCGGTGTCCGGCACCGGCGGGCCGCGGCCATCACGGCGTCGGCCACGTCGGGGTCGGGGGGCTTGGACACGAGGCCGATCACCTCCACCTCGGGGTCGCCGTCGAGCGCCTCCAGCGCCGCCAGGGTGGACATGCCCCGGACGTCGGACGACAGGTCGCGTCCGCCGACCCCCAGCACGTGGCGCACCCCGATGCCCGCGCCGTCGAGCAGGCAGCAGAGCTGCTGGGCCCCGGTGCCGGACGCGGCGACCAGGCCGACCGGCCCCGGTGCCACCACGTTGGCGAAGCCGAGCCCGACGCCCCCGAGGATGGCGGTCCCGCAGTCGGGCCCCATGACCAGCCGCCCGAGCGACGCGGCCTCGCGCTTGAGGGCGACCTCGGCGGCGACGTCGACGCCGTCGCTGAACACCATGACGTGCCGCCCGGCCCGCAGGGCGGCGACCGCCTCGACGGCGGCGTGCGGCCCCGGCACCGACACGACGACGATGCCGGCGCCGTCGTCGCGGGCGGCGGCCGACTCGACCGTGAGGGGGGCGCGCTGCCCCGCGCCGTCGGAACCCGACCGCCGCCGCTCGCCGAGCACCCGCTCGACGGTGGCCAGCGCCTCGTCGGCCGAGCGTTCGTCGTCGGCCCGGACGGCGATCACCAGGTCGTCGGGCGTCGCGTCGGGCTCGGAGAACCCGGCCTCGGCGAGCAGCGCACGGTTGAGGCCGGTGGCCATGGCCGCGATCACCGTCTCGACACCGGCGGTCTCCCCCGCTGCGGCGCTGGCCCGCATCAGCGTCACCGAGTCGTGGTAGCGGCCGCGCTCGACGCGCACGATGTCGGTCACGGGGCGCACCTCGCGAGGGTGCCGGCGCCCCGCCGGGCGTGGCCGAGGCCGGCGACCAGGCCGGCGGCCAGGTGCCAGCCGCTGGTGTGGCCCACGCCGACCAGCCGGTCGACGGCGGCCTCGAGCCTGCCGCCGGATCCGTCCCGTCCCGGCCGTTCGGCGCGCGGCGCCAGCGCCCGCAGCACGGCCGCGGCCTCGGGGATGACGGCGCCCACGTCGGCGGCGGCGAGCAGCGCGGCGGACAGCCGGGTGGTGCGCACCCGAGCGAGCGAGCGCACGGCGGCACCCAGATCGTCGGCCCCCGGCGACGCCTGGGCGCGCAGGGCGGCGAGGGCGCCGGCCACGAGGTCGTCGCCCGCCGGGGTGAGCCCGGTGCCCCGCCCCAGCAGGGCTGCGGCCGTGGCGCGGGCGTCGCCCCGGGCGAGCCCGGCGCCGAGGTGCTCGGCGGCGCCGGCCGGCAGCAGGGCGTCGGGCCGCTCGCGCGCGCGGACGAGGGCACCGAGGCGCGCGACGGCGACCGGGTCGATGGCGTC
>DASTFE010000169.1:0-2658 GCA_035708905.1 Acidimicrobiales bacterium | reverse complement strand
CTGGTTCCCGCTCGGGGGCGCCCACCCCCTCGACGTGCTGCTCGGGCTCGACGCGCCCCGACGCTGGGCGGCGCTCGGGGTGGCGTGCACGGGCCGGGCCCACACGGCGTCGGCCCGGCCCGAGCCGGTGGCGGTCACCATCCTGCTCGACCGGCACGGGGCGGCAGCCGGCGTGCTGCGCCGGGCCGGCACGGCCAGCGACATGCCCGACCGCCCGGAAGGGGTCGTGGCCGACGCCTGCCGACGCGCGCTGGGGCTGCCCACCGCGCCGCCGCCGCGCTCGACGCGCGAGCTGTGGGCGCTGCTCTGGCTCGACCGGGTGGTCGACGCGGCCGCCGGTGGCCGGCCGGGCGCACGCCCCACCACCTGGCCCGCGCTGGCGCGGCTCCACCCCGCGGCGGGCCCGCACGGCGACCCGACCGGCGCCGCGCTCCACCCGGTGGCGCTGGCGGCGGCGGCCGGCACGCTCGCGGCGGCCTGGCCCTGGCACCGGCTGCGGGCCGACCCGGGCGCGGTCCCCCTCCCGAGCGCGCGGCCGGCGCCGGGGCTGGCGGCGTGGATGGACGACGGCATGTGGGCCCGCTGGCTGCTCTCCCACCTGCCGGCCGTCGACGACCTGCTGTCCGCCGTGGGGGCGCTGCTGCCGCCGTCGCTGGCCGGGACGGTGGCCGGCGTGGTCGGGGCGACGCTGCGCTGACCGCGCCGGGCCGACCGGCGTCAGCCCAGCGCGCCGGCGGCGCGCAGGGCGGCCACCTGCTCGTCGCCGTAGTCCAGCACCTCGCGCAGCACCTGCTCGGTGTGCTCACCGACGGTCGGCGCCCGGGTGGGCACCGGCAGCGACTCGTCGATCAGCTTGATCGGCGTCGGCAACTGCTCGGCACCCAGCCGCTCGCGGGGCAGGAACGACAGCCGATGGCGGAACTGGGGGTCGTCGGCCAGCGTGCGGGGCGTGTTGACCGGGGCGATCGGCGTGTTGTGCTCGCCCCCGAACGCCACCCACTCGGCCGTCGTGCGCTCGCGGAAGATGGCGCGCAGCTCGGCCTGCAGCTCGCGGTTGCCGGGCGCGTGGTCGGCGAACTTCGCGCCCGGCCAGCGCTCGAACAGGTCGTCGCGGCCCACCCCCGCGCAGAAGTTCCGCCAGAACTCGCGCTCCGACGCCTGTAGCAGCACGAAGCCGTCCTTCGAGGCGTAGATCTGGTAGCGCACGCCGTGGCGCATCCCGGCCGTGCCGGGCGCCCGGCGCTCGTAGTCGTCGGCCTTGTTGCCCGTGACTTCGGTCACAGGTCGCTCGTAGGCCTGCCACGTCTCGCTGCGGTACCAGTCCATGGCCGCGGCGGCGTCCGACTGCGCGATCTCCATCCGGCAGCCCTGCCCCGTCTCGCGGGCGCGGATGATGCCGGCGAGGATGCCCAGCGCGCCGAACAGGGGCCCGGCGTGGATGCCCATCGACGGGTGTTCGGGGATGTAGGCGAACCCGTCCTCGTCGACGCCGGGGTTCACCAGGCCGGCCCAGGTGTCGTAGGCGACGCCGTGGCTCGGCATGTCGCGGTAGGGCCCGGTGGTGCCGTAGCCCGAGACCGTGATGAAGACGATCGCGGGGTTGGTCTCGCGCAGCACGTCGTAGCCCAGGCCCCGCCGCTCGAGGCCGCCCGGCCGCATGGCCTCGACCACCGCGTCGGCCCCTCTGACCAGGTCGAGGAACACCGCGCGGCCCTCGTCGGTGCGCAGGTCGAGCGTGATCGAGCGCTTGCCCCGGCTGATGTGCAGGTGCATGAGCGACACGCCCTCGACGATGGGCCAGGTCATCTCGCGGATGTAGTCGCCCGACGGGGGCTCGACCTTGATGACGTCCGCCCCCAGGTCGGCCAGGTGGGTGGTGACGGCGCCCGGGCCGAGCATCGAGCACTCGATGATGCGCACACCGGCCAGGGGCGGTCGCTCGCTGGGCTCGCTCACGTCTCGGCTCCTCGGTCGCCTGCGGGTGGCGACGATCTTCGCACAGGTCTGACACACCGTCAGATCTTTCACCCGCCGGATGCCACACGACCCCCGTCCGACGATCTACGGTGGGCGGCTGCTGGGAAGCGGGGGCGACCACTGGGGGTCCCCCACGACTACGCAACGTTGCGAAATCATGTCGATCGTGACAAACTCCTTTCACCAACCGCACAGGACGGCACGCGCTGGGGCGCCCCTGGTTGCTCTTCCTCCCGAATTCCCCCGCCTACCAGCGCGCGCGCCGACGGAAGGAGACCAGTGATGTCCGAACGGACGGAACACCCTCCCAGTACCAACGACGACTCGCCGCGCGGCTCCTCCGCCCGGCGGGCCGTCTTCGGCGGTGTCGCCGGCATCGCCCTCTTGCTCGGCCCCGTGGTGCTCGCCAACGTCATCGTCCCCGGTGACAGCGCGGGCGACGCGGTCGAGACCGCCGAGTCCGAGACGTCGCTGGTGGCGCTGCGCCGCAGCGCGGCGGCCGCGGCCGACACCGCCCGCAGCGACGCGCTGGTGGCCATGCGCACCACCACCACGACCGCACCCCCCACCACCACCACGACCGAGCCACCCACCACCACGACCACCGAGCCGCCCACCACCACCACGGCGCCGCCCCCGCCCCCCACCGAGAGCCCTGCGCCGCCGTCCACCGGTGGCGGG
>DASTFE010000168.1:0-9648 GCA_035708905.1 Acidimicrobiales bacterium | reverse complement strand
CTCGTGGGCGAGCCGGTCGGCGACCCGGTTGGCCTGCTCGCGGCCGGCCGCCGACAGCTCGGGGTCGCCGTGGCCGTCGACGAGGGTGAACGGCCGGTCGTCGCGGGCCGGGGCCGACTCGCCGTGCCGCACCAGCAGCAGCTCGCAGGCGCCGGGGGGCCGGGTGAATCGGGACTGGCGGTACTCGCGGACCTCGCTCACGGCGCCCAACCCTACGGGCAGCCCCGATGGCGCCCCTCACCCGTGTCACCGGCCCCACCCGCCTCATCCGCCGGACGGGCGGCGCGATCTTGGGCACCGGACGTGTGGCCGCTGCACTACGCTGCGGGAGCTGTTGGGTGCCGGGGTGGCACGCCGCCCGGGTGAAGGGCCAGGTGACGGTGGCGCGAACGAGAGATCGCCTGCTCGTTGTGACGGGCCTCGTGATCGTCGTGGTGGTGCTCGACAGCTCCGGCCTGCTCTCGCCGCGCGCCGAGATCGTGGTCGACGACGTCGCCCAGCTCGCCGCCGGCGTCGCCGCCGCGGCCTGCTGCTGGTGGGCCGCCCGCCGTCGCACCGGCGTCGAGCGCACCTGGCGCCTGCTGATGGCGCTGGGCATGGCGGGCTGGAGCGTGGGCCAGTCGTTCTGGTCGTGGTACCAGATCTTCTCCCGCACACCGCTGCCGTCGCCGTCGGTCGCCGACATCGGCTACCTGACGATGCCCGTGTTCGCGCTGCCCGCGCTGCTGGTGCTCGAGGTGGCGCCGAGCGACGACGAGGCCGCGCTGCGGCGGGCCGGTCGGCCGGGCTTGCTGCTCGACGGGGCCATCGTCGTGGGGTCGCTGTTCATGCTCACCTGGGTGTCGTCGCTGGGCGCCGTGGTCGCCGCCGAGGCGCCCGACATGCTGTCGTTCGCCGTGGCCATCGCCTACCCGGTGACCGACCTCGTCCTCGTGGCCATCGTCGTGCTGCTGGTGGTCACCCGCCGGGTGCCGCCCGAGGTGCGCCACGAGGTGACGCTGCTGGGCTGGGGCGTCGTGGCCATCTCGATCTCCGACAGCATCTTCGCCTACCTGGTGGCCAGTGGTGCCGAGTCGATGCCGCCGCTGACCAACGTCGGCTTCATCGCCGGGCCGGCGCTCATCGCGGTGGCGGGTCTGACCAGGTCCGACCAGGTCGAGGCCGCCCGGGCCGCCCCGCGGCGACCGGCCGTCGACCGCACCCACATGCTGCTGCCGTACGGCCTCGCGGTGCTGACGGGGTCGGTGGTGATGGGGCAGCTGGCGTTCGGGGCCGAGATCGACGCGGCCGAGGTCATCATCGTCTGGCTGATCGTCATGCTGGTGCTGGCCCGCCAGGCCATCACGCTGCTCGAGAACGCCACGCTGCTCGACCGGCTGGCGGCGGCCCGGGCCGAGCTGAGCTACCGCGCCGACCACGACCCCCTCACCGGCCTCGCCAACCGCTCGCTGTTCGAGGCCCGCCTCGGGCAGGCGGTCGACCGCTACCGGTGCGACGGCCGGCCGCTGGCCGTGCTGGTCGTCGACCTGGACGACTTCAAGCAGGTCAACGACACCCTCGGCCACAGTGCCGGCGACCACCTGCTGTACGCGGTGGGCGAGCGCCTGCGGGGGTGCGTGCGCAGCGGCGACACGGTGGCCCGGGTCGGCGGCGACGAGTTCGCCGTGGTGGTCGGGGGCGACCCGCTGGCCCCGGCGATCGTGTCCGAGCGCATCCTGGCGGCCATGCGCCGCGAGTTCGCGGTGGGCGACGACGTCGTGGTGCTCGGCGCCAGCGTCGGTGTGGTCGAGCCCCAGCCCGACGAGCCGGACGTCACCGCCGAGGTGCTCGTGCAGCGGGCCGACCGGGCGATGTACGCCGGCAAGCGCCAGGGCAAGGGCACCGTGGTGCACTTCCGCGACGGCGCGCCGGTCGCGGCGCCCGCCGGCGTGCGGCCGGACGAACCGGGTCGCCGCCGCGCGGGCGCCGCGCGCTGAGCGCCGGCCGGGTCAGCGGCCGGGCGGCAGCACCCCGAAGATGGTGGCGGTCGAGCCGGACCCCGCGGCGTGGCGGGGCCCGCCCACCAGCACCCAGGCGCCCGTGCTGGGCAGCGCGCCCAGGTTGGCGAGGTTCTCGAGGCTGATGCGGTGCCGGTCGTAGAGCGCCACCGAGACGCCGAAGGTGTCGTCGACGCCGCGGTCGGGGCCGAACGTGTCGGTGCCGAGCGCGCCCCGCTCGTCGAGGCGCCGGGTCTCGATGAGCCACTCGGCCGTCTCGGGTAGGAAGCCGGGCTGGTGGATGACGCCGTCGTCGTCGAGGTTGGCGTAGGCGTCGGTGCCCCACCTGTCCTCCCAGCCGGTCCACAGGATCACGGCGGCGCCGCGGGGGATGCGACCGTGGCGCCGCTCCCACCGCTTGACGTCGTCGACGGTCACGCCGTAGTCGGCGTCCTGCGCCGCCCGGTCGCGGATGTCGAGCTTGACGGCCGGCAGGAACAGGTCGTCGGGGTCGAGCTGGTCGGCGGTGAGCCCGCCCTCCTGGAAGTGGGCGGGGGCGCCCCAGTGGGTGCCGGTGTGCTCGCCCTCGCGGACGTACTGCATGTAGAAGCCGTCGACCGGCACGGTGGCCATGACCTCGAGCTCGAAGGGCGGGTCGCCGGGGAACAGCGTGGTGGTGGCCGGGTCGTTGACGTGCGACAGGTAGACGAGGCCCAGCCGCCCGAGCACGCCGGCGCCACCGCGCCCGCCGGCCGCCCCGGCGCTCGCGGCGCCGACGCCGCCCAACGCCTGCCCGCCGACCACGCCGGCCATGCCAGCTGCCATGCCCCGCATGATGTCGCGTCGCTGCACCCGCCTCACCGTCACTTCCATCGACGACTCTTCGTGCCGTCGCCCACACTAACCGGCGCACCCACCCCGGATGTCGAGCAGGAGGATCCTACTTTGGTAGGCTTCCGGTATGACCGTGACCAAGCGGAAGGTCTCCGTCTCGCTCGACGACGACCTCGTCGCGGAGCTCGAGGCCGGTGGCGAGGCACTGTCGGCACAGGTGAACGACGCCGTGCGCAACGAACTTGCGCGGCGGCGGCGCCACCGCCTCCTCGGCGAGGCGCTCGACGACCTCGAGTCGACCCACGGTCCTGTCGACGAACGCCTCGTGCAGAAGTACACGGAGCTGCTGGCTTGAGCCTCTCGCTGGTCCTCGATGCCGAGGCGATGTCGAGCTTCGCCCGGCAGCGCGGCCGCCGGTTCCGCGAGGTCCGCGCCGCGCTCGAAGCGGCGCGACGGTTGCAGAGGGATGTCGTCACGCCCGCCGTGGTTCTCGCCGAGCTCTACCGCGGCGGCGGCCACAACCAGGTCGTCGACGCTTGCCTCAGTCGCGAGACCTGGATCCGGGTGCGCGACACCGACCGGACCCTGGCGCGCTACGTCGGCGCCGTCCTCGCCGCCGCGGGTGCAGGGTCCGCCGACCTGGCCGACGCCCACGCCGTGGCCGTGGCCGTCGAGTCCGGGGGCGGTGTGGTGCTCACCGGCGACGAGACCGACGTGGAACGGCTCGCCGCGCCCTACCCCCAGATCCACGCAGCGCCGATCTGAGGGGCCCGGTACGACCCTGGTCACCCGGGCCAGCCCCCGGAGTCACCCGATCCAGTAGCGGCGGAACGGCGCCGCCCCGTCGGACGGCGTGACGACCGACTCGAGGACGCCGCCGCAGCGCTCGATGACGGTGGCGGAGCCGACGTTGGCGTCCTCGCAGGTGATCAGCGCCCGCTCGACGCCGCCGGCGCGCGCGATCACCACGCTCTGCTGCAGGATCTCGGTGGCGTGGCCGCGGCGCCGGTGCTGCGGCAGCACGCAGTAGCCGATGTGGCCGCCCTCGTAGGCGAGGAAGTCGTTGAGCTCGAAGCGCACCGACGACCGTCCCACGATCGCCCCGGCGACGTCGGCGACGAGGAACGCCGACCGCACGCGACCAGGCGGGAGGTCCGTCCCCCGACGGCACGCCGCGAGCGTCTCGAGGTAGTCCGTCCACGCCGTGCCGGGGTCGTAGAACAGCCCGAAGGGGAAGTCCTCGGCCGCCATCGTGCGGTGGGCGGTCCGGAACTCGGCCTCGTCGCTCGGGCCGGGGGACCGCAGCCGCAGCGGCGTGGTCACGCGGGGGTCTCGCATCGACGCACAGCCCAAGCATGGCGTCCCTGCCGCCCCGCGACCCGCCAGCGTTCCCTCAGGACTCGGCGACGCAGAACTCGTTGCCCTCGGGGTCGGCCATGACCGTCCACTGGTGGCCGTACTCGTCGTGGTCGGCGCCACGGGTGGCACCCAGCTCGACCAGGCGGGCGACCTCCTTCTCGCGGTCGTCGGCGACCAGGTCCACATGCACCCGGTTCTTGGCCACCTTGCCCTCGGGCACCTTGGCGAACAGCCAGGCCGGCGCCGCGGCGGCGTCGTGGTCGGTGCCGCCGATCGACGCGAAGTACGACGAGGGCTCGGGATCCCGGGCGAGCGGCCGGTCGAGCACCTCCGACCAGAACCGGGCGACGACGAGGGCGTCGTCGCAGTCGAAGGTGATGTTGGCGAGTCGGGCGGTCATGGCGTGGTCTCCTTGCTGTCGGCCGCGAGGGGCCAGTGGATCTCGGTGCGGAACCGGGACGGGTCGTCCGTCTCGGCGAAGCTGACGACGTACACCTCGCGCACCGGCAGCGGCGCGGGTGTCGCGTTGTGGGCGACCCACGCGCCCAGCCGGCGGTAGCTGTCGGCGATCGTGTCGTAGCCACCGGCGTGCACGAGCACCGCCGTGCGCCCCGCCCGCACCTCGCCCAGGTGGACGCGGCCGCGGTCGGGAGGCAGCGCGACCGGGGTGGCGATGGGCACGTAGGCCTCGACGGGCTCGGGCGAGTCGTCGGGGATCTCGGGCGGGTACAGGGCACCGGACGGCCCGGTCGGCGCCGTCCCCGCCCGGTCGGCCACCGTGCGCAGCTCGGCGAACGCCGCGTCGAGGAAGTCGGCGAAGTCGGCCTCGGTCACCTCCCCCCGCACGGCCAGCGTGTGGGTCGCGGGCTCGTCGCGGACGTGCACGGGCGTGTGGGCGGCGGGCAGCTCCACACCGGCCTGCAGCTCCCCGACGATCCGGGTCACGTCGTCGAGCCGGGCCTGCATCGCGGCGGCGTGCCCGGCCAGCACCCGGCGGGTGACCTCGGGGTCGCGGGCGTGGACCACTTCGCGCACGCGGTCGAGCGGGACGTCGAGGGATCGCAGTCGCTGGATCACGGCCGCGTCGGTGAGCTGGCCGGCGTGGTAGCTGCGGTACCCGGTGGCCGGGTCGACCCGCGCCGGCACCAGGATCGCCCCCTCGTGGTAGGCCCGCAGCGCCTTGATCGACAGGCCGCTCGCCCGGGAGAAGGTGCCGATCGACATCAATCCGTCCGTCACGGGAGTCACCCTGCCGCCTCCCCCAGGGGGAGAGTCAACCGGGCGGTCTGCACCGCGGCGTCCGGGCCGATCAGGCGATGGGGCGCCGGCGGGGGCGGCGCACCGTGCGCCGGAAGCGGCGCGTGCGGCCCGGGGCGTGGGCTTCGCGCCGGGCCGTGTCGACCAGGCCGGCCAGCAGGGTGCGGGCCACGGGCGTCCGCAGCAGTTCGGCGGTGTCGTCGCGCGCCGCCTCGACGATGGCGTCGGCCCGGGCGTCGCTCATGAAGTCGGTGCCCAGCACCTCGATGACCTCGGGCCCCGGCTCGATGACCAGCGAGGGGATGCCGGCCGCCGCCAGGCGCTTGCGCTCGCCGGCCAGCCGGGCACGCGCGTGGCGCCGCACGACGGCGCTGGCGCCCAGTCGGCTCAACTCGCGGCCCGACATCGGCGAGACGACGATCGCCAGGTCGAGGTGGCTGCGCCGGAGGATGTCGGCGTTGGTGGGTGAGCGGACGCCCCCGTCGATGAACGCGTCGGTGCCGATCTGCACGGGGCGGAAGTAGCCGGGGATGGCGCACGACGCCGCCACCGCCGGCGACAGCGGCGCCACCAGGTCACGGCCGATCACGACGCGGCGCAGGTCGCGCTGGCGGACCGCGCAGATCCACAGGCTCTCGTCCGGCCAGCGCGAGCCCAGCAGCTCGTCCAGGGCGGCGGTGTGCTCGATGAGGTCGAGCGTGCCGTCGGGGATCACGCTGGCGATCGCGCCCACGGGGTCGACCCGCCAGGGCCGCCGCAGCCAGGCGGTGATGATCGCCCGGCTGGGAAGGCGCGGGGGCCGGGCCACGATCGTGCGCAGGCGCACGGGTGGGAACTCGCGACGGTCGCGCAGCGCCCGGGCCACGCCGGCGGGGCTGTGCGTCGGCTCGTCGCCGACGGCGATGGCCGACAGGTCGCCCGCGGGGATGCCCCGCCGCAGGAACGCCCCCACCACCGAGCCGGCCGAGGTGCCCGTGACGATGTCGGCCGCGCGCGGGTCCCACCCCAGGTCGTGATCGAGGGCGGCCAGCGCGGCCGCGTGGTAGGCGAGGCCCGTGACGCCACCGGCCCCCAGCACAAGTCCGACGCGCACGGGTCCATCCTGCCCGACCGCGCCGCCGGTTCCCGCATCGCGTGCCGGGAGTCACGCGGCCCGCGGGCGGCGTCGGTCAGTCGTAGGTGCGGAACTCGACGGTGAGCCCGTCCGGGTCGCGTACGTAGATCGATTCGCCGGTGCCGCGGGCGCCGAAGCGGGGCCCGCGCTCGGCGACCGTGATGTCGGGGTCCGCGGCCAGCGCGTCGAGGTCGCTGCGACTCACCACGAAGCACAGGTGGTCGAGGTGGCCCCGCTGGCCGGCCTCGAGGCCGGGGACCAGGTCGATGATCGTGCCCTCGTCCACCCGCAGGGAGGGGAAGGGGGCGTCGCCGGCCCGCCACTCGTCCACGCGCACGGGCGCGAGGCCGGCGTGCCGGCCGTACCAGTCCAGCGTGCGCTCGACATCGGCGACGACGAGGACGAGGTGGTCGAGCCCGAGCGTGGTGGCCATCGCGCCATGCAAGCGGAGACGCGGCCGACGGTACAGCGCGCGCCGTCGTGTTGACCTGACGATCACTCAGGGGGTTTATATTGACCCATCCGACGGTCTAGTGTGGGCGGCGTGTCGGATGCCTCCCGGTCGCCGCGGGCCCGGGCCCACCGCCGGCTGCGGCAGGTGCTCGAGAGCCGGGTCGTCGAGGCCCTGGCCACACCGCACGGCATCGACCACCACCTCGTCACCCTCGGCGCCGGCTGGGCGACGGCCGACCCACCGGCCCGCGTCGTCGACGCCCGCCGCACGACACCGGGCACCGTCACGCTGACCCTGCGCCCGGGGCCCCGGTGGGCCGGGCACCAGGCCGGCCAGCACGTCACGCTCACGGTGCCGGTGGGTGGTGCCCGCCGCTCACGCTGCTTCTCGATCGCCTCGTCCGCCCACACGCCCGGCGGGACGGTCGAGCTGACCGTCAAGGCGACCGGTCGGGGCGGGGTGTCCGACCACCTGGTGGCCAGCGGCTGCCCCGGCCAGTCGGTCCAGCTGTCGCCGCCCGCCGGCACCTTCGTGCTGCCGGCCGAGCGTCCGCCCCACGTCGTGATGGTGAGCGGGGGCAGCGGGATCACGCCCGTGCTCTCGATGCTGCGCACCCTCCACGACGAAGGCCACCCCGGCACGGTGTCGTTCCTGCACTACGCCCGGGCGCCGGCCGACGTCGTCGCGGCCGCCGAGCTGGCGCGCCTCGCCGCACGCCACCGTGCGTGGCGTATCGTCGTGGCCCTCACGGGCCCGACGGGCGCGGCCGTCCCCCCGTCGATGGCGGACGCGCCGGCGGTCGCCCGGCTCTGCCGCCTGGCCGGACGCTTCCGCGCCGACCACCTGTCGGCCCTGGCACCCGGTGCCGCGCAGGCGCCGGTGTGGGTGTGCGGGCCCGGCCGGCTGGCCGCCGACGTCGCGTCCGCCTGGCGCGCCGCCGGCGACGCGCCGGTGCACGTCGAGCGCTACCGGCTCGACCCTCCGCCGGCGGCGGGAGGCGGCGGTCGCGTCCGCTTCACCCGCAGCGGGGTCGAGGTGGTCGACGACGGGCGCTCCCTGCTGGTGCAGGCCGAGGGTGCCGGGCTCGCCCCGGCCCACGGCTGCCGGGCGGGCCAGTGCCACACCTGCGTGCGGCGGATGCCGGCCGGCGCGGTGCGCGACCTGCGCACCGGCGACGTCGTGGACGAGCCGGGCGCGCTGGTGCAGATCTGCGTGAGCGTGCCCGACGGCGGCGTGGAGATCGACCTGTAGACCGTGGGGGGACACATGGACGCATTCGCCGTGAGCGCCACCGCCCGCACGACCGCTGCCGGCGGGACGGCCGCCGCGCCGCGCCGGCAGCCCAGCCGGGGCGCGCCCCACCTCGACGAGTCCCGGCTCGATGCGCTGGCCGCCGAGCTCGACGCCATCCGCCGGCGTGAGATGGCCGGGCGGGGCGAGGCCGACGCCCGCTACATCCGGCGGGTGGCCGCCGTGGCGACCGCGTTGCAGATCGGCGGCCGGGCCGCCATCGCCCTGGGCCGGCGGCGGCCGGTGTGGTGGGCCGGGGTCGCCGCCGCGACCGCGGGGCGGGTGATCGAGGCCATGGAGATCGGTCACAACGTGCTGCACGGCCAGTACGACTGGATGCGCGACCCGCGGTTCGACTCGTCCACCTACGAGTGGAACATGACCGCCCCGGCCGACCAGTGGAAGCACGCCCACAACCTCGTGCACCACGTGAACGCCAACGTCGCCGGCGTCGACCGCGACCTGGGCTACGGCGTCGTCCGCATGACCGACGAGCAGCCGTGGTCGCCGTCGCACCTGGCCAACCCGCTCGCCGCCCTCGTGCTCGCCGCGCTGTTCGACCAGGCCATCGGGTTCTACGACCTCGAGGCCGAGCGACAGGCCCTCGGCCTGGTCGACCCCGACGAGGCCCGGGCCAAGTTCGAGGCCAGCGTGGCCAAGCTGAAGCGCCAGGCGGCGCGCGACTTCGTGCTGGTCCCGCTGCTGGCGGGCCGGGCGGCGCCGCGCGCGCTGGCCGGCAGCCTGACGACCCAGCTCCTCGGGAACCTGTGGGGCTTCGCGATCATCTTCTGCGGCCACTTCCCCGACGGCACGGTGGTGTTCCAGCCCGAGGACCTCGAGGGCGAGACGCGCGGCCGCTGGTACGTGCGCCAGCTGCGGGGCGCGGCCAACATCCGGGGGTCGTTCCCGTTCCACGTGCTGACCGGCAACCTGAGCCACCAGATCGAGCACCACCTGTTCCCCGACCTGCCCGCCCGGCGCTACCGGCACATCGCGCCCGAGGTGCAGGCCGTCTGCCGGCGCTACGGCCTGCCCTACAACAGCCGCCGCTTCGGCCGGCAGTTCGGGTCGGTGGCGCTGCGCATCGTGCGCATGTCGCTGCCCGACGGCCTGCGGCCGTCGCGCCGGCGGTCGCTCACACCCGGGCGATGATCTCGCCGTGCACCACGGTGAACACGCCGTCGGGGTCCTGCGCCCACGCCCGCCAGCCGGCCGCGATGTCGTCCAGCTCGCCCCGGGTGGCGAGCCCCTGGTCGAGCGCCTGGTGGGCCAGTGACGAGGCGACGACCCGCTCGGCCCACGTCTCGCTCCACCAGGCCCGGTCGTCGGGTGTCGCGCACGTCCACGTCGAGGTCGTGTACGTG
>DASTFE010000167.1:0-10995 GCA_035708905.1 Acidimicrobiales bacterium | reverse complement strand
CCGATGCCCGAGCCCCCGCCGGTGACGATGGCGGTGCGCTCGTGCGCCGGGCCGGTCGGGAGGTCGGCCGTCACTGGATCGGCTCGTCGCCGGCGAACGTGGTGCGGTGCATGTCGCGGGGGGACGTGGGGTCGTAGGGGCACGCCCGGTGGAGGACCCCGCGATTGTCCCAGATGACCACGTCGCCCACCGACCACTCGTGGCGGTAGACCCGGTCGGGCGTCGTCGACCGCGCCAGCAGGTCGTCCAGCAGGGCCCGGCCCTCGTCGGGGTCCATGCCGACCACGTGGTCGGTCGTCGCGCCGAGCACGAGCGACTTCCGGCCCGACTCGTGCTGCCACACGAGCGGGTGCTCCTTGGGCGGCCGCCGCCGCCAGACCGCCAGCTCCTCGGGGGAGGGGTCGTCGTTCACCAGGCGCTGCGAGGCCTCGATGGTGTGGACGACCCGCACGGACGCGAAGCGCTCCTTCTCCTCGTCGGTGAGGTCGTCGTAGGCCGCGTACGTGCTGGCGAACTCGGTCTCGCCCCCGGTCTCGGCCACCGCGTGGGCGCTGAGCATCGTGGCCATGATCGGGACGTCGTCGGTGCAGCCGTCGATGTGCCAGTCGAACGTGCCGCGCAGGTAGGCCGCCGAGGGGTTCTTCGCCGGGTCGAGGGTGACGCGGAAGATCTCGGGGAACTCGCCCTTGCCGAACACCTCGACCTGGCCCAGCTTCCTGCTGAAGGCGACCTGGGTGGCGTCGTCGAGGTGGAGGCCGCGGAAGACGAGGACGCCGTTGGCCTCGAGCGCCTGGAGGCACGCCGCGGGGAGGTCGTCGTCGTGCAGCAGGCGCTCCCTGTCGACGTCGGTGACCTGGGCCCCGACCGTGGCGCCGAGGCTCTCGGTGGTGATCACAGCCATGCGCTCCTCCGCGTGAACTCAGAAGAAGACTCTAGCGATGCGAGAATGCCCTTTCCAGCTCGCGAGTGCCATGCGCTACGTCGTGGCGCCCAGCTGCCCGTCGCGCAGCTGCTGCCGCAGCCGGAACTTCTGGACCTTCCCCGAGGGGGTGCGCGGCAGCTCGTCGACCACGTGGAGCGACTCGGGCCACTTCGGCCTGGCCAGGCCCGCGCCCTCGAGGTGCGTGCGGACGTCGGCGAGGCTGGGCACCGCCGCCCCGGGCCGCAGGCGCACGACGGCGGCGGCGCGCTCGCCGAGGCGCTGGTCGGGCGCGGCGACCACGCTGACCTCGGCGATGCCGTCGATGCCGAGCAGCAGCTCCTCGACCTCCTGGGCGCTGATGTTCTCGCCGCCGCGGATGATGACGTCGGACACCCGGTCGGTGATCGTGAGGTAGCCGTCCGGGTCGAGCACGCCGACGTCTCCGGTGCGGTACCAGCCGTCGTCGTCGAACACGCCGGCGGTCAGCTCGGGGTCGGTGTAGCCGAGGCAGCAGTCGGGACCGCGGCTGACGATCTCGCCACCCTCGTCGAGTCGCACCTCGACGCCGGGCAGGGCGCGGCCGTCGGTCGTCAGCCGCTTGTCCTCGGGGTCGTCGATCAGGCAGGCGGTGATCGAGGGGTGCTCGGTGCTGCCGTACGAGCGGAACACCGTGATGCCGAGGCGGGTCGCCCGCTCGGTGACCGCCACCGGCACCGTCGACCCGCCGAGGCCGGCGTAGGGCATGAGCGCCAGGTGCTCGTCGGTGAGGTCGGGGTGGTCCAGCAGGCTCGTCAGGAAGTACGTGGCGCCGCCGCCGACGCCCAGCCCCTCCTCGCGCATCATGCGCAGCACCTCGCCGGGGTCCCACACGTCGATGAGGTTGACCGGGCGCAGCCGCAGCATGGGCACGAGGAAGGCGTTGAGCATGCCGATGAAGTGGCCCACCGGTGCCCCGGTGATCTGCGGCGGACCACCCTTCGGGAAGAAGTGGTCGAGCTGCCGGGTCTCGCACCCGATGGTGCGGTGCGAGTGCACCACGCCCTTGGGGTCGCGCGTGGTGCCGGACGTGAAGCCGATGATCGCCGGGGCGTCCGGGTCGACGGCCGCCGGGGCGCGGAGCGGCTCGGCATCGAGCAGGGACGTGAACGGGGTCGCCCCGGCCGGCAGGTCGGCGGGGGAGGTGTCGCCGACGACCAGCCACCGCGGCCCGGGCTGCTGCCCCAGCACCTCCTGCCACACGGCCAGGTGGTCGGCGTGGCCGAACCGGTCGGCCGTGACGACGACGTCGGGCTCGGTGGCCCGCACGATGTAGCCGACCTCCTTGGCGCCGTAGAAGTGCACGATCGGCACCACCACCGCCCCGAGGTAGGCGGCGGCCCAGAACGCGATGCCGGCCTCGACCCAGTTGGGGAGCTGGAACACGACGACGCTGCCCGCACCGACGCCGCGGGTGCGCAGCTCGGCGGCGAGCGACCGGGCCGCCCGGTCGACGTCCGCGAACGTTCCCTCCCACGGGCGGACGGCGGAGCGCACGCGGAACCCCGCGCGCCCCATGCTGCCGAGGCCGTCGGCGACCATCCGGCCGAGCGTGGCGTCGGTCCACCAGCCCTCGGCGCGGTAGCGGTCCGCCAGGTGCCGGGGCACCGAGCGCAGGCGCCAGCTGTCCCGACCGATCGTGGTCGGCTGCGTCATGTCCCCTCCTCGTCGTCGCCACTGGTGGTGCCGATCCCCGGATGCGAGCAGCGTTGCCGCATCAGGAGAACTCAATTATCGTACTCCGCCATGTCGGCGTCCACAGCACCGGCCGCGCAGCCGGGCGTGGTCCGTGATCACGCGTTCCACCCGCTGCGGGTCCGGCGCGTGGTGCCCGAGACCGCCGAGGCGTCGTCGTTCGTGCTCGACGTACCAGCCGACCTCCGGGCCGCGTTCACGTACGAGGCCGGCCAGTTCCTGACCTTCCGCGTGCGCGTCGGCGACGAGGTGCACCACCGTTGCTACTCGATGTCGTCGGCGCCCGGCGTCGACGCCGAGCTGCAGGTCACCGTCAAGCGCGTGCCCGGCGGGGTGGTCTCGAACTGGATGATCGACTCGCTCGGCCCGGACGACGTCGTCGAGGCCAGCGTGCCGGCGGGCGTGTTCCGCCTGGCGCCCGGCGATGGCGACCTCGTGGCCTTCAGCGCCGGCAGCGGCGTCACGCCGGTGTTCTCGCTGGTCAAGGCTGCGCTGGCCACGACCGGGCGGCAGGTCCGTCTCTACTACGCCAACCGCGACCGCGACGCCGCCATCTTCGGCGACGAGCTCGACGCCCTCGCCGAGCGCCACCCCGATCGGCTCGAGGTGGTCCACCACCTCGACGTCGAGCGCGGGTACGTCGAGGCCGATGCCGTGCGGGCCTTCCTCCGGGCCGGGTCGGGGGCGGGCGCCGATGCCGAGTGCTACGTGTGCGGGCCGACCCCGTTCATGGACGTCGTCGAGCGGGCCCTGCTGGCCCAGGGCGTCCCGGCCGACCGCATCCACATCGAGCGGTTCACGCCGGACCGACCGGCCCCCGCGGCCGGGGCACCCGCGACCTCCGGCGGCGCCGACGCCGGGACGACCGCCGCCCGGGTGACCATCGAGCTCGGTGGGCGCACCGACACGGTCGACCACCGACCGGGCACGACGATCCTGCAGACCGCCCGCCAGATGGGCATGGCGGCGCCCTACTCGTGCGAGTCGGGCAGCTGCGCGACCTGCATGGCCAGGCTGGTCGAGGGGACCGTGGCGATGCACGTCAACGACGCGCTGACCGACGACGAGGTGGCGGACGGCTGGGTGCTGACCTGCCAGTCGGTGCCGACGGCCGACGCGGTGCACGTCGTCTACGAGGGGAGCTGACCATGGAGCCGTCGCAGGTCGCCGACATCGCCGAGATCGAGCAGGTGCTCGCCCGGTACGCCGTCGGCATGACCAAGGACGACATCGACGCCGTCGTCGACGTGTTCACCCCCGACGGCACCTACAGCGCCTTCGGGTCGACCTACACGCTGGCCGACTTCCCGACCCTGGTGAAGGCGGCGCCCAAGGGCCTGTTCCTCACCGGGACGCCCGCCATCGAGCTCGACGGCGATACGGGCACGGGCGAGCAGCCCCTGTGCTTCGTGGACCAGACCGACCACGCGATGCGCATCGGCTGGTACACCGACACGTACCGGCGGACCGAGAGGGGGTGGCGCCTGCACACGCGGTCGATGACGTTCCTGCGTCGCAGCGGCGCCCGCGACGCCGGCAAGCCCCACGACCCGACGCGCCCCGAGCCCACCGCCGCCGCCGAGTAGCCGCGGATGGACCTGCCCGAGTTCCGGTCCGGCCTCGACCGCTGGCTCGACGACGAGTCCGCCGCCCTGGGGCCCGAGCACGCCGGGCTGGGCACCCTCGACCAGCAGATGGCCCAGCTGGCCAAGGTCAAGCGGATGGCCTACGACGCCGGCTGGATGCGTCGGGGGTGGCCCGAGCGCGTCGGCGGGCTGGGCGGGTCGACGCTGCTGCGCGCCTACCTCGGCGAGGCGCTGACCGCCCGCGACCTGGTCGAGCCCGGCATCTACTCGATGACCGAGGTGCTGGCGCCCACGATGATCGACTACGCCCCACCCGAGCTGGCGGCCGGGATGGTGCCCCGGCTGCTGCGGGGCGACGAGACGTGGTGCCAGGGGTTCTCGGAGCCGGGCACCGGCAGCAACCTGGCGTCGCTGTCGTGCCGGGCCACCCGCGCCGGCGACGGGTGGCGCGTCACGGGCCAGAAGGTCTGGACCAGCCTCGCCCAGTTCGCGCAGCGCTGCGTGCTGCTGGTGCGGACCGGCGGCCCCGAGTCCGCCCACCGCGGCATCACCGCGCTGTTCGTCGACATGGACTCGCCCGGCATCACCGTGCGCCCGATCCGGACGATGCACGGCGCCGAGGAGTTCTGCGAGGTGTTCCTCGACGACGTCCCCGTGCCGTTCGAGCGCACCCTCGGCGACGAGGGCCAGGGCTGGGCGGTGGCCATGGACCTGTTGCCCTTCGAGCGCAGCACGGCGCTGTGGCACCGGGGCGCCTACCTGTACCGGCGGCTCGGACGGCTGCTCGCCGCCGCGCCGGGCGGTGCCCTGACGGCCACCGAGGTGGGCGAGGTCTTCCAGCAGCTCTACACGTTCCGGGCCCGGTCCCTGACCACCCAGCGCCGGATGCACGCCGGCGAACGACTCGGGCCCGAGACCTCGGTCGACAAGATCCTGCTGGCCACCGCGGAGCAGGCCGTCTACGACCTCGTCGCCGACGGGCTGGCCGACGACGTGCTGGTGGGCGACGACGCGACGAGCGAACGGTGGCGCGCCGAGTTCCTCTACTCGCGGGCCGCCACCATCTACGGCGGCAGCGCCGAGATCCAGCGCAACATCGTCGCCCGCCGCCTGCTCGACCTGGGGTCCGACCGGTGATGGACGCCGGGGAGCAGGCGCTGTTCGCGGCGAGCGTGCGGCAGGCGACCGCCGGCCGGTCGGGCGCCGACCTCGACGCCGCGCTCGACGAGCTGGGATGGCGGGACGCGCTCGCGGCCGACCCCCGGGTCGCGGTGGCGACGCTGTTCGAGCAGCAGGGCGCGGCCGGCGCCACCTCGTCGGCGCTCGACGCCGTGGTGTTGGGCGCGCTCGGACTCGACCCGATGCCCGGCATTGGCGTCGTGCTGCCGCCACTCGGTCGCACCGACCCACCCGGGTCGGTGGCGGGCGAGCTCCTCGCGGTGGCGGGGCTGGGGACGGCGGGCCTGGTCGGCCGTGACCGGGTGGTGGTCGTCGCCGCGGGCGGGCCCGGGGGGCCCGGCGACCCCGTCGACGACGGCGACCACCGCTGCGTGGCCGCCGTCGTGGACGTTGCGGACCTCGCGCCTCGGACCGTCCACGGCATCGATCCGCTGCTCGGCCTCGTCGAGGTCAGCGGCGGCCGGGTGCCCCCCACCTCGCGCTCGGACCCCCCGCCCGGCGCCTGGACGGCCGCCGTGGCCGCCGGGCAGCGCGCCGTCGCCCACGAGCTCGTCGGGGCGGCGCGGGCGATGCTCGACCTCGCCCGCCAGCACGCGCTCGAGCGCGTCCAGTTCGGCCGGCCGATCGCCGGCTTCCAGGCCGTGCGCCACCGGCTGGCCGAGACGCTGGTGGCCGTCGAGGCCGCCGACGCCGCGCTCGCCGCCGCCTGGGACGACGGCTCGCCCTTCGCCGCCGGCGTGGCCAAGGCCGTCGCCGGCCGCAGCGCCCGCACCGCGAGCCGGCACTGCCAGCAGGTGCTCGCCGGCATCGGGTTCACGACCGAGCACCCGCTGCACCGCTACGTCCGCCGGGTCCTGGTGCTCGACCGGCTGCTCGGCGACGCCCGCACGCTCACCCGGCGGCTCGGCGAGGACCTGCTGGCGGCGCGGGCGCTGCCGTCGATCCTGCCGCTGTGACCACCAGTCGCGAGCGCTCAGCGGGACGCGCCTCGGACGGCCGTGCCGTGGATGAACAGGCCCTGCGTCTCGTGCACGGTCGCGTCCCAGCCCAGCCCGGCGAGCTCCTCCTGCAGCTGGGCGGGCGTCCACCCCCGCTTCACGATCGTGAACTGGCGGCCGTCGGACAGCGTGCGGAAGCTGACACCCTGGTCGAGCCACGTCCGGCTCCACGGCGTGGCGGGCGCGCTGCCCGCCGGTCGCTCGTCGGTGGCGGCGGCCGCCTGCTCGACGGGCACGGCGTTGTCGGCGAAGAAGACCCGCCCGCCGGGACGTAGGACATCGTCGACCAGCTGCCAGAACCGGGCCATGTGGCCTACGGGCACGTGCGACAGCCAGAACCCGAAGGCCACGGTGTCGTAGCGCCGCGGCGGCCGCCAGCCGAACAGGTCCGCGTGGACGAACGTGACCTTGGCGGGGTCGTCGACCTTGCCGCGGGCGATCGACAGCGCTTCCTCCGAGGCGTCGACCGCCGTGACGTGCCCGGCCACCCGGCACAGCGCTGCGGTCAGGTTGCCCGTGCCCGCGGCGAGCTCGAGGACGTCGCCACAGGGCTGCAGGTCGAGGACCGCCTGCTCGAGGTCTCGCTTGCCGGCCTCCCACCGACGACCGAACTCGCCGGACGGGCGGTAGCGACCTGTGCGGAGCCACCAGTGGTCGTACTCGGGAGCACGAGCCCGGTAGTAGGCGATCTGCTCGGCGACCAGGGACTCGGGATCCGGAAGCTCCACCGCTCCACCCTCGTGCCGACACACCGGCGATCACAAGCGAGTTCGTCGGACCGGCGCGGACTGCGCCCCGGGCCGTCGCGCGCCAGCACGTCCCGCATCGCCCGAACCGTGTCGAGCAGCGCGCCGCGGCGGACATGGGGTCAGCTCGGCGCTGCGGGGTCGGGTCAGGGCCCGGGAAACGCCCGCTCGAAGGCGGCGCCGAAGTCGAGGTCGCCGTCGATCTCGAGCGGTCGGCGTCGTCGTCGCCCCAGGAGCAGGGCGAGGAGGTCGCGCCGGGTACCGCTGATCGTCGCTCGGGCGCGAGCCACGGTGGGGCCGGCCGGGGCGGAGCGGACCCGATCGCCGTCGACCGACACGATCCACCTGAAGCCGTCCCCGACCAACAGCCAGCTGCCGTGCAGCGAGCGATCGACGTCGCGGTGGTTCGAGCGGCGAGCCGGCAGCCAGGCAAGCCTGGTCGGGAGGGCGACGTCGACGAGGGTGGGGCTCCAGTCGGGGAACCCGACGTCGAGGTCCACGCCGTGGACATCCACCTCGGTGAGCCGGGCCAGCGCCAGCCGAGCCAGCGGTACGGGCCCCAGGTCGGGGTTCTCCGGTGGCTCTAAGCCGTCTGGCGACCGGCCGGCCCTGGCGATCTCCCCTGGGGTCTGTCGTGCGGTCGCGGTCACGGTCGGAGTCGCTGGAGCGCGGGGATCGCGTCGATCTTCTCGTCGGTCAGCTCGTGCCAGCGGATCCCCGGTCGACGGCTGCGTGAGCGGCCCCGCGGGCAGTGGATGACCCGTTCGGGCGTGACGATCACGTCCAGGCGGAAGTCGTGGTCGGTCTCCGGGATGCTGCCGGTGTCGAGGATCTGTCGCTCGTGGACGGTGGTGACCATCGCCGTGTGGTCGTCGATCAGCCCGGCCTCGTGGGCGAGCGCGAACTCGAGGTCGCTGAAGCCGCCGCCCTTGCCGAGCCGTGCGCCGTCGGCCGAGACGCCCACGCACCCGACGACGGCGAGGTCGACCGGCTCGAGCTCGTCGAGCGCGACCGGGTCGCCGTAGCGCGACGCGCCCTTGATCGACGCCGCCCGCCTGGGCGGCACCGGCAGGGACTCGGCGTCGAGCCGCAAGAACGGCGCCTCGCCGGCCAGCCGTGGGACCGCCATGAACACCGTCTTGCCGTCCTCCAGCGCCCGCTGGCGCACCGGCAGCTGCGGCGAGTCCGGATTGGCCTTGACCGTCGCCGCCCGCTGCCACTGCTCCAGTTCGCGCAGCCGCTCGGCCGCGGCCTCGGCGCCCACGAAGTTCGGGATGCGTCCGTCCGGACCCGGGAACCGGGAGACGCCGGGCACGGCGAGCGCAGCCCACACCTCCTCGCGGAGCGCCGCCTTCGCATCCAGCACCGCGGCATCGCCACCGGCGTCGTGGTCGTGTCGCCGCCGCACCACCGCAGGGTGGCCGCAGCCCCGCCGGGGGTCAAGCCGGCTGCAGTGAACGGATCACGCCACAGCCGACAGCACGCGGCGGTAGGGCTCGAGGTGGGCCCCGTGGCGGGGATCGGTGGCCAGCTGCTCGGCGGCCATGCGGAAGATGAGCGCCCGGCCGACGTGGTCGCGTCCGGTGGCCGACCCAGCGAACGATCGGGCGAGCGCCGGCGCGGCGCCGTTCCACAGCACCGCGTCGGCGACGACGATGGCCGCCGCCCAGGCGCGCGGGCGCAGGTAGGGGGAGAAGTCGAGGACGACCGGCACGCCGGAGCGATCGACGTGGACGTTCCACGCGAGGTCACCGTGCACGAGCTGGCAGCCGGGGCGAGGGCCGCCGAGCAGGGTGCGGAGCCCGGCGTGCACCTCGGCCGCGTCCGGGGCCAGGTCGAGGCAGGTCTCGCCCCAGGCGAACCGGTCGGCCACGGCCCACCGGTGAGTCCGAGCGGCGAACATCGCGGGGTGCGGGTGGCGAGCGGCGTCCGCGGCGTCGCCGAAGCGCAGCCCGACCGCGGCGACCGCGTGCCAGTCGGGGGCGAGCGGCCGGAGACCGCCGATGAACTGCGACGCCGACCACCCCGCGTATGTCCACCCGCCCGCCGCGCTGCGCACAGGGCGGGCGAGCCGGAACCCGTCCTCGCGCATGCCCGACTGCACCTCCTGGACCCACTCGGCCTCAGCGACGTCGTGGACCCGCTTCAGCACGACGCCACCGCAGCGGACCGTGACGCCCTCGCCGCCGTCGAGCGCGACGGGTTCTCCCGCGGCGCCGAAGGCATCCCTGACCACCGCCGGCACGATCGGGGTGTTCTGGCTCATCGCCCCATGATCGTGGTCGGCGTCAGGCGGGGGAAGGCGGGTGCGGAAGGATGGGAGATGCCATGGAAGCGCTTGTGGAGCGCCACCCCACGGGGCTAGGATGCGAACTTGTGTTCGGCGTTGTGGAGTGCCTGCAGATGCAGCCGTTGGACCAGGCGGTCGGCGGCCTGTGCGCGCTCGATGTCGGGTCGCTGGACCCCCACGACGCCGCCGAGCTGTTGGTGGAGCTGCGCCGGGAGCAGGCCCGGTTGGCCGGGGTGGCGGCATCGTTGACCGCCGCCGTCGACCGGGGGCGGCCCTGGGCCGAGGCCGGGTTCCGCAGCACCGCGGCCTGGTTGGCCGCGTCGGACAACACCGCGGTGGCCGATGCCCGTCGGGAGGTGCGGCTGGCCCGCCGGCTGGCGTCGATGCCCCGCACGCGACAGGCGCTGGCCGCGGGGGACATCAGCGAGGCCCACGCGCACCGCCTGGCCACGCTCAACGCACCTGACACCGCCGGGGCGTTCGGCGAGGCGGAGGCGTTCCTGGTGGGCCAGGCCCGCACGATGCGCTGGGCGGACTTCGTGAAGGAGACCGAGTACTGGCTGCGCCTGGCCCGGGAGGAGTCCGACCCGGACCCGGACAAGGCCGATCGCGACCACCGTCACGTGCAGCTGCACGCCGGGCTGCGGGGCACCGGGCTGCTCTCGGGCGAGCTGACCCCTCTGTGCAAGGCCACCGTCGGCGCCGAGCTGGAACGCCTCGAACAGCAGCTCTTCGAGCGGGACTGGGCCGACGCGAGGGCCCGGGTGGGGGAGGCGGCCACCGTCGCGGACCTGACGCGGACGCCGGCGCAGCGGCGCCACGACGCGTTGATGGAGATGGCGGTGCGCTCGGCCACCGCCCCCGCCGACGGCAAGCGGCCCCAGCCGCTGCTGTCGGTGCACGTGGGCTACGAGCGGTTCGCCCGGCTGTGCGAACTGGCCGACGGCACGGTGGTGTCCCCGGCCACCGTCGCCGGCCAGCTCGACGAGGCGGTCATCGAGCGGATCGTGTGGGACGGGCCGTCCCGGGTGCTCGACCTGGGCCGCGCCCGCAGCTTCACCGGTGCCGCCCGCCGGGCCGTCGAGGTCCGCGATCGGCACTGCACGCATGAGGCCGGCTGCGACGTCCCCGCGCACCGCTGCGAGGTCGACCACGTCTGGCGCTGGACCGACGGCGGCCCCACGCACCCCGACAACGGGCGGCTCCGCTGCCCACCCCACCATCGCCAACGCGAACGACCCCCACCCCCGACCACCCGCACACACCACCGGCAGCGCAGCCCCGACCAGGCCATCGCCCACCTCGAACTGCTCCGGGCCCGCATCCGCGACCGGATCCGCCACGACCCCACCTGGGGCTAGACGATGATCCCGCGGACTGCGAGCAGCGGCTCGACGAGCTGTGGCGGTCCGGTAACCCTTACTGCACCCCGGCCCACGGTGGCGTCGGTGAGCTGTCGCCACGCCGTGTCGGCGTCCATCTCGATCGCGGCGGCGGGCGTGTCCGGCGCGCCGAGCTCGAGCCGCCAGCCGTCCGCCCGGCG
>DASTFE010000166.1:0-2693 GCA_035708905.1 Acidimicrobiales bacterium | reverse complement strand
ACCCGTCGAAGACGGTGAGCGCGCCGTCCGGGCGCTCCGCCAGTTCGGGACCCCGCTCGTGGATCTGGTCGCACCCACCCTGTACGTCGACCACCAGAGCAGCATCGACGACACCGTCCCCCACGGCTGGCACTACTACTGGAAGGCCACGAGCCTCACCCACCTGTCCGACGAGGTCATCGACATCGTCACCGCGCACGCCTACCGCGCCACCTCCCCGAGGTCGTACACGGCGATGTTCCACATGGGTGGCGCAATACCCCGAGCCCCGCGAGACGCCACGGCCTACCCGGGGCGCGATGTGGACCACAACATCATCATCGACGCAGCCTGGCTGCCCGAACACGACGACACCGTCAGGGCATCGGAGACCGCGTGGGCCCGAGCATTCCTCGACGCCCTGCAGCCCCACCGCGCCGGCGTCTACGTGAACTTCCTCGACGCCGACGACGACACGAGCCGCGTCCGCGAGGCCTACGGCGACGACACGTACCGGCGGCTTGCCGACGTGAAGGCCGAGTACGACCCCGAGAACGTGTTCCACAACAACAAGAACATCCGGCCCAGCACGCCAGCGCAGTTTGGTGCGGTGCGTGGGCGAGGGGGGACTTGAACCCCCACGACCTTGCGGCCACTGGCACCTGAAGCCAGCGCGTCTGCCAATTCCGCCACTCGCCCGAGCGACAAGACGGAAACGATAGCGCGGCCGCTCGGCGCTCCACCATCCGGCTCGCACCGCCGGCAGGGCGCGTCGACGGGTCCCGGCGGCCCGACGGCGGTAGTGTCCGGCGGCGGAAGCGGGGCGATCGGCGACGGCCGCGACGCTGGGGAAACGGACACGGGGCGAGGGCGACATGACGATCTCCGCGGGCGCGGCCGTGCTGGCCGCCGAGGGCACGGGCCTCGTCGACAGGTGGCGCGACATCGGGCCGATCCTGTGGCTCGCCGCCGTCGGGCTGGCCGTCGTCTGGGTGGCGGTGCTGGGCCTGCTCGCCGCCGCCCTCGACCCCCGGCGGGTGCGGCCCGGGCCGGCCACGCTCGAGGTGCAGGGCAGCGAGCCCCCGGCCGTCGTCAATCTGATCACCACCGACTGGGACCTGGGGCACGAGGCCATCCCCGCCACGCTGATCGACCTCGCCGCCCGCCGGTACGTCGAGATCGACCTCGTCGGTGAGCGCACGTTCGTGCAGGTGCGGGCCAACCGCGCCGACCGCGCTGGCGACCGCCTGACCCGCTACGAGGAGATGGTGCGGGGCCACGTCCGCCGGCTGGCCGGCCAGACCGGCGACGGTCGCGTGCCGGCCGAGGCGCTGACCACCGGGCCCGACGACACCGCCAAGCGCTGGTGGCGCGACTTCCGCTCCGCGGTCGTCCACGACGCCCGGGACCGGGGTCTGTCGCGCCCGCGCTGGTCGCCCGGGGTCAAGGCTGCGCTGATCGCGGCCGCGGCGCCGGTCGCCTTGGCCGTCGCGCTCGCGGCGTCCACCCTGCCCGACGACCCGGACGACCCCGACGACAACCCGGTCGGCACCGCGATCTGGTCGGGCGTCATCTCGTTCGCGGCGCTGTCGGGGGTGGCCGGCTCGCGCTCGGGCGAGCGCGACACGCCCGAGGGCCGCGAGGCCGCAGCCCGCTGGCTGGGCCTGCACGACCTGCTGGAGGAGGACCCGCTCTTCGCCGAGCAGCCCCCGGCCGCCGTCGCCGTCTGGGACCACCTGCTCGCCCACGGCACGGCGCTCGGCGTGGCCCACGGCGTGGTCCAGGCCCTGCCCCTCGGTGCCGAGAGCGAGCGCGAGGCCTGGAGCTCGGTCGGCGGCCACTGGCGCGTCGTGCGGGTCCGCTACCCGCAGCGGGTGCCGCCGGGCTACGGCCGCCACCCCGCCGTCGTCACCCTGCTCGGCCTCCTCCAGCTCGCCGTCGGCGTGCCGCTGCTCGTGCAGGCGGGGGCCATGGCGGCCGCCGCCCGCGACGCCCTCGACACCGGCACTGTCGGCGGCGTCGACATCCAGCAGGACCTGGGCACCGAGCTGCCCGCCGGGGTCGAGACCGGCATCGCCGTCGTGCTGGCCGTCGTGACGATCGCGGCGGCCGCCGTGGCGGTGCGGGGCGGTGCGATGGTGCTCGTCGGGCTGGCCGACCTGGTGACCGGCCGCACCGAGGTCGAGGGGCGCGTGCTGCGGCGGCGCGAGCGGGTGACCCGCAGCAGCGACAGCGGCACCAAGCGCTACGTCGTGCACCTGGCGGTCGACGACGGCAGCGAGGACAGGATCCGCGCCTGGCGGTTCCGGGCCCTGGTGCCCGGCCATCCGGGCCAGACGGTGCGGGGCCGGGTGTCGGGGCGCCTGCGCCACGTCCGCGACCTCGAGGTCGTGTCCCCGCCGCCGGAGCCGGTGCCCGCCACGGTGGCCGCGGGCACGGTGACCGCCGTCGACGCCACGACCGCATCGGCCGCCGCGCCGCCCCCACCCGGTCGACCGGTGCCCGGCCCCACCCTGCCGGGCGGTCTCCCGGGCCCGGTCGCCGGCATCGTGTCCGCGGTCACCGCCGCCGGGGCGCTGGCCGCTGCCGGCGGCGGCGACTCGGCCGGGCCCCGCATGCCGCCACCGCCCCTGCCCACGGACGAGGCGGTCTCGGCGGCCGCCGGCCGGCGCCTGACCCGCGACGCCGGCGCCGCCCCCCACCCCGCCGCGCTG
>DASTFE010000165.1:0-7215 GCA_035708905.1 Acidimicrobiales bacterium | reverse complement strand
GATAACGGTCGGCCCCCGACGGCTATCGCCTCGGGCGTTCGCTGCCGACGGCTATTGCCTCGGGACGGGGTCGGTCGGATGCTCGCGAGGGGATAACGGTCGCTCCGCCGCTTGCGAGGCGATAGCGGTCGCTCGGTCTCTCGTGAGGCGATAACGGTCGGCCCCCGACGGCTATCGCCTCGGGCGTTCGCTGCCGACGGCCATGCCTCGGGACCGGGGCGGTCGACGGGCAACAGCGGGCGCTCGGCGCAGAACGACCGTGCGAGCAGGGATTTCGTAGCGGGCGTCGCTGCCCCTACGCTCGCGCCCTTGTGAAGAACCGGACCTTCGTCATGTGCAAGCCCGACGCCGTCGAGCGTGGCCTGGTGGGGGAGATCGTCGCCCGCCTCGAGCGGAAGGGCCTGACCCTGGTGGCCGCCGACCTGCGCACCGTCGACCGCGCCATGGCCGAGGAGCACTACGACGAGCACCGCGAGAAGCCGTTCTTCGGTGAGCTGGTCGACTTCCTGACCCGCTCGCCCGTGTTCCCCATGGTGATCGAGGGCCCGGACGACGACACCTACCTGATCGTCCGCAAGCTGGTCGGCGCCACCAAGGTGCAGGATGCCGAGCCCGGCACCATCCGGGGCGACTTCGCCACCATCACGACCGAGAACCTGGTCCACGCGAGCGACGGCCACGAGTCGGCCGCCCGCGAGATCGGGCTCTGGTTCCCCGGCCTCGGCTGACCGCCAGCCTCGCCGTGCATCACACCCCGTGAGGGTGGAACACTGAGCGCGGTAGAGGATCGGGATGGGCGGAGGCGGCACGATCATCGTCGGGCGGGACGCCGAGGTCGCGAGCGTGCGGCGTGCGCTCGACCGGGCGCGCGCCGGGCACGCCACGGTGGTGGTCGTCGCCGGCGCGCCGGGCATTGGCAAGACCGCGCTGTGGCGGGCGGCGCTCGACGGTCACGGTGGCTCGAACGGTGACGACGTGCTCGTCCTGGCCGCAGGCGACGACACGCGCGTGCTCACCGCGACCGGCGCCGACCCCCTCGTTCTCGCTGCGACCGGCGACGAGGCCGAGTCCGGGCTCGCCTTCGGTGTCGTCGACCAGTTGCTGCGCCGGGCGCGCCTCGACGCATGGGATCTGGCCGACCTCGCCGCCGGCCCGGGCGCCGACCCCGTGCAGGTCGGGGCGGCGCTGCTCACGCTGATCGACCGGGTCCAGCTCGTGCGGCCGCTGGTCGTCGTCGTGGACGACGCCCAGTGGGCCGACGAGCCGTCGCTGCGGGCGCTCGCCTTCGCGATGCGGCGGGTGCAGGACGACCGCGTGCTGCTCTGCCTGGTGGGTCGGGACGACCCGTGCAGTCACCTGCCCGCGGGGCTGGTGCGGCTGGCGGACGACGCCGGGCTGCGCATCGAGTTGGGCCCGCTGGACCGGGCCGCGGTCGGCGAGCTGGCGAAGCACGCCTACGGGCGGCCGGTGCCGCCCGGTACGGCCGCGCGGCTGCACGAGCTGGCCGGCGGCAACCCGCTGCACACGCGCGCCCTGCTCGACGACCTGCCGTTCGAGGCGGTGGCGGCCGGCGACCTGTCGTCACTGCCCGTGCCCCGCTCGTACGCGAGCCTGGTGCTCGCCCGGGTGGCCGGTTGCGGAGAGGAGGCACGCGCCCTGGTGGCGGCGCTGGCCGTGCTGGGATCATCGGCGGCGGTCGCCGACGCGGCCCGCGTCGCCGGACCCACCGCCCTGCTGGCCGCCGGCGACGGGTCGGGTGCCGGTGTCGGGCCGGCGGCTGGTGACGGGTCGGGTGCCGGCGAGCGGCGCGTCCACCGTGGCGTGCTCGCGGCCGTCGAGGAGCTCGTCGCCAGCGGCCTGGTCGAGGTGCGGGCGGGGACGACGGGGACGGTCGTCGCCTTCCCTCACGGCCTGGTGCGGTCGAGCATCCTCGCCGACCTGTCGCCGTCGCGGCGGGCGGCGCTCCATACCGCGGCCGCGGCGGTGACCGACGGGGACGAGGCCCTGGGGCACAGGCTGGCCGCGGCGGTGGGGCCCGACGCCGAGCTGGTGGCCGCTGCCTGCCGACGCGCCGACGCGCACCTGGCCGCGGGAGCGCCAGCCGCCGCGGCCAGGCACCTGCTGGCCGCGGCGCCGCTGGCGGCGACGCCGGCCGAGCGCCAGCACCTCGTCGTGGTGGCGGCGGCGCACCTCGCCCAGGCGGGCGCCCCCGTCGATGCGCTCGTGGACGAGATCGCCGGCTTCCCCGACGGCGCCCTCCGCAGCTACGTGCTCGGGCGGTCGGCGTTGACGGCCGGCGACCCGGCGGCCGCCCAGCGCCTGCTCGTCGACGCCTGGGAGCGGGCCGCGGCCGCCGGCGGCGTCCGGGGCGTGCACGGCGACGCGGGGGAGCGGCCCGCGGTTGCTGGCGGCAACGACGGCGACGGTGACGCCCGTGTCGGTGGCGACGCCCACGTTGGCGGTGGCAACGGCGGCGACGCCCGCGCTGCCGGCGGCAACGGGGGCAACGGCGGTAGCGGCGGCAACCACGGAGACACGGGGAAGCGGGCGCCGGCTGTTCGCGATGACGCCAACGCTGGTGGCGGCAACGCCGGCGACGCAGGGGAGCGGCCCGCGGCTGCTGGCAGCAACTACGGCGACGGTGACGCACGTGTCGGTGGCGACGCCCGCGCTGGCGGCGGCGACTACCGCGACGGTGACGCACGTGTCGGTGGCGACGCCCACGCTGGCGGCGGCAACGCCGGCGACGCCGAGGAGCAGGCGGCCGCTGTCCACGACGCCGCCCGCGGCGGTGGCGATCACGACGCCGGGGACGTCCGTGGCGGCGACGACGTCCGGCGAGTGGCCGGGCCGGCCGCCGACCTGCTCGCCGTGCTGGCCCTGCACCGGCGCCGTGGTGACGAGGTCGTCACCTGGGCCCGGCGGGCGCTCGTCGCCGGCAACCCGTCGGGCGTGTCGGCCACCCTGCTCTGCCACGGCTTCGCCATCGACGGCCGGTTCGCCGACGCGGACGCCGAGATGACGGCCATCCTGGCCGCCGGCCCGCCCCCGACGCTGGCGCTCGACGCCCGCCTCGGTCGGGGCGTGGTGCGGGTGTGGGCCAACGACCTCGAGGGCGCCGAGACCGACCTGACCGCGGTCGACGCCGGCATCGCCGCGGCCGGCTCGCTGCTGGCCCGGGTGGACGTCCGGTCGTTCCGCGCCGAGGTGGCGTTCCGGGCGGGACGCTGGCAGGAGGCGCTCGGCCTCGCCCAGTCGACCGCGTCCGTCGTGGACGACGCCGGCGACCCGATGCTGGTGGCGCTGCCGCACGCGGTCGCGGCGTTCGTGCTGTCCGGCCTGGGGCGGCTGCCCGAGGCCCAGCGCCACGCGGACACGGCTGCCGCCAACGCGGCCGCCACGGGGCTCGTGCCCGCCCGGATCTGGTCGGCGCACGCCGCGCTGCGCCTGGCGGCGTCCCGGGGCGACCACGCCGAGGTCGTGCGCCTGGGCGACGGGATCGTCGCCGAGGGGTTCGACACGATCCCCGAGGGCGTCCACCACTGGCGGGCGACGTACGTCGAGGCGCTGGTGGCGCTCGACCTGGTGGACCGGGCGGCGGCCGCCTCGGCCGAGCTCACCGACGTGGCGTGCCAGCACGGCGACGTGTCGGTCACGGGCGACGCCGCCCGGGCCGCCGGAGTGGTCGCCGCCGCCCAGGGACGGCGCGCCGCCGCCGGGCGGGCCTTCGCCGATGGGCTGGCGCTCGACCCGGGCGCGACGCGCCCGTTCGAGCGGGCCCGCCTCGAGATGGCGGCGGGCGCCCACCTCCGCCGCGCGGGCAACCGGCGGCGGGCCGCCGAACTGCTGGCCACGGCGTCGGCCCGCTTCCACGCGCTGGGCGCGACCCCGTGGGCCGCGCGGTGCGCCCAGGAGACGGCGGCGTGCGGGCTCACGCCCCGGCGCCGGGTGTCCGCCCACGACCAGGCCCGGGCGCTCACCGCCCGTGAGCGGCTGGTCGCCCGCCTGGTGGCCGGCGGGCGCACCAACCGCGAGGTGGCAGCGGAGCTGGTCATCAGCGCCAAGACGGTCGAGCATCACCTGGGTCGGGTGTACGCCAAGCTGGGCGTGCGCTCGCGCACCGAGCTGGCGACCCGGCTCGCCGCCGACCCCCACCTCGGTGGGGGTGGGGCGTGATGGGGGACGCCGCCGGCACCGCCGGGGCGCGGGGTGCGCCCGAGCCCGTGGGCCGGGACGCCGAGATCGACGTCCTGCTGCGCGCCTTCACCCACGCGGCCGGACCGACGCTGCCGGTCGTGCTGGTGGTGGGCGAGGCGGGCATCGGGAAGTCGCTGCTGGTGCGCCACGCTCTCGACCGCTCCGGTGCCCTGGCCGTCGTGGCCGAGGGCGACCCCGCCGAGGCGGACCTCGACTACGGCGTGGTCGACCAGCTGGTGCGCCGCTCGCCCCTGGACGGCTCGGCGGTGGGCGAGGTGGTGCCGCTGGCCGGCACCGATCCACTGGTCGCCGGTGCCGCGCTGATGCGGTTCGTCGACGGGCTCGCGCTCGACCGCCCCCTCGTCGTGGTGGTCGACGACGCCCACTGGGCCGACCGGGCGTCGCTCGACGCCATGACGTTCGCCGCCCGGCGCCTGCGGGCCGACCAGGCCGTGCTGTGCCTGACGTGCCGCCCTGAGGGCGTCGATCGGCTGCCGACGGGCATGGCCCGGCTCGTGGACGGCTCGCGCCGGGTCGACCTGCGCCCGCTCGACGTGGCCGCGGTGGGGGAGCTGGCGGCGCGGGCGACGGGCGGGCCGGTGCCCGCGGCCGCCGCCGCCCGCCTGCGGGCCCACACGGGGGGCAGCCCGCTGCACGTCGAGGCCCTGCTGCGGGAGCTGTCGCGGGCGGAGCTGGTCGACGCCGAGCGGCTGCCCGCACCGCGCTCGTACGCCACGCTGGTGCTCGCCCGGCTGGCGGCGTGCAGCCGGGGCGCGCAGCGCCTGGTCGAGGCGCTGGCGGTGCTCGACCGGCGTCCGGCGCTGACGACGGTGACGGCCACGGCCGGCATCGACCCGGCCAGCCGCGAGGGCGCCGCGGCGCTGGACGAGGCGCTGGCGGCCGGCATGGTCAGGCTGGTCGAGCAACCGGGTGAGCGGTCGCTCGTCTTCGCCCACCCGCTGATCGGGGCGGCAGTGCTCGACGACCTGCCGGCATCGCGGCGGGAGGGCCTGCACCGGGCCGCGGGCGAGGTCCTGCCCGGCGCCGCCGGCGTGCGCCACCGCCTGGCCGGGTGCCCGGGGCACGATCCCGACCTGGCTGCGGCGGCCGGTGGGGCCGCCGATGCCGAGGCCGCCCGCGGGGCGCACGGGGTCGCGGCCCGCCTGTGGGCCGAGGCCGCCCGGGTGGCGCCGGAGGTCGCGGCCCGCGACCACGCCCGGCTGCAGGCGGTCGACCAGCACCTGCTGGCCGGCGACCTCGCAGCCGCGGCCCGCGACCGGGGCCTGGTCGACGCCGCGGCCGACGGTCCCCGGCGCAGCTTCATGCTGGGGCGGCTGGCCTACGTGCTCGGGCCGCGGCGACAGGCCGAGGGCCACCTCGACCGGGCGTGGCGCCAGGTGACGGCGGGCGGCGAGCCGGCGGACCCGGCGCTGGCGGGGCGCATCGCCGCGCTGCGGGCCACGACGGCCGTCGACCGGGGGGACGGCGCCGCCGGGATGGCGTGGTCGCGCCGTGCGCTCGCCCTGGCGCCGGACACGGCGGCGGACTGCAACCACGGCCACATGCTGGCCATGTCGTGCGCGCTCGAGGGCCGGGTGCGCGACGGCATCACCGAGCTGTCGGCGGCGCTCGACCCGTCGCCGGCCAGCCCCGCCGCGCTGGCGGACCTGCACCTCGGCCGGGGCGTGCTCCACCTGTGGGCCCACGACCTGGGACGGGCGGTCGACGACCTGGCCGTGTGCCTGGCGAGCTGGGGCACCGGGGGGACGTTGGTAGCTCGCGAGACCGCCCGGTTCTTCCTGGCCGAGGCCCACCACCGGGCCGGCCGGTGGGACGACGCGGTGGTGACCGCCGAGACGGCCGCCGCCGTCGTCGACGAGACCGACCAGGTGTGGCTGGCGGCGTTCCCCCACGCCGTCGCCGTGCTGCCCCTCGCGGGCCGGGGCGAGTGGGAGCGGGCGGAGCGGCACCTGGCCGCCGCCCGGGCCGCGGCGGATGCCGCCGACGGGGGCGCCGCCCGCCTGTGGGCGCGCCTGGCGGCGCTGCGGCTGGCCGAGTCCCGCGGGGATCCGGCGGCGATCGTCGCCGCCGGCGAGGCGCTGGGGGGCAACCGGGCGGGCCGGGCGCCGCGCCGCGACGAGGGCGTCGCCCCGTGGCGGGCCACGTACGCCGAGGCGCTGGCGGCGACCGGCCGGGTGGACGCCGCCCGGGCGGTGGCCGACTGGCTGGCGCACGACGCGGAGGGGTCGACCAGCCCGCTGGTGCGCGCCGACGTGGCGCGGGCCCGGATCGCGGCCGACCTGGCGGCGGGCGACGCAGCCGGCGCCGCGGCGCGGGCCGAGCGATCCCTGGCGGCCGGATCGGGCACCGAGCGTGCGGGCCCGTTCCCGCTGGGCCAGCTCGGGCTGGTCGCCGGGCGGGCCTGGTTGGCCGCCGGCGAGCCCGAGCCCGCGTCCGCGGTCCTCACCGGCGCTCTCGCCCGATTCGACGCGCTGGGGGCGGCCCCCTGGGTGGCCGCGGCCGAGCGCGCGCTGGCGTCCACCGGCCGGCGCCGCCGGGCGCCCCGCCGGCCCACGGGCGCCGACCTCACGCCGCAGGAGCAGGCCGTCGTCCACGTCGTCGCCCGGGGTGCGAGCAACCGCGAGGCCGCCGACGAGCTGTTCCTCAGCGTCAAGACCGTCGAGCACCACCTGTCGCGGGCGTACGCCAAGCTGGGGGTGCGGTCACGCACCGAGTTGGCCCGGGTGGTGCTGGGCACCCCGACGCCACCCTGATCCGCGGCGCGTCAGGGGGACCCCCGATGCGAAGGCGGTGGCCGGCGGCGGACAGTGGGGTGGTGCGGGTCCTCCTCGACATCCGGCGGGACGGTGACGGTCGCGTCACCGGCTCGGTCACCCCACCGGCGGGCACGCCGGTGCGGTTCTGCGGGTGGCTGGAGCTCATCCATGTCATCGAGGACCACGCCGACACCGACCCCCAGGAAGGGACGCGGACCTGAGACGGACGGTACGGCGGGCG
>DASTFE010000164.1:0-6777 GCA_035708905.1 Acidimicrobiales bacterium | reverse complement strand
GCGGTCGCGATCGCCGCCGCCCACGCGGCGCGCTACCCCCGCGGCGAGGGGTGGGCCGACCTGGCGGCGGTCGGCGTGGCCGAGGACCTCGTCGGCACCGACGTCGGCGACCACACCGTCGGCGCGCCCAGCCCGATGCGGTGGGCGACCGAGCACGACGACGTCCTGGCCGACCTCTCGATCGCCGACGGCCCGGTGCCCTACCTGCTGCGGGCGAGGGTCACCGGCACCGGCGAGCGCCCGCCCGACCTGGTGGTGTCGGTCAACGGCACGGTTGCCGGCGCCGTGGGCGCCTTCCGGCACGAGGACGACGCCTGGCTGATGAGCGGCGTGATGGCGCCGCTCTTCGCCGACGGCCGCAACGAGGTCGTCGCCTACGAGGTGGTCCGCGAGGGCGGGACCGTCACGCTCCACCCACTGGTCGCGTAACATCGATCGACCGATCGTGAGACGCCCGCGAGGAGCCGCCGCGGTGAACGAGCCCACCCGCTGCCTGTCCGTGGTCATCCCCTGCTACAACGAGTCGGCCACGGTCGAGACCGTCGTCGAGCAGGTGCTGGCGTCGCCCTACACGGCCGAGGTCGTCATCGTCGACGACGGCTCCACCGACGGCACGCGCGACATCCTCGCCGGGCTGTCGCACCCGCGGGTGCGCGTGCTGCTCCAGCCGCACAACCAGGGCAAGGGCGCCGCCCTGCGGCGCGGGCTCGCCGAGGCCACGGCCGATTACGTCGTGGTGCAGGACGCCGACCTCGAGTACGACCCCGCCGAGTACGGGGCCCTGGTGCAGCCGCTGGCCGACGACCTGGCCGACGTGGTGTACGGCTCGCGCTTCATCTCCAGCCGGCCGCACCGGGTGCTCTACTTCTGGCACTCGGTCGGCAACCGGTTCCTCACGACGCTGTCCAACATGCTCACCAACCTGAACCTCACCGACATGGAGACGTGCTACAAGGCGTTCCGCCGCGACGTCATCCAGTCGGTGCTGGTCGAGGAGGACCGGTTCGGCTTCGAGCCCGAGGTCACCGCCAAGGTGGCCCGCGCCGGCTGGCGGGTCTACGAGGTCGGCATCAGCTACAACGGCCGCACCTACGCCGAGGGCAAGAAGATCGGCTGGCGCGACGGGGTGCGGGCGCTGTGGTGCATCCTCAAGTTCTCGGGCCCCGGCGAGCGCGTCCGGGCGCTTGTGGGCGACGGGCCGGCCCCGGTGCGGGCCGGCGGTGCGGGCTCCACTGCGGGCGGCGGGACGAACGGCGTGCCCGGGGCGACACCGGCGCCCGCCCCGCCGACCGGCGCCGGGGTGCGCCCGGGCGCGAGTGACCGCAGCACCGTCTGAGCTGCGGCGGGCCGACCCGCCCGTGCCGGCGACTCCGCTGTTCGAGCTCGTCGGCGTGTCGCTGACCATCGACGACGCCACCATCCTCGACGACGTCACCCTGTCGGTGCCCGACACCGGCATCACCGTGCTGCTCGGCCCCTCGGGAGCCGGCAAGTCGATGCTCCTGCGCCTGCTCAACCGCCTCGAGGTCCCCACGGCCGGCGAGGTCCGCTTCCGGGGCGAGCCGGTGTCGGCGATCGATCCCCTGACGCTCAGGCGGCGGGTCGGCATGGTGTTCCAGCGCCCGGCGCCGTTCCCGGGCACGGTGCGCGACAACCTGCTGGTCGCCGACCCGGGCGCCGCGGAGGACCACCTCGCCGCGGCGCTGCGCGACGCCCGGCTCGACGCCCGGTTCCTCGACCGGTCGGCCGACGACCTGTCGGGCGGCGAGGCGCAGCGGATGTGCCTGGCCCGCACGCTGGTCACCGACCCCGAGGTGCTGCTCATGGACGAGCCGACCGCGGCCCTCGATCCCGACGCCCGCCACCGCCTGGAGCGCACCGCCCGGAGCCTGGCCGACGGCGGGCGGCCGCTGGTGTGGGTCACCCACGACCTCGAGCAGGCCCGGCGGCTGGCCGACGACGTGATCGTGCTCGTCCGGGGCCGGGTGGCCGACGACGACGAGCGCGCCCGCTTCCTGGCCGACGAGTGGTCCGACGCGGCCGCCGACCCCGAGGACGGGCCCGGTGGATGACGCCGCCATCGGGTGGGGCGGCCTCGCCCTGTCGCTGATCCTGGTGGCCGTGGCCGTCGGCCTGTCGGTGTGGCAGGGCCTGCGGCTCGAGCGCGACATGCTGTGGGCCAGCGGTCGGGCGCTCGTCCAGCTGCTGGCCGTCGGCTACCTGCTGGTGTTCATCGTCGACGACGACACGCCGGTGGCCTGGGCCTGGGCCTGGGTCGTGGTGATGCTGGGGGTGGCGGCCGTCACCGTGCGCCGGCGGGCGCCCGAGGTCCCCGACGTCGTCCGCCTCACCCTGGTGGCCACGTCGGGCTCGGCGCTGCTCAGCCTGTTCGTCGTGTTCGGCCTGGGCATCTACCCCATCGTGGGTCGGGCCGTCGTGCCGATCGCGGGCATGATGATCGGCAACTCGATCGGCAGCATCGTCGTGGCCTCGCGCCGCATCCTCGCCGAGCTCGCCGACCGGCGGGCCGAGGTCGAGGCCCGCCTGGCGCTGGGGCAGCCCTGGCAGCAGGCGTCGAAGCCCTTCGTCCGCTCGGCGCTGCGCACGGCGCTGACCTCGCAGATCGAGAGCACCAAGGCGGTGGGCCTGGTGTTCCTGCCCGGGGCCATGACCGGCCTGATCCTCGCCGGCGCCGACCCGGTCGACGCCGTCCTCGTGCAGGCCGCGGTGATGTACCTGATCCTCGGCTGCGTGGCGACCAACGTGGTCGTGATCGGCCTCGGGCTCACCCGGCAGCTGTTCACGCCCGACCATCGCCTGATGCGGCTCGCCCGCACCGGCGGCCCGGGCTGACGGGTCGCCCCGGGGCCGCCGGTACCCTGGTCACAGGCCCCGGCGCTTCGTGATCATCGGCGGTGGCCCGGCCGGCAACACCGCCGCCACCACGGCGGCGCGCCTGGGTGCCGAGGTCACGATGGTCGAGCGCGAGATCGTCGGCGGCGCCGCCCACCTGCGCGACTGCATCCCCTCCAAGGCGATGATCGCCACGGCCGGTGCCATGGGCGATGTCGAGGCCAGCGCCGGCATGGGCCTCTCGGTGCCGCCGGCCAGCCTCGATCTCGAGGGCCTGCGCAACCGCATCAAGGTGATCGAGGCCCGGCTCGAGCACAACGTCGTCGACCTGCTGCGCAGCCAGGACGTGCGCATGATCCAGGGCACCGCCCGCCTCAAGGGCCCCCACGAAGTGGTCGTCGACACGCCCGAGGGCGTGCGCGAGCTCGAGGCCGACGCCATCCTGCTCTCCACCGGCAGCCGTCCCCGCATCCCCGACTGGGCGCCCATCGACGGCGAGCGGGTGCTCACCACCCGCGACGCCTACCCGCCCACCGAGATGCCCGAGCACCTGGTCGTCATCGGGTCCGGCGTGACGGGCGTCGAGTTCGTCCACATGTTCTCGTCGCTGGGCAGCCGGGTGACGTTGATCGTCAGCCGCCAGCAGGTCCTGCCCCAGAAGGACCCCGAGGTGGCGGCCGCTCTCGAGACCGAGCTGCTGCGGCGCGGCGTGCAGCTGCTCAAGGGCGCCCGGGCCGAGGCGATCGACCGCACCGGCGACGGGGTCGCCGTGCGCTGCTCGGACGGGCGCGTCGCGAGCGGCAGCCACGCGCTGCTGGCCATCGGGTCGATCCCGAACAGCGACGGGCTGGGCCTCGACGCCGCCGGGGTCGAGGTCGATGCCGGCGGCTACGTGCCGGTCAACCACCACTGCGTCACCAACGTGCCGCACATCTACGCGGCGGGCGACCTGTCGGGCAAGCTGCCCCTGTCGTCGGTGGCGTCGATGCAGGGCCGCAAGGTGGCGGAGCACGCCATGGGCCTGCACACGCGGGTGCACCGCCACCTCGACTACGACAAGGCGGCGTCCGCCATCTTCACCGAGCCCGAGATCGCGGACGTCGGCCTGGCCGAGGCCGACGCCTTCGCCGAGGGCCGCAAGCTGCGGGTCACCAAGGTGCCGTTCTCGGCGTCGGCCAAGGCGCTGATCAACAACGAGACCACCGGCTTCGTGAAGATCCTGTCCGACCCGGCCACCGGTGTGGTGCTCGGCGGGTCGATCGTCGGCCACCAGGCCGCCGAGCTGATCTCGGTGCTGGCCGTGGCGGTCACCAACGGCCTGCGGGTCAACGACATCGTCGAGAGCCTGCTCGTGCACCCGTCGCTGGCCGAGGCCCTGGCCGACGCCGCCGAGTGACGGGGCCTGCCGGCGCGGTGCCCGCGGTCGTGCGACCGGCGCGACGTCGAGCGAGGCCGGCGTCGGCGTGCCGTCCCGGTCGGCGGGCCCCGTGAGCGTGCTGGCGCCGGGCCTGCTCGGCGCGGCGTCGCTGCTGCTGCTGGTCGCCGGCGCGGCCAAGACCGCCGATCCCTCGCGCACCGCGGGTGCGCTGGCCGCGCTGGGGTGGCCCTCGTCGACGGTGGCCGTGCGCGCCGGCGCCGTCGCCGAGGCGGCGCTCGGCGCCCTGGGGCTCCTGGTCGGCGGCGCGGTCGCGGCAGTCCTGGTGGCGGCCAGCTTCGCCGGGTTCGCGCTGTTCGTCGTGGCCGCCCTGCGCTCGGGCACACCCGTGGGAACCTGCGGATGCTTCGCCCGCGAGGACACGCCGCCACACCCCCGGCACGTCGCCGTGGACGGCGGCCTGGCCGTCGGCGCCGTGGTCGCGGCCGTCGCCGCGCCGGACCCGCTCATCGACGCCCCCGCCGCGTCCTGGGCGCTGGCCGCCGCCCTCGCGGCCGGCGCGTACCTGACCCTCTCCACGTCGCCGGCCCGCCGCCCCGCGGGCGACCCGGGCGCCGTCGCCGATCCGTGAGCAGACGTGGTTGCCGGGCAACCACGTCTGCTCAGAGATCCGCGTCGAGGGCGTGCTCGGGGGCGTGGACTACTCGATGACCACGACGACGTCGCCGGTGCCCACCGACTGGCCGGCTTCGACCTTGACCTCCTTGACCGTGCCCGACTTGTCGGCGGCGATGTTGTTCTCCATCTTCATCGCCTCGAGCACGCACACGGTCTGGCCGACCTCCACGGCCTCGCCGGGGGCCACCAGCACCTTCACGATCGTGCCCTGCATGGGCACCGCCACGCTGCCGCTGCCGGCGGCGGCCGCCGACGCCCCGGCCGAGCGGCGGGGGCGGGGCCCGACCTTGGCGCCGCCCCCGGTGGCGACGGCGGCACCCACCTGCGACTCCGGCACCCACACGGTGACGCCGAAGCGCCGCCCGTTCACCTCGACGTCGACGTCCCGGCGCACCTTGGGCTCGGGCCCCTCGTCGTCCGCCCCGCCGACCGGCACCGCGGCCTCGGTCGACGACAGGTCGAGGCGTTCCTCCACCCACTTGGTCGAGTGCTCGCCGGCCACGAAGTCGGGGTGGCGCAGGATGGCCAGGTCGGCCGGCACGGTGGTGGCCAGCCCCTCGATCTCGAGCTCGTCCAGCGCCCGGATGGTGCGGGCGATGGCCACCTGGCGGTCGGCGCCCCAGCAGATCAGCTTGCCCACCAGGTTGTCGTAGAACTGGCTGACCTCGTCGCCGGCCTCGTAGCCGCCGTCCCAGCGCACGCCGAAGCCCTGGGGCACCCGCAGCGTGCGGATGGGGCCGGGCGAGGGCAGGAACCGGCCACCCGCCGGGTCCTCGGCGTTGATGCGCACCTCGATGGCGTGGCCCCGGCGCACGATGTCGTCCTGCGTGAACGACAGCGGCTCGCCCGCGGCGACCCGGATCTGCTCGGCCACCAGGTCGAGGCCGGTCACCATCTCGGTGACGGGGTGCTCGACCTGCAGGCGGGTGTTCATCTCGAGGAAGTAGAACTCGCCGTCCTGGTAGAGGAACTCGACGGTGCCGGCGTTGACGTAGCCGCAGGCCCGCGTCACCTTCACGGCCGCCTCGCCCATGGCCTGGCGCACCTCGTCGGGGAACGCCGGCGCCGGGCTCTCCTCGATCAGCTTCTGGTGGCGGCGCTGGGCCGAGCAGTCGCGCTCGCCCACCCAGACGGCGTTGCCGTGGGTGTCGGCGAAGACCTGCATCTCGACGTGGCGCGGCCAGGTGAGGTACCGCTCGACGTAGCACTCGCTGCGGCCGAAGCCCTTGAGCGCCTCGGACTGCGCCGAGTCGAGCGCCTCGGCCGCCTCGCCGGCCGAGCGGACGACCCGCATGCCCCGACCGCCGCCGCCGTAGGCCGCCTTGATGGCGACCGGCCAGCCGTGCTCGTCGCCGAACGCCACGACCTCGTCGGCCGAGCCGAGGAACTCGGTGGTGCCCGGCACCCCGGCCACGCCGGCCCGCTGGGCGGCCAGCCGTGACGACACCTTGTCGCCCATGATCTCGAGGGCCTCGGGCGGCGGACCGATGAACGTCACCCCGCGGGCGGTGATGGCCCGGGCGAAGTCGGTGTTCTCGCTGAAGAACCCGTAGCCCGGATGGACGCCGTCGGCGCCGGTGCGCTCGATGACGTCGAGGATCTTGGTGGTGTCGAGGTAGCTCTCGGCGGCGGTCTGCCCGCCGAGCGCGTACGCCTCGTCGGCCAGCCGGACGTGGAGGCTGTCGCGGTCGAGGTCGGAGTAGACGGCGACCGACGTGATGCCGAGGTCGCGGCACGCCCGCACGACCCGGACGGCGATCTCGCCCCGGTTGGCGATCAGGATCTTCGAGAGCACACCATATGTTTACGGGCATGTCCGAGGGTGGTGCCAGATTCGACGACGGCGGGGACGCGGGCGCCGGCGCGGGCGG
>DASTFE010000163.1:0-3150 GCA_035708905.1 Acidimicrobiales bacterium | reverse complement strand
CGCCATCGCCGACACATTCGGGTTGGCCTCCGCCAACACCTTCGTGATCGCCGCCGTCAACGTCGTCTTCCCATGGTCGATATGACCCATCGTACCGATGTTCAAATGCGGCTTCGTCCGCTCGAACTTTTCCTTGGCCATGGCTGTGAGGATCCTCTGTGAAATCGTGACCAGACTGTGATCGTGACGGGGACGGCGCTACCGGATCACTCGCCGCGCACTCGGGCGACGATCTCCTCCTGCACCGAGGCAGGGGTCTGCTGGTAGCTGTGGAACTGCATCGTGTACGTCGCTCGACCCTGGGTGCGCGACCGCAGGTCGGTAGCGTAACCGAACATCTCGGACAGGGGGACCTGGGCCCGGATCACCTGGCTGTTGCCCCGCTGCTCCATGCCACCGACACGACCGCGGCGGCTGTTGAGATCGCCGATCACATCGCCCATGTAGTCCTCGGGCGTGACGACCTCGACCGACATGATGGGCTCGAGCAGGACGGGCTTCGCCTTGCGGGCCGCCTCCTTGAACACCATCGAGCCGGCGATCTTGAACGCCATCTCCGACGAGTCGACGTCGTGGTACTTGCCGTCGACCAGCGTCGCCCGGATGTCGACCGTCGGGTAGCCGGCGAGCACGCCGGCGTCGAGCGACTGCTGGATGCCGGCGTCGACCGCGGGGATGTACTCCTTGGGCACGCGCCCGCCGGTGATCTTGTCGACGAACTCGTAGCCGCCGCCCGGGCCGAGGGGCTCGAGCCTGATGGTCACCTCGGCGAACTGGCCGGAGCCACCCGTCTGCTTCTTGTGGGTGTAGGTGATCTTGTCGACGGTCTGCGTGATCGTCTCGCGGTAGGCCACCTGCGGCTTGCCCACCGTGGCGTCGACCTTGAACTCGCGCAGCATGCGGTCGACGATCACCTCGAGGTGCAGCTCGCCCATGCCCGAGATGACGGTCTGCCCGGTGTCCTCGTCGGTGCGCACCTGGAAGGTGGGGTCCTCCTCGGACAGCGACTGCAGCGCCTTGCCCATCTTCTCCTGGTCGACCTTGGTCTTGGGCTCGACGGCCACGTGGATGACCGGCTCGGGGAACTCGAGCTGCTCGAGCGTGATCTCGGCGCCCGGCGTGGTCAGCGTGTCGCCCGTGCGGGTGTTCTTGAGGCCGATGCCCGCGGCGATGTCGCCCGTCATGACGGCGTCGACGTCCTCGCGGTGGTTCGCGTGCATCTGCAGGATGCGGCCCACCCGCTCCTTGGAGCCCGTCGTGGTGTTGACCACCTGCGAGCCCTTCTCGAGCGAGCCCGAGTAGACGCGGAAGTAGGTGAGCTTGCCGACGTGGGGGTCGGACATGATCTTGAACGCCAGCGCGGCGAACGGCTCGTCGTCAGTCGGCTTGCGCTCGACCTCTTCGTGGCCCTTGACCGACATGCCGGTGACGGGCGGCAGGTCGGCGGGGCTGGGGAGGTAGGCGACGATGGCGTCGAGCAGGGGCTGCACGCCCTTGTTCTTGAACGCCGAACCATTGAGCACCGGGACGATCTCGCTGGCGATGGTGCCGGCCCGCAGTGCGGCGTGGAGGTCGTCGACGGTGATCTCCTCGTCGGCGACGTACTTCTCGAGGATGTTCTCGTCGAAGGACGAGAGCACGTCGATGAGCTGGTGGCGGTACTCCTCGGCCTGGGGCTTGAGGTCCTCGGGGATCTCGCGGACCTCCCACTTGGCGCCCAGCTCCTCGTCGAGCCAGACGAGCGCCTGCATGGTGACGAGGTCGATCACGCCCTTGTAGTGGCCCTCGGCGCCGATCGGCAGCTGGATGACCGCGGTGTTGGCGCCGAGCCGGTCGCGGATCGACTCGAGCGCGGCGAAGAAGTCGGCGCCCAGCCGGTCCATCTTGTTGACGAAGCACATGCGGGGCACGCGGTACTTGTCGGCCTGCTTCCAGACCGTCTCGGTCTGCGGCTCGACCCCGGCGACGCCGTCGAACACCGCGACCGCGCCGTCGAGCACGCGCAGCGAGCGCTCGACCTCGACCGTGAAGTCGACGTGGCCCGGCGTGTCGATGATGTTGATCTGGTGGTCGTTCCAGAAGCACGTCGTGGCGGCCGACGTGATGGTGATGCCGCGCTCCTGCTCCTGGACCATCCAGTCCATGGTGGCGGCACCCTCGTGGACCTCGCCGATCTTGTAGGTGCGCCCGGTGTAGTACAGGATCCGCTCGGTCGTGGTGGTCTTGCCGGCGTCGATGTGGGCCATGATGCCGATGTTGCGGACCCGCTCGAGCGGCTGGCTGCGCTGTGTCATCCTCTTCGTCTCTCGCTCGACATGACGACGACCGAGCCGCACTCAGCCCGGTCGTCTCGGAGGGTCACGCCTCGGGGGGCGCACCCCCCAGGTGGTTGGGGGCTACCAGCGATAGTGCGCGAAGGCCTTGTTGGACTCGGCCATCTTGTGCATGTCTTCCTTGCGCTTGACCGAGCTGCCCACGCCGTTGTTGGCGTCGAGGAGCTCGGCCGCCAGGCGCTCGGCCATGGTGCGCTCGCGCCGGCCACGGGCGAAGCCGGTGATCCAGCGGATGGCCAGGGTGTTGGCCCGCCGCGGGCGGACCTCGACCGGCACCTGGTAGGTGGCGCCGCCGACCCGGCGGCTCTTGACCTCGAGCTGCGGCTTGACGTTGTCGACCGCCCGCTTGAGGGCCGACAGCGCGTCGCCGTCGGTCTTGTCGCCGACGATGTCGAGCGCCTCGTACACGATGGCCTCGGCGGTGGTCTTCTTGCCGTGCATCAGGACCTTGTTGACGACCTGCGTGACGAGCACCGACTTGTAGACCGGGTCGGGCATGAGCTCGCGGCGCGGTGCCGCACCCCTGCGAGGCATCGGATCAGCCCTCCTTCTTGGCGCCGTAGCGGCTGCGGGCCTGCTTGCGGTCGCGCACCCCGGCGGTGTCGAGGGTGCCGCGGATGATCTTGTACCGGACGCCCGGCAGGTCCTTGACCCGGCCGCCCCGCACCAGCACGATCGAGTGCTCCTGCAGGTTGTGGCCCTCGCCCGGGATGTAGGCCGTCACCTCGATGCCGCTGGAGAGGCGCACGCGGGCCACCTTGCGCAGCGCCGAGTTGGGCTTCTTGGGCGTGTTGGTGAACACGCGCGTGCAGACCCC
>DASTFE010000162.1:0-20723 GCA_035708905.1 Acidimicrobiales bacterium | reverse complement strand
CGGCCCCCGACCGCTATTGCCTCGGGCATGCGAGATCGACTGCTATTGCCTCCGGACGGCCGGGCGAGGCAATGACGGTCGGTCCGAGGGTCTGGAGGCGATAGCGGTCGGCCCCCGACCGCTGTTGCCTCGGGCATGCGAGATCGACGGCTATTGCCTCCGGACGGCCGGGCGAGGCAATGGCGGTCGCTCCGAGGGTCGGGAGGCAATGGCGGTCGGCCCCCGACGGTCATTGCCTCGCGCTGCTGGCGGCGACGGTCATTGCCTCGGGCTGCCGGCGCCCGAGCTGCGGCTAGTGCCTCGCGGGATCCGGCGGCGACGGTGATCGATCTCGGGGGCCGTGGCGGGTGACCCGGGGCCGGATGCGTAGCCTCTAGGCGTGCTCGGCCGCATCATCATCGACGACATCCGTCCGGCCACCCCGACCCGCCAGTTCCCGGCCAAGGCGGTCGTGGGCGAGCAGGTGACCGTGTCGGCCGACATCTACCGCGACGGCCACGACCTGCTGGCCGCCCGGGTCCGCTGGCGGCGGGTCGGCAAGTCCAAGTGGCGCACGGCCCCCCTGCGCCACCTGGTCAACGACCGGTGGGAGGGCACGCTCAGCCCCGACGACATCGGCCGCCACGAGGTCGTGATCGAGGCCTGGCGCGACCGGTTCGCGACGTGGCGGCACGACATCGAGATCAAGGCGGCAGCCGGCGACGACGTCGAGATCGAGCTCGAGGAGGGCGCCGGCATCCTCGAGGCGCTGGCCCCGGCGCTGAACGCCCGCGGCCGCAAACGGGTGCTCGACGCGGTCGCCGCGCTGCGGCGGAAAGCGTGCAGCCTGCAGGTCAGGCTCAACGCCGGGCTCGACGACCGGGTGGCGGCCCTGGTGGCGGGCGTGCCCGACGCCGACCTGACCACCGCGACCGTGCCGCTGTGGGTCGACCGGCCCCTCGCTGGCTTCGGCGCCTGGTACGAGCTGTTCCCCCGCAGCGAGGGCGGCTTCGCGGGCGCCGCCAAGCGGCTGCCCGCCGTCGCCGAGATGGGCTTCGACATCGTCTACCTGCCGCCCATCCACCCCATCGGCATCACCGACCGCAAGGGCCCCAACAACACGCTCGGCGCCGGGCCCGACGACCCCGGCAGCCCGTGGGCCATCGGCTCGGCCGACGGCGGCCACACCGCCGTCGCACCCGAGCTGGGCACCCTCGACGACTTCCGCCGCTTCTGCGCCGAGGCGGCCGACCTCGGCCTCGAGGTGGCGCTCGACTACGCCCTGCAGTGCTCGCCCGACCACCCCTGGGTCCACGACCATCCCGAGTGGTTCTGGCGCCGGCCCGACGGCACCATCCGGTTCGCCGAGAACCCGCCGAAGAAGTACCAGGACATCTACCCCATCAACTTCTGGCCCGAGCGCGACGCCGACCGAGCGCGCCTGTGGAAGGCGTGCCGCGACGTGCTGCACTTCTGGATCGACCAGGGCGTGCGCATCTTCCGGGTCGACAACCCCCACACCAAGCCCATGGCGTTCTGGGCGTGGGTCATCGAGCGCATCCACCGCGAGCACCCGGACGTCGTGTTCCTGTCCGAGGCCTTCACCCGCCCCAAGGTGATGGCCAAGCTGGCCGAGGTCGGCTTCACCCAGAGCTACACGTACTTCACGTGGCGCAACGAGGCCTGGGAGCTGCGCGACTACGTGTCCGAGCTGGCGCACGGCCCCACCGCCGACTACATGCGGCCGAACTTCTGGACCAACACGCCCGACATCCTGTCGGGCCCGCTGCGCCACGGGCCGCCCGCCGCGTTCTACCTGCGCTACGTGCTGGCGGCCACGCTGGTGCCCAGCTACGGCGTGTACAGCGGCTACGAGCTGTTCGAGAACCAGCCGGCCAGCGACGCCAACGAGGAGTACCTCGACTCGGAGAAGTACGAGCTGCGCCGGCGCGACTGGGGCCGGTCCGACTCGATGGCGCCCTTCATCGCCACGGTCAACGGCATCCGGCGCCGCCACCCGGCCCTGCGGTGGTTGCGGAACATCCGCTTCCACGGGTCGGCCAACGACCGCTTCCTGGTGTGGACCCGCGGGCACCTGCACGAGGGCGACCTGGTCATGGTCGTGGTCAACCTCGACCCGCACCACGCGCAGGAGACGGTGCTCGACCTCGACCTGGGTGCGGTGGGCCTGCCCTGGCACGGGCCCTTCGAGGCCCACGACGAGCTGACCGGCGAGACGTACCTGTGGGACGGCAACCGGCCCTACGTGCGGCTCGACCCGACCCAGCGCCAGGTGGCGCACATCCTCACGTTCGCGGGCTGACCCGGCGGGGACCGGTCACCCCGCCGTCGCCGTCGCCGCCGTGCCGCCGGCGTTGCGCAGCCGGCGCCGCAGGCGCTGCGTCTGGGGCGACGGCTCCACCCCGAGGTCGGCCAGCGCCGCCAGGCTGCGGTCGAGCGCCCGGCGGGCCGCCGAGCGGTCGCCCCGGGCCAGGGCGGCGGCCACCAGCACGCCGTGGGCGTCCTCGGCCCACGGGTCGACGTCGATGGCCCGCCGGGCCAGCTCCTCGGCCCGGTCGCCGTCGCCTCGCCCCACCAGCAGCTCGGCGGCCCGGGTGGCGGCGGTGACGAACCGGACGGCGAAGTGCTCGCGCTCGAGGTCGATCCACTCGGCGGCGGCGACGCCCTCGTGTATCGGGCCCCGGTACAGGTCGACGGCCGCGAGCCAGTGCTCGAGCGCCAGCGAGGGGCTGCCGTCGTCCTCGGCCCGGGCGGCGGCTCGAAGGTGGTCGTCGAACCGGTCGGTGTCGATGCGGAGCCGGTCGCCGGTCACCAGCGTCACGCTCTGCCCGTCGAGCCGGATGAAGTACGACGGCTCGCGCGCCGCCCGCCACGGTTCGAGCACCCGTAGCAGGTAGGTGGTGGTCACCCGCAGGTTGTTGCCCGCTGCCCGCTCGTCGAGGTCCGGCCACAGGGCGGCGGTGATGGCCGCCCGGGTGGTGATGCGGTGCCCCACCAGGAACGACAGCAGCGCCCGCACCCGCTCGCGCCGCACGTCGCCGTCGGTGACCGGCACGCCGTCGCGCACGACCTCGAGGGGGCCCAGCACCGCGATGCCGGTGACGTGCGGGGGAGGGCCGGGCACGGTGGCCAGCAGCGCCCGGGCCGGGCGGGCCAGGCGGCCGCCGCCGGCGAGCGCCCGGACGGCGTCGCGCCCGCAGGGGCCGAGGGCCTCGAGCAGCGGTCCGCCCTCGGTCCGGCCGGCGGCTCCGAGCCCGACGGCCAGCTCGGCCGCGCACCGGGCGGGCAGCGCGGCGCGCACCAGCGGCGGGTCGGGCACGTCGAGGTCGGCGAGCGCGGCGACGTCGCCGTCGCGCCACGCGACCAGGGCGGCAGCGAGGCGCCGGGCCCGCGCCAGGTGACCCTGCAGGCCGGCCCGGTCCCAGTGCTCCCGCGCCGACGGCAGCAGCAGGTAGGTGAGAGCCAGGCCGTTGCGCCACACGCGGCGATCGTCGCCCACCCCGGGGGTGCGGCCGGCGAGGGCCCCGTCGAGCACGGCGGCCGCCGCCTGCTCGTCGCCGGTCGCCACGAGCACGGCCGCCTCGGCCATCGCCAGCTGGCTGCCCGGGTACGGCCCGTCGCCCAGGGCACTGCGGGCCTCGTCGATGTAGCGCCGGGCCCCGCCGGCGTCGCCGATGAGCCCGAGGACGTACGCCGCCTGCGAGCGCGCCACCACCGCGTTCTGGGCGATGCCGGCGGCGCTGATGCGCTCGACGAGCGAGGGGATGGCCGCCACCACCTCGTCGACGTGGCCCAGCGACCAGCGCACGGCCTGGCGCGCCCCCTCGACCGTCAGCGCGAAGGCCGGGTCGGGCGAGGGCGGGATGGCGTCGAGGATGCCCAGCGCCTCACGCGGCCGCCCGCAGCCGGCGACCGTGACGGCCCGCAGCCAGGCGGCCACGCCCGCCCAGCCGGGATCGAGCACCGCGGGCTCGACCTCGTCGAGGTGGGTGAGCACGCCGGCGTCGTCGCCGGCCAGGTCGGCGATCACCGCCCGACCGATCGCGGCGATTGCCACTGCCAGGGGGTGGCCGGCGGCCTCGAGCTCGAGCACGCGGGGGAACAGCTCGCCGAGCAGGGCGACGTCCGCCCGCCACCAGGCCACGCGCCCCAGCAGCGCCAGGGCGCCGAGCTCGCCGTCGACGTCGCCGGCGGCCCGGCACATGGTGGCCGCCTCCTGCAGCGGCCGGGTTGCGGCGCCGGGCTGGGTGAGGGCGGCGTGCAGCCCGGCGGCGAGGGCGGCGCCGGCGGAGCCCCGGGCCGCGCCGGGCAGGTCGTCCAGCCAGCGCTCGAGGCGGCCGACCGGGGGGCGCTCCGGGTTGATGCACGCGGCCCGCAGGACCTCGGGCACCATGTCGTCGAGGCCGGTCTCGCGGGCCAGGGCGAGCGCGTCGTCGTAGCGGTGCTGGCCGACGAGGTGCTCCACCGCAGGGCGGCGCACCGCCTCGCGCTCGGCGGGGGACAGGGCGACGGCATCGACGGTGCGCCACAACGGGTGGGGGACCCGCCAGCCGCCCGCCCCGTGGGCGACCAGCGGCACGCCCGCCAGCGTCTCGTCGAGCTCGACGGGGGAGCCGAGCGCGGCGGTCGCCAGCGGGTCGTCGGCACCGCCGAGGTCGGCGACGACGGCGAGCACCCGCCGCCGCTCGGGACCGAGCGGCCCGAGCACCTCCTCCCACAGGTAGTCACCGGTCAGGCCGGCGTCGACGGTGGCGGCGAGCTCGGCCATCGCCGGCCACCCGCCGGTGTCGTCGAACCGGGCGACGTCCCCGACGCCCCGGCGGGCCGCGAAGTCGGCCAGCTCGTCGCCGGTGAACCGCAGGTCGTCCTCGGTGAGGCGTCCCACGGCGCCCTGGGTGGCCAGCCGCGTCAACGGCACGGCGGGCGGCACCCGGCTGGCCAGGACCACGTGGCCGTTGGCCGGCAGGGCGGCGATCAGCTCGGCCAGCCAGGCGGCGCCCGCCGACCCGGCGGTGAGCAGGTGGACGTCGTCGAACACCAGGCACACCGCGGTGGGGCTTCGCCGCCAGATGGCGTCGGCCACGGTGGTCGCCGCAGGAGCGGTGACCACCGGGGCGGTCGCCGCGGGTCCGGTCGTGGCCGGTGCGGTCGTGGCGCCCGTCCGGCCGTCGACGACCGGTTCGCCGGATGCCGACTCCACCGCGGCGAGCACGTCGCGGGCCAGCCACTCGGCGTCGACGTCGGCCGGCTCGAGGCCGATCCACACGTCCTCGCCGCGTGGCGCCAGGCGGTTCTCGGCGACGGCCTGGGCCAGCAGCGTGGTCTTGCCCAGGCCTGCGCCCCCGACGACGGTGGTGACCGGGCGCTCCCAGCGGTCGAGCAGGCGGCGCAGCAGCCGGGGCCGGGTCAGCGACCGGGGCCGGGGCTCGGGCGGCTGGAACCGGAACGATCTGGACATCCGGCCGAGCAGGCTACGGGCGGCCGTTCCCCCACGCGGCACCAACCCTGTGACCAGGGGCTTCGCGCTCGCTAATGGCGCTCGGCGAACCTGTCGCCACCCAGCGGGACGACTCGGGGACCCGTGGCGGGCGGTGTCCCCGAGCGCCCCGGTCGAGCGGACGACGAGCGGGCGCGGTGACTGACTCCAGCGACGTGGACGAGGTGGCGGACGGCATCTACCGCATCTCGTCGTGGCTGCCCGGCGCCGCCGGCGGCCGGGGGCTGACCGTCAACCAGTTCCTCGTCCTCGCCGACGAGCCCCTGCTGTTCCACACGGGGCTGCGGTCGTCGTTCCCGGCGACGCTGGCCGCCGTCGCCCGCCTGGTGCCGCTCGACCGGCTGCGGTGGCTGTCGTTCGGGCACGTCGAGGCCGACGAGTGCGGGGCGATGAACGACTTCCTGGCTGCCGCGCCCCGGCTCGAGGTGGCGGCCGGCGCCCTGGCGTGCCGCGTGTCGGTCGACGACCTGGCCGACCGGCCCCCCCGCCGGCTGGTGCCCGGCGAGCCGCTCGACCTGGGTGGACGCCGGGTGGTGGCCGTGCCGACGCCGCACGCGCCCCACAACCAGGAGGCCGTCGTGCTGTACGAGGAGACGACGGCCACGCTGCTGTGCGGCGACCTGTTCACCCAGCTCGGACGGGGGCCGGCCGTGACCCGGGCGTACCTCGTCGAGCAGGCGCTCGAGGCCGAGGACGTGCTGGGTGCCGCGGCCCCCGGCGACGCGGTGCCCCGGGCGCTCGACCACCTGGCGGGCCTGGCGCCCCGCACCCTCGCGACCATGCACGGCTCATCGTTCGAGGGAGACGCCCGTGTGATCCTGCGCGACCTGGCGAGCGCGTGGCGGTCGCGGGCCGCGGGCGCCGACTGCCTCGGCACGCCGGCGGTGCCGCCGGCCGGGCCGCTCGGGCTGCCCGCAGGGTGACGGATCGATCGCCGGGGCGGCTGGCATCTCCCCTGCCAGCCGCTCCGGGATCACGCACCGGCGAGAGCTGACGCCGCGTCAGATCGCGGTAGCGTCCCCGCATCGGACGAGCGGGAGGGAGACCGATGGCCGTGACCTCGGCCCGGCGGGCCGTCATCGGCAACACGATCGGCGAGTCGACGCCAGCGTTCGCGCCGGTGCCCCGGCCGGCGCCAGGGGCGCCGAACGTGCTGGTGATCGTGCTCGACGACCTCGGGTTCGCCCAGCTCGGGTGCTACGGCAGCGACATCGCCACGCCCGCCGTCGACGCCCTGGCCGGCGGCGGCCTCCGCTACCGCAGCTTCCACGTCACCGCCATGTGCTCGCCCACCCGCGCCTGCCTGCTCACCGGGCGCAACCAGCACCGGGTGGGCATGGGCTTCGTCGCCGACCTGCCCATCGGGTTCCCCGGCTACGACGGCATGATCCCCCGCACGGCGGCGGCCATGCCCCGGCTGCTGCGCGACGCCGGCTACAGCACCTTCGCCGTCGGCAAGTGGCACCTGACGCCGCGGTGGGAGCAGAGCGCCGCCGGGCCGTTCGACCGCTGGCCGCTCGGGCTGGGGTTCGAGCGCTACTACGGCTTCCTCAACGGCGACACCAACCAGTGGACGCCCGACCTGGTGAGCGACAACGGCTTCGTCGACCCGCCCCGCACGCCCGACGACGGCTACCACCTGACCGAGGATCTGGCCGACCGGGCGATCCGCCTCATCCAGGACCAGCAGCAGGCCACGCCCGGCAAGCCGTTCCTCTGCTACCTCGCGACCGGGGCCGTGCACGCTCCCCACCAGGCGCCGGCGTCCTACATCGACGCCTACCGCGGGCAGTTCGACGACGGCTGGGAGGCGTGGCGGGCGCGCACGTTCGAGCGCCAGGTGGCGGCCGGGGTGGTGCCCGAGGGGACCACGCTCACCGAGCGGCCGCCGTGGGTGCCCGAGTGGTCGTCGCTGCCGGACGGCGAGCGCCGGCTGTGCGCCCGGCTGATGGAGGCCTACGCCGGCTTCCTCACCCACACCGACGCCCAGATCGGCCGGGTCGTCGACTTCCTGCGGGCCATCGGCGCGCTCGACGACACCCTGGTGCTCGTCCTCAGCGACAACGGCGCCAGCGCCGAGGGCGGGCCCACCGGCTCGCTCAACGAGCACCGCTTCACCCACGACCGCCTCGACGACGTCGCCGACTCGGTCGCCCGCACCGGCGACATCGGCGGGTTCCGGGCTTACAACCACTACCCGTGGGGATGGGCGTGGGCGGGCAACGCGCCGTTCCGCCTGTGGAAGCGCTACGCCTGGCTGGGCGGCGTGCGCACGCCCCTGATCGCCCACTGGCCGGCCGGCATCCCGGCACCGGCCGCCGGCGGCGTGCGGGGCCAGTTCTGCCACGCGGTCGACCTGCTGCCCACGGTGCTCGACGTGGCCGGGGTCGAGGCGCCCGCCGCCGTCGACGGCGTCGAGCAGCAGCCCCTCGACGGCGCCAGCCTGCGGGGCACCTTCGCCGACCCCGACGCACCCAGCCCCCGCACCACCCAGTACTTCGAGATCATCGGGTCGCGCTCGATCGTCCACGACGGCTGGAAGGCCACCACCGACCACATCGGCGCCCAGATCTCGGTCGAGCGCGAGCGGGTTCCCGGCAGCCACGACTTCGCCACCGACCGGTGGTCGCTGTTCCACCTCGACGAGGACTTCGCCGAGGCGCACGACCTGGCCGACCGGCATCCCGAGCGGGTGGCCGACATGGAGCGGCTGTGGTGGCACGAGGCGGGCCGCAACCAGGTGCTGCCGCTCGACGACAGCCTGATCGGCCGGGCCGTCGCCATGACGCCCCGCCCGTACCCGGCGGCGCACCGCACCGTGTACCGGCCCGGGGGCGGGGGCATCGCCGAGGACTTCCTGCCCCCGATGGGCGGCGGGTTCACGCTCACGGCGGCCGTCGAGGTGCCGGCCGGCGGGGGAGAGGGCGTGGTGTGCGCGCTGGGCGACTGGAACAACGGGTGGGCGTGGTACCTGCTCGGCGGGCGGCCGGTCGCCACGTTCTGCCTGTTCGGCGAGCCGCACCGGGTGGCGTCGCCCGTGGCCCTGGACGAGGGCGCCCACGAGTTGGGCCTGCGCTACGAGCGGGCGCGGGCGGGCGGCGGCCCGGTGTCCCTGCTCGTCGACGGCGCCCCGGTGGCCGAGGTCGTGCTGCCCGAGGACCTGCCCTTCCGCTGGCAGATCGGTGGTGCCGGGCTGCTGATCGGCCGTGACGCGGGCTTCCCGGTGGGCGACGACTACCGCACGCCGTTCCCGTTCGCCGGCACGATCGACACCGTGGTGGTCGAGTCGCACTCGCTCGCGCCGCGCACGGGCGCGGCCGGCGAGGCGGTGTCCCAGGCCGTGCGCCACGAGTGAACCACCATGGGGCGGGCCGGCGCACCTACGATGGCGGCCCATGTCAACGCACGATCCCGACGATCCCGGCGCGGACACGGCGATGTTCCGTGCCTACGTCGACGACCGCTCCGCCGAGCCCGCCAGCGCGCCGGCGACCAACCGCCTCCTCGTCGTCGCCCTGGTCGCGGCGATCGTGGTGCTGGCGCTGATCGGCCTGCTGCTGCTGGCGTAGCGCCCACCGCACCCCGTCCGGCGGGGGGTCCGCCGTGTGACACCCTTTGGGCGATGGCGACGCCGATCGACCCGACCGACCACCGGTGGTTCCAGCGTGCCGTGTTCTACGAGGTCGCGGTGCGCGGCTTCGCCGACTCCGACGGCGACGGCTTCGGCGACTTCGTCGGCCTGACGCAGAAGCTCGACTACCTCGAGTGGCTCGGCATCGACTGCCTGTGGCTGCTGCCCTTCTACCAGTCGCCGCTGCGCGACGGCGGGTACGACATCAGCGAGTTCCTCACCGTGCTGCCCGAGTCCGGCGACGTCGGCGACGTGGCCGTGTTCCTCGACGAGGCCCACCGCCGCGGCATCCGGGTGATCGCCGACATGGTGATGAACCACACCTCCGACGCCCACCCCTGGTTCCAGGAGTCGCGCCAGGATCGCACCAACCCCCGGGCCGACTGGTACGTGTGGGGCGACGACCCCGAGCGGTGGGGCGAGGCCCGCATCATCTTCGTCGACAGCGAGCCGTCCAACTGGTCGTGGGACCCCCAGCGCGAGCAGTTCTACTGGCACCGCTTCTTCCACCACCAGCCCGACCTCAACTACGACAACCCCGACGTCGCCGAGGCCATGCTCGACGTGGTGCGCTTCTGGCTGAACCTGGGACTCGACGGGTTCCGGCTCGACGCCGTGCCCTACCTGTTCGAGCGCGACGGCACCAACGGCGAGAACCTGCCCGAGACCCACGACTACCTGCGGCGGGTGCGCAAGACCGTCGACGCCGAGTTCCCGGGGCGGGTGCTGCTGGCCGAGGCCAACCAGTGGCCGTCCGAGGTGGTCGACTACTTCGGCGCCGGCGACGAGTGCCACATGTGCTTCCACTTCCCGCTCATGCCCCGCATGTTCATGGCGGTGCGCAAGGAGCAGCGGCACCCGATCACCGAGATCCTGGCCCAGACGCCCGAGATCCCCGACGGCTGCCAGTGGGGGATCTTCCTGCGGAACCACGACGAGCTGACCCTCGAGATGGTCACCGACGAAGAGCGCGACTACATGTACAGCGAGTACGCGCACGACCCACGGATGAAGCTCAACCTGGGCATCCGCCGCCGCCTGTTCCCCCTGCTCGACAACGACGAGGGCAAGGCCGAGCTGTTCCACGCCATGCTGTTCTCGATGCCCGGCAGCCCGGTCATGTACTACGGCGACGAGATCGGGATGGGCGACAACATCTACCTGGGCGACCGCGACGGCGTGCGCACGCCCATGCAGTGGAGCCCCGACCGCAACGGCGGCTTCTCGACCGCCGACTTCGCCCGGCTCTTCCTGCCGCCGCTCATGGACCCGGTGTACGGCTTCCAGGCGGTCAACGTCGAGGCCCAGCAGCGCGACGCGTCGAGCTTCCTGCACTGGCTGCGGCGCATGATCGACGTGCGCCGCCAGCACCCGGTGCTGGCCATCGGCCAGTTCGAGATGCTGCACGCGCAGAACCCGTCCGTCCTCGCCTACCTGCGGCGGGGCATCGGCGACGACGGCGAGGAAGACATCGTCCTGTGCGTCAACAACCTGTCGCGCTTCCCCCAGCCGTGCGAGCTGATGATGGAGCAGCTCGCCGGCAAGGTGCCCATCGAGCTGACCGGCCGGGTGCCGTTCCCGCCCATCGGCGAGCTGCCGTACTTCGTGACGTTGGCCGGCCACGGCTTCTTCTGGTTCGAGCTGGTCGAGCCGCAGCCCGACGACGGCCTGGCCTGACGAGCCCCTCAGCGCCAGAGCCGTGCCGAGGCGATCTCGGCGCCCTCGGCGAGGGCGCGGAGCTTGGCCCAGGCGACATCGGGGTCGATGCCCTGCATCCCGACGTGCACGCTGAACCCGCAGTCGACGCCCGCCATCACGCGGTCGCGGCCCACCAGCGCCGCGTACCGCTCGATGCGCTGCGCGACGAGCTCGGGGTGCTCGATGTAGTTGGACTGGGGCTCGATCACGCCCGGGCAGATGACCTTGCCGTCGGGCACCTCGACGTCCTCGAACAGTGCCCACTCGTGGGCGTGGCGGGGGTTGGCGGCCTCGAAGAGCACGGTACGGGGCTTCGCCGTCCACACCAGGTCGATGATCGCGGCCAGGTCGACGTCGTGGTGGTGGGGCCCCGGGTAGTTGCCCCAGCACAGGTGCATCCGCAGCTGGTCGGCCGGGATGTCGCGGACGGCGTGGTTGAGCGCCTCGATGTTCAGCGCGGCACGCCGCCGGAACCCGGCGAGGTCCATGTCCGCGTAGGCGGAGTGGCGGCCCATCGCCAGGTCGGGACAGTCGACCTGCACCGTCACGCCCGCTGCGGCGATCGCCTCGTACTCGTGCCGCATCGCCTCGGCGATGGCGAACACGTACTCCTCGTCCGAGGCGTAGTGCTCGTTGGCGAAGAAGAGCGACACGACGCCGGGCGACGCGGCGCTCGAGAAGGTGCCGTGTGCGGGTGAGCTGGCGACGGCCTTGGCCAGGTTGGCCAGGTCCACGGTGATGGCCTCGGCGTCCTTGACCCCGATCTCGGCGTTGCAGGCCGGCGCGGTCCGCTTGCGGCGGCCGGGGTTCGCCGCCACCATCTCGGCGCTGCGGGGGTAGTCGGCCAGGTCACGGAAGCCGTAGTCCTGCACCGCCTCGCCGCCGAACCCGTGGAGGCGGTCCTTCACGTAGGTGGCGTAGCTCGGCTTGGACATCTCGCCGTCGTTGACGACGTCGATGCCGGCGGCGACCTGGCGGTCCACCGCCTCCCGCACGGCGGTGGCGATGCGGCGGGAGAGGGCGTCCTCGTCGACCGGTGCGCCGTCGCCCTTCGCCCACATCATCCGGATCAGGTCGTCCGGCCTGGGCAGGCTGCCGGTGTGCGTGGTCAGGATGCGCGGCGCGGCGGTGGTCACGCCGGACGACCGTACTACGAGGGGCACCCGCTGGCCGGTCTGCGGTAAGATGTCCGGCCAGTGGACACCAACCCCGAGCGTCCACACAGGGGGAGTCGTGAGCACGTCGCAGAAGCTTCCGAGCCGGTTGCACCACAACGCGTTCGTCACCAAGGACCAGGAGGCGACACGTGCGTTCTACGAGGACCTGATCGGTCTGCCCCTCGTCGCCACCTGGTCGGAGGCCGACGAGCTGTTCGGTGCCGAGCGGGTCTACTGCCACACGTTCTTCGGGCTCGGCGACGGCAGCGCCCTCGCCTTCTTCCAGTTCGCGCACGGTGACGACCAGGAGCTGTTCGACCCCGAGCTGCCGCCGTCGCCGTTCCGCCACATCGCGCTCAAGGTGACGAGCGAGCTGCAGCAGGAGATCCACGAGCGGCTCACGGCCGCAGGCTGGAAGCCGGACGGCACCTACGTGCTCGAGCACGGCTACTGCCGGTCGCTCTACACCGAGGACCCGAACGGGCTGCTGCTCGAGTTCACCGCCGACGTCCCGAACGCCGACGAGATCGCCGCCGAACGCCGGGTCGACGCCCACGAGACCCTGAAGCGCTGGCTCGCCGGCGACCACACGAGCAACAACGTCTACCGGTAGTGCCCGCCCGTGCCCGGCGGTCGGGCTCGCACGCGTCGCTCGTGCTGCTGGTCCACGGTGCGCACCAGGCCGGGTGGTGCTGGCTGCTCGTGATGGACGAGCTGGCGCGGCGTGGCATCGAGTCGCGGGCCGTCGAACTGCCGTTCACGGGCTACCGGGACGACGTCGAGGCCGTCCGGGGCGCGATCGGCGCGGCGGGGGCGCGAGCCGGCGCCGTGCACGTGGTGTGCCACAGCTACGCCGGCCTGCCCGTCGCCGACGCCGGGCACGCCGCCGCGCACCTCACGTTCGTCGCCGGGCGCCTGCCGCTGCCCGGCGAGTCGCCCGCGGCCGACACGCCGCGCTGGGGGTTCCCCGAGTTCCGCGCCTGCATGCAGGCGGGCGACGACGGCGTCGTGCGGCTGTCCCGAGCGGCGGCGCCGTTCCTGTTCCACCGGACGAGCGCGGCGCTCGCCGCCTTCGCCACGGACCGCCTGCGCCCGATGTCGAGCACCGTGCCGGCCGCGCCGCTCGACGACCCCGCCTGGCTGTCGGTGCCCAGCTCGTACGTGGTGTGCGCCGACGATCGTGCCGTGCGGCCCGAGTCGCAGCGGGAACGGGCGGCGCTGGTGGGCACGTCGGTGGAGCTCGACACCGACCACTCGCCCTTCCTGAGCGCCGCAGCCGCCCTGGCCGACTTCATCGCCGGCCGGCACCGGGCCATGGTCGCAGCGTGAGCGGCGGCCCGCTGCCGGCAGGCGGACCGGCCTACGCGCTCCTGAGCGGATCGGGCACCGGCAGGCGGGCGAGGTTGGCCCACTCCTGCGTGATGTTCTCCGCCGTCTCGAGCAGCAGGGGGAGGTGCCGGCTCGTGAGCTCGCCGACCGAGGTCTCGGCCGCGTGCACCGTGACGTTGACCGCCGCCACGGTGGTGCCGGACGCGTCCCGCACGGGCGCGGCGATCGACCGGATGCCGAGCGAGAGGCGCTCGTCGGACAGCGCCCATCCCCGTTCCCGCACCTGCGCGAGCTCGCGCTCGAGCGTGCGCCGGCTCGGCGTGATGCGGGGGATGATGCCCGACTGCGAGGGCGTGTCGAGGACCCGGAGCAGCTCGGAGCGCGGCAGGTCGGCCAGCAGGACGTGCCCCATCGAGGTCGCGACGGCGGGGAACCGCGTGCCGATGTGGACGGACAGGGCGATGATCTTGGGCACCGGGACGCGGGCGACGTACACGATGTCGCTGCCGTCGAGCTGCGACATCGAGCTGGACTCGCGGGTCTGGGCGACCAGCGCCTCGAGGTGCGGCCGGGCCAGCTCCCAGATCCCCAGGGCGGCGACGTACGTCGTGCCCAGCTCGAGCACCTTGGTGGTGAGCGTGTACAGGCCGTTGCTCGACCGCACGTACCCCAGCTTCTCGAGCGTCATCAACAGGCGCCGGGCAGTGGGGCGGGGCAGCGAGGTCCGCGCCGCGGCGTCGCTCACCGACAGCGCGGTCGCCGTCGGGCTGAACGCCGTGATGATGGCGAGGCCGCGAGCCAGCGCCTCGACGAAGTCCGAGCTCGACTCCTGCGGCATGCGCGCATCCTCCCACGGCCGCGCGATCCCGCGGAAACACCCCACCTGCCGACCGACCACGGAGAGGCGTCGCATCCCATGACCCACGAGCCATCGACCGACCACCGCCGCGCCCCGCTCGACGGCGTCGTCGTCGCCGACCTGTCGCGGGTCCTCGCCGGCCCCTACTGCTCGATGTTGCTAGGTGACATGGGCGCCACCGTCATCAAGGTGGAGGGCCCGGCCGGGGACGACACGCGCACCTGGATGCCGCCGCAGAAGGACGGCGTCTCCACCTACTACCTCTCGATCGGCCGCAACAAGCGGTCGGTCGTGCTGGACTTCCGCGACCCGGACGACCGGGCCCTCGCCGGCGAGCTGCTGCGGCGCGCCGACGTCGCCATCGAGAACTTCAAGCCGGGCTCGCTGGCGAGGTTCGGGCTCGACTACGAGACGGCGGCCGAGCGGAACCCGCGCCTCGTGTACCTCTCCATCAGCGGGTTCGGGACGGGCGGCGGGGCGTGGCTGCCCGGCTACGACCTGATCGTGCAGGCGGTCTCCGGGCTCATGAGCCTCACCGGCGATCCCGAGGGGCCGGCGTTCCGGGCCGGCATCTCGGTGTTCGACGTGATGACCGGCCTGCACGGGCTCATCGGGGTGCTGGCCGCGCTGCACCAGCGCAGCGAGACGGGACGCGGCCAGCACGTGGAGGTGAACCTGCTGTCGTCCGCGATGTCCGGCCTCGTCAACCAGACGGCGGCGTACACGGCGGGCGGGGTGGTGCCGCAGAGGATGGGCAACGCGCACCCGAGCCTGTTCCCGTACGAGACGATGCCCACCGCCGACCGGGACATGATCATCACCGCCGGCAACGACCGGCAGTTCCGGTCGCTGTGCGACGTGCTCGGGATCCCCGAGGTCGCCGACGACCCGCGCTTCGGCTCCAACGCCGACCGCACCGCCAACCGCGACGAGCTGCGCCCGCTGCTGCTCGCGGCGCTGGCCCGGTGGGCGTCCGCCGACCTGTTCCTCGCCCTGAACAAGGCGGGCGTGCCCTGCGGGCCGGTGAACACGATCGCGGAGGGCGTCGAGCTGGCCGAGTCGCTGGGCCTGGCGCCGCGCGTCGATCTGGGCAGCGGCGAGCGGGCGGTCACGCTGGTGCGCAACCCGATCACGTTCGGCGACGCCGCGCTGCGCTACGACCTGCCGCCCCCCGGGCTGGGCGAGCACAGCGACGAGGTCAGGGACTGGTTGCGCGGGGGCGCCGACGGGGGTGAGGGCAGATGAGCGCACCGGACGGCCGCTCGTACCGGACCGGCATCGGCGCCTCGACGGCCGACTCGATCCGGTTGTTGGGCCAGGACCTGGCCGGCGACATGATCGGCCAGGTCGGCTTCGGTGAGCTGGCCTTCTGGCTGATGGCCAAGCGCCGGCCGACCCCGCCCCAGCTCGCGATGTTCGAGGCCGTGCTCGTGTCCCTCGCCGACCACGGGTTCACCCCCACCGCGATCGCCGCCCGCCTCACCTACACGAGCGCACCGGAGTCGCTGCAGGGCGCTGTCGCGGCCGGGCTGCTCGGCGGCGGCTCCAGGTTCCTGGGCGTCACCGAGGACGCGGCGCGGTTCCTGTCGACGTGCCTCGCCCGCCAGCCGAGGCGGCCGCAGGACGAGGCCGGCTGGGATGCCCTGGCCGGCGAGGCCGTGGCGGCCCAGCGGGCCGTCGGCCGGTTCGTCCCCGGCCTGGGACACCCGGTCCACAAGGTCGAGGACCCCCGCACGCCGGTGCTGTTCGACCTGGCGCGGCGGCACGGCACGTTCGGGGACCACCTCGAGCTGCTGGCGGCGATCGGCCGGGTGCACCCCCGGCTCCTGGGACGGACCCTGCCCCTGAACGGCGCAGGCGTGTGCGGCGCGGTGCTGGCCGACCTCGACCTGCCCGTGTCGGTCATGCGCGGCTGCGCGCTGCTGGCCCGCTGTGCCGGGCTGCTGGGCCATCTCGCCGAGGAGCAGGACGATCCGATCGGCATGGACATCTACCTCGACGTGGACCGCCACACCGACTACCGCCCGCCCGACTAGCCGGCCGCCGGAGTGTCCACAATGTGGTAATATGCCCGCCTGTCGGACAGGCATGTGCCGACAGCAGGGGCGAACAGGGGGAGACACATATGGCAGCTCCGACACTCGCGGGCACCGAGCGCGAACACGGCGCCGCGGAGGCGGCGCCGACCAGCATCGGCAGCGCGGCCGCCTGGTGGTACGACTGGGTCGACCAGCACCGGGTCGCCGCCATCGCCCTCGTGGGCCTGATCGCCACGCAGCTCGGCACCTACTTCGGGTACGTCTTCCCGGCGGTCGGGCTGCCCACGCTGCCGTGGCCGCTCTACAACGGCGTCCTCGCCGCACCGGCAGAGGCGTACGGGACGACCGGCTCGTTCTTCGCCGGCCAGTCGCTGCACTTCGTGAACGGCATCGTGTTCGCGATCCTGTACGCGGTCCTGGCGCGCCCGATGATGCCCTTCCGGAACACCCACGCCGGCAACGTCCTCAGCGGCCTGCTCTACGGCGTCGTGATGACCATCATCAGCATCGGGCTGCTGGTGCCGTACGCGTATGTGCCCGAGCAGGGCTACGGCTTCTTCACGTTCTACGGGCCGGACGGCTGGAAGCTGCCCGCCGGGGTGCTCGTGTGGCACCTCATCTACGGGTTCTTCCTCGGCACCCTCTACCAGCTCCGCAACGAGCGGGCGAACGCGTAGGCGACCCTCCGCCGGGAGCGGCCTCGCCGTCCCGAGACCCCGTCAGGGTCCGGGACGGCGGGTCCCCGGTGCCGCCGGCGCGACCGTGGCCCGCAGCGCCTCCAGTCCCGTGTAGCGGGGCTGCCAACCCAGGTCGCGCTTGGCCTTGGTCGTGTCCATGACCGCCGGATGGGTCATGGCCTCGGCCCAGCCGGTCGGCGGGACGAAGGGCAGCTTGGGCAGGCCGGACACGGCCCGGGCGGTCGAGCGGGCCAGGCCCGCGGGCACCGGCAGCGGCCGCAGCCCGAGCTCGCGGGCCACCTCGGTGCCGGAGAGCACCCCGTCGCCCGCCAGGTTGTAGGCGCCCGGCGGGCCGGCGCCGACGATGCACTGGACGAAGGCCTGGCCGACGTCGTCCTCGTGCACGAACTGCACCGGCAGCGCGGGCACCGGCGCCGGCACGCGCACCCGCGACCGGGCCACCCGGGCCGCCAGGTGGCCGAGGCGGCGGGCCAGGGGCGCGAGCGGGCCCGAGACCAGCTGCTTGGCGCCGATGGTGTGCGGACCCAGCACGATCGACGGGCGCAGCAGGTACAGGTCGACCGAGGGGTGCGCTGCCGCCTCGCGGGTGAGCAGGTGCTCGAGCTCGGCCTTCTCGCGGGCGTAGCCCAGGTGCGCCGCCGGGCGGGTGGGCCAGTCCTCGGTCATGCCGACCGGGTTGTCAGGGTGGAACCCGTAGGCGGCCACCGACGACGCGTACACGAAGCGGCGGGCACCGGCCGCGGCAGCCGCCCGCAGCGCGTTGAGCGTGCCGTCGACGTTGACGGCCCGGGTCTCGGCCGCCGACCTGGCCGCCATGACCAGGAAGGCCAGGTGCACCACGACGTCGGCACCCGCGAACGCGCGGGCCAGGGCGTCGGGGTCGCGCACGTCGCCCCGCCGGTAGGCCATCTTCGTCCACCCGTGCTCGGCCGGGTCGAACGGGCGGCGGGCGATGCCCACGATGCTCGCCACCCGGTCGTCGGCCTCGAGCAGTGGGACCAGCCCGTGGCCGAACGTGCCGGTGGGGCCGGTGACGGCCACGACGAGGTCGGTGTCGCGTTCGGTCACACCGGCGACGCTAACCCGGGATGGGCAGCCGGCGCCCGGGGCGTCCTAGCCTGAGGGCGTGGTGCCCACGGGAGGAGACGAGCAACCCAGCCTGCGGCGGCTGCTCGACGCCGTGCTGTCGGTGGGCTCCGGCCTCGAGCTGCCGGCCATGCTGCGGCGCATCGTCGAGGCGGCGACCGAACTGGTCGACGCCCGCTACGGCGCCCTGGGCGTGCTCGACGACACGGGCACCCGGCTCGCCCAGTTCCTGACGGTCGGCGTCGACGACAAGGTGCACGAGGCAATCGGCCACCTGCCCGAGGGCCACGGCATCCTCGGACTGCTCATCGTCGACGCCAAGCCGCTGCGGCTGCCCGACCTCAACAGGCACCCCGACAGCCACGGCTTCCCGCCCAACCACCCGCCGATGACGTCGTTCCTGGGCGTGCCGGTGCGGGTGCGCGACGAGGTGTTCGGCAACCTCTACCTCACCGACAAGACGACGGCCGACGAGTTCAGCGACGCCGACGAGGAGATGGTGGTGGCGCTCGCCGCGGCCGCCGGCGTGGCCATCGAGAACGCCCGCCTGCACAGCCGGGTGCGCAACCTGGCGCTGGTCGAGGACCGCGAGCGCATCGCCCGCGACCTGCACGACACGGTCATCCAGCGCCTGTTCGCCATCGGGCTGTCGCTCGAGGGCGCCGCCCGCCTGGTGCGCACCGACGCCGACCGGGCCGTCGGTCGCATCAGCGGTGCGGTCGACGACCTCGACCTGACCGTGAAGCACATCCGCTCGGCGATCTTCGGCCTCGAGACCAGCCTGGCGGGCAACGCCGAGGGCCTGCGCACCCGCCTGCTGGCACTCGTGCGCGAGGCGGACGACACGCTGGGGTTCGAGCCGCGGGTCCTGTTCGACGGCCCGATCGACACCGCCGTCGACGACCGGCGGGCCAACGACCTGGTCGCCACCCTGCGCGAGGCGCTCAGCAACGCCGCCCGCCACGCCCAGGCCAGCCAGGTCGACGTGGCGGTGATCGCCCACAACGGCGAGCTGCGCCTCACGGTGACCGACGACGGCGTCGGCCCACCCCTCGACCGCGCGTCCCGCGGCGGGCACGGCCTGCGCAACATGGCCGCCCGCGCCACCGCCTTCGGGGGCTCGGCCGAGCTGCGCCGCGGCGCGGCGCGGGGCTCGGTGCTGACGTGGCGGGTGCCGCTCGCCTGAGACCCGACGATCCGCCGGCCGGGCCCATCGGGGCGCCGACCGGGTGACCTTCGGCCCTACCGGTTGCGGCGGCCGGTTGCGCAACCTGGTGGGCTGTGAAGCGCGGCATCGAGGCGTCGACGACGGTGCAGGCCCCGTTCGAGCGGGTCCGGCAGGTGCTGTCCGAACACCCGGCCGTCGTGATGCGCGCCGACGTCCGTCCCGCCGTCGACGGCGACGGGCGCGTCCGCTCCGAGCTGGCCGTCGAGCTGCCGGCCGGCGGGACCATCCGCAAGGCGGTGGACATCGACGTGGGGGTGCTCGAGCCCGAGGCGATCGAGTCGGCCGACGGTGCCGCGTCCATGCCGCTGTCCTGGCAGGCCAGCGGGCACGACCGCCTGTTCCCGGTGTTCGAGGGCCACCTGCGGATCAGCCGCGCCGGCGCGGCCGCCACCCGCCTGCTCGTGCACGGCGTCTACACGGTGCCCCTCGGTCCCGTCGGCCGGTTCGGCGACGGGCTGGTCGGTCGGCGGCTCGCCCGCCAGTCGCTCGCCTCGTTCGTCGAGGACGCCGCCCGGCGCCTCGACGCCGAGGTGCACCGGCGCACGGCCACCGTCACCTGGCGCCCGGGCCCGTACGCGATCGACCTGCGCGAGGCCGTCGCCGAGCCGTGACGGTCGCCGGGCTCGGTCGTGCTAGGCAGGGGGCGTGCCACGCCTCGACGATCTGGCCGAGAAGCTGGCTCCGCTGCTGGTCGGCTTCCTCCCCCGCCAACGGTGGTTCGCAGGCAGCGAGCCGCCGACATCGGTGACCGCGACGACCCTCGATGCCAACGACGGCGACCCGCTGCTCGCCTGGCTGCTGGTCGACGTCACCACCGCGGGCGGCGAGCAGGCCACCTACCAGGTCGTGCTCGGGGCACGGCCGGCCCCCTGCGACCTCGAGTTCCTGCAGGGCAAGGATCGCGTGACGATCGGCATCATCGACGGCTGGGTGTACTACGACGCGCTGATCGACCCCGAGCTGGCGCTCGAGGTGCTGCGCCGGGTCGCGCCCGACGAGTCGGCCGAGGTCGCCCGCCCGCTCGTCGTCGAGCAGTCCAACACGTCGGTGGTCTACGACGAGCGGCTCATCCTCAAGATGTTCCGGCGCGTGCACCCCGAGCCCAACCCCGACGTCGAGATCACCGAGGTGCTCGGCGACCGCGACTTCCCGCACGTGGTGCCCCAGCTCGCTGAGCTGCGCTACGAGGGCGCCGACCTGGCGGTGGTGCGCCAGTACCTGCTCGGCTCGACCGACGCCTGGCACCTGGCCCACACCTCGCTGCGCGACCTGCTCGGCACGCGGATGGCGCCCGAGGAGGCGGGCGGCGACTTCGGTCCCGAGGCGTTCACGCTCGGCGAGGTCACGGGGCGCCTGCACGTCGCCATGGCCGACGCCTTCGGCACCGGCCCGGCCGAGCCCGCGGCATGGCTCGAGGGCTTCCGCGCCCAGCTCGCACGGGTGCCCGAGGGCGAGGTGGCCGTGGGCGGCGACACGGTGGACGTGGCCGACCTGGTCGACG
>DASTFE010000161.1:0-2046 GCA_035708905.1 Acidimicrobiales bacterium | reverse complement strand
GACCGCATCACCGCCGAGGCGCTGCCCGACGCGGTCAGCACGCTGGTCGAGACGCACTGCGTCAGCGAGTACGCGGAGGAGTGGGACCTCGACGGGCTGACGGCCGAGGTGCGCACGTTCTGGCCCTCCGAGCTGACGGTCGAGCAGCTCTCGGCGGCGACCTCCACCAACGAGCTGTACGAGATGCTCATGGACGAGGCGCTCGGCTACTACGAGCGCCGCGAGTCCACGCTGACCCCCGAGATCATGCGCCAGGTCGAGCGGCAGGTGATGCTGCGGGTGATCGACCAGCGCTGGCGGGCCCACCTCTACGAGATGGACTACCTGCGCGAGGGCATCAACCTGCGGGCCATGGGTCAGAAGGACCCGCTGGTCGAGTGGCAGCGCGAGGGCTTCGACATGTTCGGCCAGATGATGCACGGCATCTGGCAGGACTTCGTCCGCTACGTGATGCACGTCGACGTCAAGGTCAACCGGCCGGCCGCCGCCACCGGCACGGCACCTGCGCCCGAGGGCGCCGCCGCCACGCCGACCGACGCCGTGCCCGCCGATGCGGCGACGCTGGGCGGCGACGGCGACGGTGCCGGCCTGAGCGACCTGCAGTACTCGTCGCCGGACGACCCGTCGAGCTCGGGTGGGGCGGCCGGCCTGGCAGCGGCCGCGCGGGCCGAGGCGGCCGCCACGGGTGGTGCACCCGCCACGGGCGACGGCCGGGCGGCGACCGCCACGGCCACGGCTCCCAAGACCAACACGCCGATCGTGAAGTCCGACTGGGACAAGACCCCCCGCAACGCCCCGTGCCCCTGCGGCTCGGGCAAGAAGTACAAGCAGTGCCACGGCAGATGAGCGACCCGGCGCGTGCGTGACCTCACCGACGACCTCAAGGCCCTGCGGGCCCGACTGGCCGAGGCCGAGGGTTACCTCAAGCTCGACGAGCTGCGGGCGCGCCGCCCCCAGCTCGAGGCCGAGGCGTCGCGGCCCGATCTGTGGGACGACGCCGAGCGGGCCAAGCGGGTCACCGGCGAGCTGTCTGCGGTCATCGACGACATCGACGGCTACGAGCGGCTCGCCGGTCGGCTCGACGACGCCGAGACCCTGCACGAGCTGGCCCGTGACGAGGGCGACGAGGGTGCGCTCGCCGAGGTCGACGAGGCACTGGTCGGCATCGACCGTGACCTGCGCGCCATCGAGCTGCGGTCGATGTTCTCGGGCGAGTACGACGAGCACGACGCGCTCGTCACGATCCAGGCGGGCGAGGGCGGCGTCGACGCCCAGGACTGGGCCGAGATGCTGCTGCGCATGTACAGCCGCTGGGCCGAGCGCCGCGGCTTCGACATCGAGGTCGACGAGGTCACGCCCGGTTCCGAGGCCGGGCTGTCGTCGGCCGAGCTCGTGGTCAAGGGTCGCTACGCCTACGGCTACCTCCAGGCCGAGCGGGGCGTGCACCGGTTGGTGCGCATGAGCCCGTTCAACGCCCAGGGCAAGCGGCAGACGGCGTTCGCCGCCCTCCAGGTGGTGCCGATGCTCGACGAGGGCGACCAGTCGGTCGAGATCGACGAGAAGGACATCAAGATGGACGTCTTCCGGGCGTCCGGCGCCGGCGGGCAGCACGTCAACAAGACGTCGTCGGCCGTGCGGCTCACCCACCTGCCCACCGGCATCGTGGTGGCCTGCCAGGTCGAGCGCAGCCAGTTCCAGAACCGCGACCGGGCCATGGCCATGCTCCGGGCCAAGCTGGCCGACCTCGAGCGCCAGCGGCGCGAGGCCGAGCTCGACGAGATCAAGGGCGACCAGCAGCGGGTCGGCTTCGGCAGCCAGATCCGCAGCTATGTCCTGCAGCCGTACCAGATGGTCAAGGACCTGCGGACCGACTTCGAGGTCGGCCAGGTCGACACCGTGCTCGACGGCGACCTGGACCGGTTCATGGAGGCCTACCTGCGCTGGGTGCGCTCCGAGCAGCTCGAGGACTGAGGGGCTACACAGGGGAGATGATCCCCACTGCGACCTTCGGACGGACGGGACACGAGAGCACCCGGGTCCTCTTCG
>DASTFE010000160.1:0-2515 GCA_035708905.1 Acidimicrobiales bacterium | reverse complement strand
GTGGCGGAGCACCCGCAGGGGCTCGCCCCCGGCGGCGATGGCCGCGGCGGCCAGCGCGTCGAGGCCGCGCTCGACGGCGATGGCGACGGGGCCGTCGGTCACCGTGCCGGCCAGCTCGGCGAGCCGGGCGCGGCGCTGCGCGGGCAGCACGGGCAGGGCGGCGTCGACCCGGTCGACCCAGTCGGCCCCGGGGTCGAGCGGCACCAGGTCGGGCTCGGGGAAGTACCGGTAGTCCTCGGCCTCCTCCTTGGTGCGCAGGGTGTGCGTGCGGCCGTCGCTCTCGTTCCAGTGGCGGGTCTCCTGGCGGACGACCTCGCCGGCCTCGACCATCTCGACCTGGCGTAGGACCTCGTAGTCGATGGCCCGGCCCAGCGACCGCAGCGAGTTGAGGTTCTTGATCTCGCACCGGGTGCCGAACGGCTCGCCGGGGCGGTGGATCGAGACGTTGGCGTCGACCCGCAGCGACCCCTCCTCCATCTTGGCGTCGGACGCCCCCGTGGCCACCAGGATCGCCCGCAGCTCGCTCACGTAGGCCCGGGCATCGTCGGACGAGCGCAGGTCGGGCCGCGACACGATCTCGAGCAGGGGCACGCCGGCCCGGTTGTAGTCGACCAGGCTGTAGCCGGCGTCGTGGATGCGCCCGCCGCCGCCCACGTGGGTGGACTTGCCCGTGTCCTCTTCGAGGTGGGCGCGCTCGATGCCCACCCGCTTGCCCGAGGGCAGCTCGAGCGCGCCCTCGACGTTGACGGGCAGGTCGTACTGGCTGATCTGGTAGTCCTTGGGCATGTCCGGGTAGAAGTAGTTCTTCCGGGCGAACACCGAGTGGCGCACCTCGCAGTCCAGCGCCCGGCCCAGGCGCATGGCCAGCTCGACCGCCTGCTCGTTGAGCACCGGCAGCGAGCCCGGCAGGCCCAGGCACACCGGGCACACGTTGGTGTTGGGCTCGTCCCCGAAGCGGTTCGGGCAGCCGCAGAACAGCTTGGTCGAGGTCGCGAGCTCGGCGTGCACCTCGAGCCCGATGACCGTTTCCCACTCAGACGCCATGGGCCCAGGCTAGAGCCGGGCCCCGACCACCCCGAACCCCGGTTGCCAGCCTTGACCTCACGTGCGCTCGAGGTCGTACGGTCGCCGGCGCCGGAAGCCCGTACGACACGGCGCGCTCACACCGAGGGAGACGACGATGCACGCCATCCGCCAGCACGCCTTCGGCCCGCCCGAGACCCTCGCCTACGAGGACGTGCCCGACCCCGTCCCCGCCCCCGACCAGGTCCGCATCGCCGTCGAGGCGGCGGGCGTGCACCTGATCGACACGTCCATCCGGCGGGGCGAGGCCGGCGGCCCCTACCCCCTGCCCGACCTGCCCATGATCCCGGGACGCGAGGTGGCGGGGGTGGTCGACCGGGTGGGGTCGGGCGCCCCGGACACCTGGCTCGGCCGCCGGGTGGTCGCCCACCTGGGACCGGCCAGCGCCGGGTACGCCACGCTGGCCGTGGCGCCGGTCGCCGCGCTGCACCCCGTGCCCGACGGCCTGGACGCGCAGGCCGCGGTGGCGATGATCGGCACCGGGCGCACCGCGATGGGCATCCTCGAGGTGGCCGACCTGACCGCCGAGGACGCCGTGCTGGTCACCGCCGCGGCCGGCGGCCTGGGCACCCTGCTCGTGCAGGCGGCCCGCGGCGCGGGCGCCGCGGTGGTCGGCCTGGCGGGGGGCGCGGCCAAGCTCGAGCGGGTGCGGGCCAACGGCGCCACGGGGGCCGTCGACTACCTCGTGCCGGGATGGCCCGACGCCGTCGGCGCGGCCCTGGGCGACCGCGCCCCCACCGTGCTGCTCGACGGCGTGGGCGGCGAGGCGGGCCGGACGGCGCTCGAACTGCTCGCCCCCGGCGGCCGGGTGGTCATGTTCGGCTGGTCGTCGGGCGAGATCCTGGCGCTGACGTCCGGCGACCTCTACGCCCGGGGCCTCACCGCCAGCGCCGCGGTCGGCCCGCGCCTGCTGCAGCGGCCCGGTGGCCTGCGCGAGCTCGAGGGGCGGGCGCTCGACGAGGCGGCGGCCGGCCGGCTCGTGCCTGCCGTCCACTCGTTCCCGCTGGCCGAGGCGGCCGCCGCCCACGCCGCGCTGGAGGCCCGGGCGACGACCGGCAAGGTGGTGCTCGTGCCCTGAACCGGCGCCGACGGCCGGTCGCCGACCGCGCCACCAGCCTGGCACGGCGACGCCGGCGGTGGAGCCGCGGCCTCGACGGAAACGCCGCCCGCTGGCGACCGCCGCCGCTGTCGGCACACGCGGGCAAGAAACTGTGTGCGGAACTGGTTGGTGGGCAGCCACTTCTGCGCACAGGTGGGCGGGCACGCAGGCGGCGTGCGTGCTCGGCCCGCCGGAGGGGCCGCTCCGCCGCCATCGGCGCAGTCAGCCCCGGCGGGTCCGCGGCCGGCGCCCGGCGCGCGGGGCTACGCCGGCGGTGGCGCCGCGGCCTCGACCGCGGCCGCGACCCGGAACATCGTGGCCTCGCCCAGTGCC
>DASTFE010000159.1:0-7624 GCA_035708905.1 Acidimicrobiales bacterium | reverse complement strand
GGTCGAGGCCGCGGCCGGGGCCCTGGTCCACCGGGTGGCGCCCGCGTCGGTGGTGATCACGGCGGGCGACACCGGCGAGCGGGCCCGCCTCGACGTCGACGAGGCCCTGCTCGCGACCGGCGGCGACCTGCTGGTGTCGGTGGTGCGCCAGCGCGTGGTCGCGACCGAGCGGGGCTTCGACCCCGCCGACGCGGTGGCCTCACGCCAGTGCCGGTGGTGCGAGCACGCCGGGTCCTGCCCGCCCGGTCGGACCTGGCTCGCCGGTCCCGGGCGCTGGCGCGGTGGTCTACCCGCCCTCGTACCCGAGGGCGTCGCCGACACACACGAGCGCTGAGCCCGCTACTGTGGGTGGCGCTGGGACCTGGGGGCGAGAGGGAACCGACACCGTGGCCATCAGCGTGCCTCGAACCGCACCACCGCATGCCCTGGACAGCGGCAGCGACGGCAACCGCGGGCACGGCACGGCGACCGCAGCGTTCCTCCGCTGGGGGTTGACCTCGTACCTCGTCGTGACCGGGGTGCTCGTCCTCGCCACCCTCTGGTGGCTCGACGGCGCGTGGGCCTACGTGCTCGACGATCCCGCGATCCACCTGAGCGTGGCCGACCACTTCGCCCGCGACGGCACGTGGGGCGTGGCGGCAGGGCAGTTCGAGTCGGCCTCGTCAGCGCCGCTGTGGACCGTCCTGCTGGCCGCCGGCGTCGCCGCCGCCAGGCCGGCCGCGCACGCCCTGCCACTGGTCCTCAACGTGGCCGCGGGCGTCGCGGTGCTGTGGCTGCTGGCGCGCGAGCAGTCGGTGCTGCGGCCCGGCCGCGACCGCCCGGCCGACGCCGCCGCCACCGTCCTCCTCGTCACCGTCGTTCTCTTCCTGCCGGGCCTCGCTCTGGTGGGCATGGAGCACACGCTGCACGTCGCCCTCGTGCTCGCTGCCGTGGTGGCCGTCGACCGGTGGGTGCACGACCGGCCGGGCCCGGGACCGGCGGCCGTGGCCGCGCTGGTGGCGCTGGCGACGCTGGCCCGCTTCGAGACGGCGTTCGTCGCCGTCGGTCTGGCGCTGGCGCTGCTGGCCGCCGACCGGCGGGCCCATCGCCAGCGGGCCGTCCTCGTGCTGGCGGCGTCGGGGCTCACCGTCGCGGGCTTCGGCGTGTTCAACCGGGCCCTGGGCGGCGACTGGCTGCCCAACTCGGTGCTGGCCAAGGGCCAGGCTCCCAACCAGGCGCAGAGCGACGGCCTCGGCCCGATCGACATGGCCGGCCGGCTGACCCACGACCCCGTGCTCGCCGCGCTGGTGGGCGCGGCCGTCGTCTACCTGGTCGTGTGGGGACGGCGGGGGCGGGCCGCGGTGCCCGCCGCCGTGCTGGTCGTCGCCGCCGTGCTGCACGCGGCCCTGGCCGACGTCGGCTGGTACGAGCGGTACCAGGCCTACCTGATCGCCGTCGGCGTGTACGCCCTGCTGCTCATGCTGGCCGAGCTCCCGCCGGCGGTGCGTCGGCGGGCCCTGGTGGCGGTGTGCGTGCTCGCCGCGGTCCTCGGCTCGTCCAAGATCAACCTGACCGTCAAGGCGCCACTGGCCAGCGACGACATGTACCGCCAGCAGTACCAGGCCGGGCGGTTCCTCGACGCCTACTACGACGGCGAGCCGGTGGCCACCGACCAGCTCGGCTACATCAGCTGGTTCCACGACGGGCCGCTCACCGACTTCGCCGGGCTGGGCGACCGGGCCGTCCTCGAGACCCGGCGCGGCGGCGAGCCGCGGTCCGAGGTCTGGGCCGAACTGGCGCGCCGGCGCGGCTTCCGGGTCGTGGTGCTGTACGACGTGGCGGCGGCGTTCAACGTGCCCCGCGGCTGGATCCTGGCCGGCGAGTGGCGGCTCGACGGCGACACGGTGACCGGGGTGAGCGACACGCTGCAGTTCTGGGCCACGGCGCCCGGCGAGGTCGAGCCGCTCCAGGACCACCTGCGCGACTTCGCGGACGACATGCCGGACCGGACCCGCCTGCACGTCAACGAGGGCGCCCCGCTCCAGGCGTACGTGCAGGAGGTCGAGCAGAGCGAGGCCGGCGGCGGCGAGGTCGGCTAGCTAGCCGACCGGCGGCGCCCACCCGCCGAGCTTGCCCACCGGCCCGTGGCCGCCGCCCAGCCGCCAGCCCGCCGAGGCGACCAGCCCGTCGTGCACGAACCGCTTGGCGGCCGCCAGCGCCTCGGGCACCGTGGCGCCCCGGGCGAGCAGCGCGGCGGTCGCGGCCCCGAAGGTGCAGCCGGTGCCGTGGTCGTTGGGCGTGTCGATCCGCGGGGCCCGCAGCTCGCGGTACCTGCCGGTCGCCGCCTCGTAGACGACGTCGACCGCCTCGTCGCTGGCCCGCCCGCCCGACCGCTCGGCCTGGTGGCCGCCCTTGACCACCACCCACGACGGGCCCCAGCCCGCGATCTGGCGTGCCGCCTCGCGGGCGTCGGCGACCGTCTCGACCGGGCGCCCGACCAGGGCGGCCGCCTCGCGGGTGTTGGGCGTGACCACGAGCGCGTCGGCGAACAGCGCGTCCACGTACGCGGTCTCGGCTCCGGGGTCGAGCAGGCGGGCGCCCGTCGACGACACCAGCACCGGGTCGACCACCAGGCGGGGCAGCCGCCCGGCCGCGGCCAGGTCGGCCACGGCCCGCACGATCGCCTCGGTGGCCAGCATGCCGGTCTTCACCGCGGCCACGGGCAGGTCGCCGAGCACGGCGTCGAGCTGCGCCACGAGGAACTCGACGGGCGGCACGTGGACGCCCGCCACCCCCACCGTGTTCTGGGCGGTCAGCGCGGTGACGACGCTGGCCCCGTGCACCCCGAGCGCGGCGAAGGTCACCAGGTCGGCCTGGATGCCGGCCCCGCCCCCCGAGTCGGACCCGGCGATGGTCAGCGCCACCGGCGGCGTTGCGGTCATCGTGTCGCTCCCTCCAGCTCGTCGAGCTCGCGGACCACCGACCGCACGACGGCACCCGGGTCGTCGGCCCGCATCACGGCGCCCATGAGCGCCACCCCCGCGGCCCCCGCTGCCGCGCACGCCCCGGCCCGGCCGGGCTCGATCCCCCCGAGGGCGACGACCGCCAGGCCGGGCACGGCCCGGCACCCGGCGGCCAGCCCGGCCGGTCCCAGCGCCGGCCCGTAGCCCGGCTTGGACGGCGTGGCGTAGACGGGCGAGTAGGTGACGTGGTCGGCGCCCGCGTCGCGCGCCGCGACCAGCTCGTCGACGTCGTGGCACGAGCGGCCCCGCCGGAGGCGGCGGTCGGGCGCGGGCCACGGATCGTCCGCGGCCAGGTGGACGGCGTCGGCGCTGGCGGCCAGCGCCAGGGCGACGTCGCTCGCCACCCACAGCGCCGCCCCGCCAGCGGCGGTGACGGACCGCAGCGCCTCGGCCAGTCGGTGGCGCTCGCCGGGTGCCAGGTCCTTGTCGCGCAGCAGCACGGCGGTGGCGCCCCCCGACACCGCCCGGGCGGCGACGTCGACCAGCGACCGGCCGGTGGCGGCGGCCGCCACGCGGTCGGTCACGACCACCACGCCCACCGGCCCGCGCCCGGGCGCACCGGCCGGCCGGTCAGCCACCGGCGTCGAGGTCGGCCAGGCCCTCGAAGCTCGTGGAAGCCTCCGCGTACAGGCGGCGGGGGATGCGACCTGCTCGGCGGGCCAGCCGGCCGGCCTCGACCGCGTGGCGCATCGCGGCCGCCATGGTCACGGGGTGCCGGGCCCGGGTGACGGCGGTGGCCAGCAGCACGGCGTCGCACCCCAGCTCCATGGCGAGCGCGGCGTCCGATGCCGTGCCGATGCCGGCGTCGAGCACCACGGGCACCTCGGCCGCCTCGCGGATGATGGCCAGGTTGTAGGGGTTGCGGATGCCCATGCCGCTGCCGATCGGCGCCCCGAGGGGCATGACGGCCGCCACGCCGGCGTCCTCGAGCCGGCGGGCGAGCACAGGATCGTCGTTGGTGTAGGCCAGCACGACGAAGCCGTCGTCGACGAGCTGCTCGGTCGCGTCGAGCAGCTCGACCGGGTCGGGCAGCAGCGTGCGCTCGTCGGCCACCACCTCGAGCTTGACCCAGTCGGTCTCGAGCGCCTCGCGTCCCATCCGCGCCGTGCGCACCGCGTCGCGGGCCGTGAAGCACCCGGCGGTGTTGGGCAGCGGGCGGATGCCGGTGCGGCGCAGCAGGTCGAACAGCGAGCCCGGGGCCGAGGGGTCGACGCGGCGCAGGGCCACGGTGGTGAGCTCGGTGCCCGAGGCGACGAGCGCCCGCTCGAGCTCGTCGAGGTTGGGCGCGCCGCCGGTGCCGAGGATCAGCCGCGACCGGAACGCCTCGCCCGCGATGACCAGCGGATCCTCGCCGAGGTCCGCGACGTCCGTGACGTCGGCGCCGTCGTTGTCGTCGATGTCGTCGATGTCGTGACCGTCGGGCCGGAGCGGCTCGGCCATCGTCATCCTCCCTGGGCGATCGACAGGACCTCGACGTGCTCGCCCCCGCGCAGCGGCCGGTCCGGCCACGTGCGGCGGGTGACCACCTCGCCGTCGATCGCCACGGCGACGCCGCGGGGCTCGAGCCCCAGCCCGGTGACCAGGCCGGCGACCGTGGTGCCGGATGTGACCACGTGCTCGTCGCCGTTGACCGTCAGGCGCACGGCGCCGTCGTCGCCCGCGGCGCTCATGCCGGCGCTCCGGCCGGTCGGGCGGCGCGGCCCGGGGCGCAGGCCACCGCCTCGTCCGGGACGTCGCTGCCCGTCACCAGCGCGGCCACGGCGTCGGCGGTGACGGGGGTGAGCAGGATGCCGTTGCGGTGGTGCCCGGTGGCCACCACCAGGCCGGCGACCCCGGTGTGGCCGATGATCGGCAGGTCGTCGGGCGAGCCGGGTCGCAGCCCCGCCCGCACCCCGACCAGCTCGGCGTCGTCGAGCCCGGGGACGAGCAGCAGGGCGTCGCGCAACAGCGCGTAGGCGCCACCCGCGGTCGGCGTGGTGTCCCAGCCCCGCTCCTCGCTGGTGGCGCCGACGACGATGCGGCCGTCGAGCCGGGGCACGAGGTAGACGCTCGTGCCCTTGACGATGCCCCGCACGGTGCGGGCCAGCAGCGGGTCGCCGGGCGGCTGGCGCAGCGTGAGCACCTCGCCCTTGATCGGGCGCACCGGCGGCCGCACGTGGTCGGGCAGGCCGGCCACGGTGCCCGACCGGGCGCCGGCGGCCAGCACGATCGTGCCGGCCTCCACCTGCTCGGCACCGGCGGCGGCGCGGTCGGTGGTCACAAGGCCGGTCGCCCGATCGCCGGCCGGCGTGCAGGTGATCCGCGCCACCTCGGCCCGCAGCAGCACGACGCCGGCGGCCGTCGCGGCGGCGAGCAGCGCCTCGACCAGCGCCGCCGGGTCGACCGACCGCTCGTCGGCGGCCAACAGGCCCGCCCGCACGCCGGGCGCCAGGCCAGGCTCGAGGGCGCGGGCCTGGCGTCCTCGCAAGGGCTCGACCGCCAGCCCCATCGCCCGGTGGCGCGCCGCCAGGTCCTCGAGCACCGCCCGGTCGTCGGCGTCGAGCGCCACCATCAGCGTGCCGTCGTCGCGGTAGCCGACGGGCCGGCCGCCGGCCGTCTCGACCTCGGCGGCGAACGCGGGCCACCGCGCCCACGAGGCCCGGTTGAGGCGCAGCAGCGGCTCCTCGCCCAGCCGGGCCTCGGTCACCGGTGCGAGCATCCCGGCCGCCACGCCGGACGCGCCGGAGCCGGGCGCCGGATCGACCGCCACCACCGACGCGCCCCGCTGCGCCAGGCGCCAGGCCGACGCCAGCCCGATGACGCCGGCGCCGACGACCGCGACGTCGTACCGGTGCGCGGTCACGCCCGGCGGTCCCGCTGGTCGGCCTCGTCGATCCCGACGGCCTTGGCGACGGCGAGCATCAGGTCGTGGGTGGCGGTGTGGGGGTCGGGCGCGTTGGCGACGGCGCCGATGACCGCCACCCCCCAGGCGCCCGCGGCCAGCACCTCGCCGACCGTGTCGGCGGTGATGCCGGCGATGGCGATGACCGGTACGTCGACCGCGGCGGCCACGGCCCGCACGCCCTCGACGCCGATGGGTTCGGGCAGGCCGGACTTCGACACGGTGGCGAACGTGGGCCCGACGCCCAGGTAGCTGGCGCCCTCGGCCACCAGGCGCCGGGCCGTCTGCGGGTCGCGGGCGGTGGCGCCCACGAGCATGTCGGGCCCCACCACGGACCGCACGGCCGGCACCGGCAGGTCGTCGGCGCCCACGTGCACGCCGTCGGCGCCGACCGCCACGGCCAGGTCGGCGCGGTCGTTCACCAGGCAGGTGGCCTGGGCGGCCCGGCAGCGGGCGGCCACCGTCACGGCCAACCGGTAGCGGTCGATGTCGCTGCCCGACTTCAACCGCACCTGCAACGTCGGGGCACCGGCCTCGAGCGCGGCCTCGGCGACCACGAGCGAGTCGACCAGCACGTGCAGCCGGCCCAGCCGGGCCGCCACGTCCGGCGTCGCCGCAGGCGGGCTCACGGCGTCCCGCGGCCGCCGGTGGGCAGGGCCGGGTCGTCGAGGTAGACCTCGCCGCCCGCGGCCACGAACTCGGCCGACTTCTCGCGCATGCCGACGTCCAGCGCGGCCTCCTCGGCGACGCCGTGCTCGGCCGCGTAGGCCCGCACCTTGTCGGTGATGGCCATGGAGCAGAACTTCGGCCCGCACATCGAGCAGAAGTGGGCCGTCTTGGCCGGCTCGGCCGGCAGCGTCTCGTCGTGGTAGGCGCGGGCGGTGTCGGGGTCGAGCGCCAGGTCGAACTGGTCCTGCCAGCGGAACTCGAAGCGGGCCTTGGACAGAGCGTCGTCCCACGCCTGGGCCTGCGGGTGGCCCTTGGCCAGGTCTGCGGCGTGGGCGGCGATCTTGTAGGCGATGACGCCCTGCTTGACGTCGTCGCGGTCGGGCAGGCCCAGGTGCTCCTTGGGGGTGACGTAGCAGAGCATGGCCGTGCCGAACCACCCGATCATGGCCGCGCCGATGGCCGACGTGATGTGGTCGTAGCCGGGGGCCACGTCGGTGGCCAGGGGCCCGAGCGTGTAGAAGGGCGCCTCGTGGCACAGCTCCATCTGGAGCTCGACGTTCTCCTTGATCTTGTGCATCGGCACGTGCCCCGGGCCCTCGATCATCACCTGCACGTCGTGGGCCCACGCCTTCTGGGTCAGCTCGCCCAGGGTGGCCAGCTCGGCGAGCTGGGCCTCGTCGTTGGCGTCGGCGATCGAGCCGGGCCGCAGCCCGTCGCCCAGGCTGAACGCCACGTCGTAGGCGGCGAAGATCTCGCACAGCTCGTCGAAGTGGGTGTAGAGGAAGTTCTCCTGGTGGTGGGCCAGGCACCAGGCGGCCAGGATCGACCCGCCCCGGCTGACGATGCCCGTGACCCGGTCGACGGTCAGCGGCACGTAGCGCAGCAGCACGCCGGCGTGGACGGTCATGTAGTCGACGCCCTGCTCGGCCTGCTCGATGACGGTGTCGCGGAACACGTCCCAGGTGAGCTCGGCCGCTTCCCCGTCGACCTTCTCCAGCGCCTGGTAGATCGGCACGGTACCGATCGGGACCGGTGAGTTGCGCAGGATCCACTCGCGGGTGGTGTGGATGTC
>DASTFE010000158.1:0-32293 GCA_035708905.1 Acidimicrobiales bacterium | reverse complement strand
ACCGGCGCCGACCAGCAGCTCGACCAGGCGCGTGCCCTCACCCGGTCCAGGGCCGTCGACATGCACGGCCAGGTCGTCGCCGGCCCGCAGCACCGTGCCGGGCCGCACCCGGCGCCCGGGGCGGACCAGTGCCTCCCACGCACCCGAGGGCAGGCGCTCGAGCAGCAGCACCTCGACCTCGCCGCCGGTGTCCTTGCGCAGCCGCAGCCGGGCCGGCAGCACCCGGGTGGTGTTGACCACCACCACGTCGCCGGGTCGCACCAGGTCGGGAAGGTCGGCCACCCGGCGGTGGTCGACGCCGCGGCTCCGCCGGTCGACCAGCAGGCGGGCCGCGTCGCGCGGCTCGGCCGGCCGCTGGGCCACGGCGGCCTCGGGCAGGTCGTAATCGAAGTCGTCGAGGCGCATGGGGACCGGTCAAACCTACCGGCCGCCAGCCGCCGCCGGCCGCAGCCACGCCACCAGTGCCAGGTGTCGGCAGAAACCGCCCACAAGCGCGCTGTTCTACCGACACCTCGGAGGCGCAGCGGCCTCGGGGGCGCGGCGGCCTGGGGCCGCGGCCGCCTCGGGGGCGCGGCGGTGTCAGCCGCCGAACAGCGTGGGCGAGGCGCCGCCGGGCCCGGCGTCGGGCGGCGGCACCAGGCCGAGGTGGTGCCACGCGGCCGGCAGCGCGACCCGGCCCCGGGGCGTGCGCATGAGCAGGCCCTGCTGGATGAGGAACGGCTCGTACACGTCCTCGACGGTCTCGGTCTGCTCGCCCACGCTGATGGCGAGCGTCGACAGGCCCACCGGCCCGCCCCCGAACCGCTCGCACAGGGCGGCGAGGATGGCCCGGTCGACCTGGTCGAGGCCCCGGTCGTCGACGCCGAACAGGGCGAGCCCCTCGGCCGCCGTCGACCGGTCGACCGACCCGTCGGCGGTGACCTCGGCGAAGTCGCGGACCCGCCGCAGCAGCCGGTTGGCGATGCGGGGCGTGCCCCGGGCGCGCCGGGCGATCTCGGCGCAGCCGGCACCGTCGATGGCCACGCCCAGGATGCCGGCGGCCCGGGCGACGATGGCCTCGAGGTCGGCGGCCGAGTAGTAGTCGAGCCGGGCCACGAGCCCGAAGCGGTCGCGCAGCGGCCCGGTGATCGACCCGGTGCGCGTCGTGGCCCCCACGAGCGTGAAGCGCGGCAGGTCGAGGCGGATCGAGCGGGCGGCGGGCCCCTTGCCCAGCACGATGTCGAGCTGGAAGTCCTCCATCGCCGGGTACAGCACCTCTTCGACGGCCCGGGGCAGGCGGTGGATCTCGTCGACGAACAGTACGTCGCCCTCGTCGAGCTGGGTGAGGATGGCCGCCAGGTCGCCCGCCCGCTCGACCGCCGGGCCGGACGTGGTGTGCAGGTGGGCGTCGACCTCGGCGGCGATGATGCCGGCGAGCGTGGTCTTGCCCAGCCCGGGCGGCCCCGAGAACAGCAGGTGGTCGGGGGCCTGGCCCCGGCGCCGCGCCGCCTCGAGCAGGATGTCGAGGTGGGACTTCAGCTCGGACTGGCCGACGAAGTCGGCCAGCCGGCGGGGCCGCAGCGTGGTCTCGGCCGCCGCCTCGTCGGGGCCGGGGCCCGGGTCGAGCAGCTCTTCGCGGGTCATCGCGCCGAGGCCAGCCGTTGCAGGGCGCGGCGCAGCATGGCGGCGGCGTCGCCGTCGTCGGACAGCTCGGCGGTGGCCGCCCGGATCTCGTCGGCCGAGTAGCCGAGGCCGGCCAGGGCCTCGCGCACGTCGGTGACGGCCGTGGCCTCGCCGGCGACCGCCACGGCGCCCGCCCTGCCGAGCGGCGGCAGCGGCCCGCCGTCGGGCACGTCGAGGCGGGACTTCAGCTCGACCAGCAGCCGGGCCGCCGTCTTCTTGCCGACGCCGGGCACGAGGCACAGCGCCGCCACGTCGTCGTCGGCCAGGATGCGCACGAGCGCGGGCGGCGCGTGCACCGAGAGGATGGCGAGCGCCATCGAGGGCCCGACCCCGTGGGCCCCGAGCAGGGCCTCGAACGTGACCTTCTCGTCGCGGGTGCCGAACCCGTACAGCGTCTCGGCGTCGTCGCGGACGTGGTGGTGCACCCACACGAACACCTCGTCGCCGACCTCGCCGAGCGCCACCACGGTGGTGGGCGAGACCACGACCACGTGACCGATGCCGCCCACCTCGACCAGCACCTCGCCGGCGCCGCGGTGCAGCAGCCGGCCCCGCAGCGAGCCGATCATCGCACCGCCCCCGCGACGCGGCTGCGCAGGGGCGCGTGGGCCAGGTGGCACAGCGCCAGGGCCACGGCGTCGGCGGCGTCGACCGGCCGCAGCGGCCGGGCGATGCCGAGGAGGGTCTGCACCATGCGCTCGATCTGCTCCTTGTCGGCGCCGCCGAAGCCGGCCACCGCCTGCTTGACCTGGTTGGGCGAGTACTCGGTCACCTCGGCTCCGGCCCGGACGCCCTCGACCATGGCGATGCCGGCCGCCTGGGCCACCGGGATGGCCGTGCGGGCGTTGACCTGGAACAGGACCCGCTCGATGGCGACGACGTCGGGGCGGTGCTCGGCGAGCAGGTCGCGGATGTCGGCCTGCAGCGCGGCGAGCCGGTGGGGCACGTCGAGCGCCGGGTCGGTGCGCAGCACGCCGGCGGCCACGGCCCGGGGCCGTCGCCGCTCGCGGGCGACGAGGCCGTAGCCGCAGCGCGACAGGCCGGGGTCGATGCCGAGCACGAACACGGGTTCGGACCCTAGCCGCCCCCGGCGGCCCACCGGTGGACCCGGGCCGTCAGCGGGCGGCGGCCACCGCGGCGATCAGCTCGTCGGTGGGCCGGAACCCGAGGCCGGCCACCGCCCGGTGGGCGTGGCGCACCACCCCACCGGCGTCGACCACGAAGACCGACCGCCGGTAGAACCCGACGGGGCCGAGGATGCCGTAGCGGCGCCCGACCTGCTTGCCCACGTCGGCCAGCAGGGGGAAGGCGAAGCCGCCCTGGTCGTCGCTGAAGGCGTCGTGGCTCTCGACCGACTGGGGGCTGATGGCCAGCACCTGGGCGTCGACGGCCTGGAAGGCGTCGATGTCCTCGGAGTAGCTGTTGAGCTGGCGGGTGCACACCGGCGTGTTGTCGCCGGGGTAGAAGGCCAGCACGACCGGCTGCCCGGCGTACTCGGACAGCGTGTAGTCGCGATGGCCCGCCGGTGTGCCGTCGGTGCCGGGCAGCCGGAAGTCGGGGGCCGGGTCGCCGACCCGCACCGCGGTCATGGCCGGCGGCGCGCCCGGCGCGCGGGGCCGGTCGGCCGTCTCACCCGGCCTCCACGGTCTCGAGGATCGTGTCGGGGATGTCGAAGTTGGCGTGCACGGCCTGCACGTCGTCGTGGTCGTCGAGCGCGTCGATGAGCCGCAGCACCTTCTTGGCCGCCTCGGCGGTGTCGAGCGCGATCGTCGACTGCGGCACCATGGTGAGGTCGGACGAGTCGACGGGGATGCCGGCGTCGTCGAGCGCGGTGCGCACCGCGTGCAGGTCGGTGGGCGGCGTCGTCACCCGCCACGAGTCGCCGTCGTCGACGATGTCCTCGGCACCGCCGTCGAGCGCAGTGAGCATCAGCTCCTCCTCGTCGACCGTGCGCGGCACGACGATCTGGCCCTTGCGGTCGAACTGCCAGGCCACGGCGCCGGGCTCGGAGGTCGAACCGCCGTTCTTCGAGAAGATGTTGCGGATGTCCGCGCCGGTGCGGTTGCGGTTGTCGGTGAGCACCTCGACCATCACCGCCACCGCCCCGGGCGCGTAGCCCTCGTAGGTGATCTGCTCGTAGGTGACGCCGTCGAGCTCGCCGGTGCCCCGCTTGACCGCCCGCTCGATGGTGTCGAGCGGGATCGAGTTGTCGCGCGCCTTCTGGAACATCGTGCGCAGCGTGGGGTTGGCGTCGAGGTCGCCGCCGCCTTCGCGGGCCGCCACCTCGACCTGGCGCAGCAGCTTGGCGAACAGCTTGCCGCGGGACTTGTCCTTGGCCGCCTTCTTGTGCTTGATGGTGGCCCACTTGGAATGGCCGGACATCTACACCACCTCGTCGAGGAACAGCTCGTGCAACCGGGGGTCGTCGCCGAGCTCGGGATGGAACGCCGCCACGAGCACGGGGCCCTGGCGGCAGAGGACAGGCCGGCCGTCGACGGTGGCCAGCACCTCGACGCCCTGGCCGACGGTCTCGACCACCGGCGCCCGGATGAACACCGCGTGCACCGGCGGGCCGTCGATGCCGGCGACCGCCAGGTCGGCCTCGAACGAGTCGACCTGGCGCCCGAAGGCGTTGCGGCGGACGCTGATGTCGACCGCCCCGAAGCAGCGCTGGTCGGGACGGCCGTCGAGGATGTCGCCGCCGAGGAGGATCATGCCGGCGCACGTGCCCAGCGCCGGCATGCCGCCCGCCAGCCGCTCGGCCAGCGGCGCGAACAGCCCGGACGACTCGAGCAGCATCGAGATCGTGGTCGACTCGCCGCCCGGCAGCACGACGGCGGCGACGGCGTCGAGGTCAGCCGGTGTGCGGACTGCCACCGGCTCGGCGCCCAGCTGCGCGAGCATGTCGGCATGCCGCGCCGACGCGCCCTGCAGGGCGAGCACGCCGACCTTCACCTGGGGGCCTCGTTCCGCTCGTCATGACGGCTCGATTGTACGGGTCGCCTGCCGACCGGCGAGAATCGTTCGCCGACTGGGACATGGGCAGGGGGCCGACCACCGACCGGAGGAACTCCGTGCACGCCAAGACCCGCGGCCGACATCGAGTCGACGTCGCCATGCGCCTGGACGGCCGTGCGCGACGCCGGGGTGCGCTGCTCGGCGTCACCGTGGCCGGCGCCCTCGTCGCCTCGGCCTGCGTCGGCGCCGACGCCGGCCCCGAGCGGGCCTCCCCCACCTTCGCGCGGGCCGACGGGGCGGCCCTGACGTTCGACGAGCCCGTCAGCCAGGTGTCCGACCTGGTGCCGCCCGCCGACGAGGGCGGCGCGTGGACCATCGTGGGCTCGACCTTCGACCCCGAGTCGCAGGTGTCGGTGGCCACCGTGTGGACGGCCGAGGACGGTCGCCGCTGGGAGCGTGCCACCGTCGAGCCCGCCGCCCTCGGCACCGACGAGTCGATGGCCGCCGCCGTGCCGGCCGACGGCGGGCTGCTCGCCGTGGGGCACGTCGGCACGGGCGAGCGCAGCGACGCGGCGATCTGGCGGCTCAGCGACGGCGAGTGGTCGCAGGAGCGGCCCGAGGCCATGGCCGGCGAGCACGAGCAGTGGGCCTTCGCGGTCGCCACCGGCGAGGGGGGCACGCTCGTCGCCGGGGGCGAGAACGCGTGGGGCGAGGTGCGGCCCCGCCTGTGGTTCAGCGCCGACGGCGAGACGTGGACGAGCGTCGACGGCGGCGCCGGCGGCCCGCTCGACACCACGGGTGCCGAGGTCGTCCGCGACATCACCGCGGTGGGCGCCGGCTTCGTGGCGGTGGGCTCGCGCACCGTCGAGAACGAGCAGGACGGCGTGGTCTGGTTCTCGCCCGACGGCGAGACCTGGGAAGAGGTCGAGGCGCCCGAGCTGGGCGGTGCCGGCCGCCAGGAGCTGCTGGCGGTGGTCGCCACCGACGCCGGCGTGGTCGCCGGCGGGCTCAGCGCCCACGGCGACGACGGGCAGGGCAAGCCCTACATCTGGCGGTCGCCCGACGGGCGCTCGTGGGAGCGGGCCAAGAACGCCTTCCCGATGTCCGACCGCCGCCACGCGGCCAGCGACCTGGCGGTCCGCTCGCTCACCGCGGGCCCGGACGGCAGCGTCACCGCGGCGGGCGGCAACGACTGGCGGCCGCGCGTGTGGACCTCGCCCAACGGCGGCGGCAGCTGGGAGGAGCTGGCCAACCCCGTCCACGGCGAGCTGTTCGCGGACGGCGTGTCGCTGCTCGACGCCGAGGCGGCCGGCGGCATCACCGTGGCCCTGGCCCGCGAGCCCGCCGTGCTGCTGCTGGCGAGCAGCCGGTGGGAGGACGCCACCGGCGAGGAGTTCCCCAAGGGCGGCGAGCAGCCCTTCGCCACGTCGGTGGCGGTGGGCGACGACGCCATGATCGCCGCCGGCGGCGTGTACACCGGGCCCTCGGGCAAGCAGCGCGCCTCGTACCGGGGCCAGCTCTGGCAGCGCACGGGCGACGGCTGGGAGGCGCTCGACAGCGAGGCGCTCAGCGCGGGGCACGTCATGGCCGCCGAACGCTTCGCGGGCGGCTACGTGGCGGTCGGCTTCGAAGACTTCGGTGTCGCCGACCAGCGCGGCGTCGTCGCCGACAGCGAGCCCGACGGCCTGGTCTGGGTGTCGCGCAACGGCGTCGAGTGGGCCCGCATCGGCGTCGAGGACGCCCGCATCAACCTCGAGCTGCTGCAGTACCTCGACGACCCCAACCCCGACCAGGCGGCGGTGATCCAGGGGCTCGAGCGGTCGGCCACTCCCCTGTCGGTGTCGCCGGCCGGCGGGCCGGGCACGCGCTCGCTCGGCGCGGTCGCCCCGCTCGGCGAGGGCTTCATCGCCGTCGGCTCGGCCTACTACGCGGGCGACGCCAACCCGATCGTCATCGTGTCCGCCGACGGCACGAGCTACGAGGGCGAGGACCCGATCGTCAAGGGGCCCGGCATCGAGCGCTACAACGACGTGTGCGTCGCCCCCGACGGCTCGGCGTTGGTGGTCGGGGTCAGCGGCCCCACGGGCAGCCACGACGTCATCGCTGGGCTGCGGTCGCCCGACGGCGAGTGGACCGAGGTGACCGCGCCCGACTCGTTCGCGGGCGGCGGCAGCCAGCAGGCCACCGCGTGCGCCGCGAGCGACGAGGGCTTCGTCCTGGTCGGCTCGGACGACAGCAACGGCACCATCGACGCCCGGGCGTGGACGTCCGACGATGGCCTGACCTGGACCGAGGTCGAGTCCAGCGTGCTCGGCGGCGCCGGCGACCAGTGGGCCAGCGCGGTCGCAGCGGTGCCGGGCGGCGGCTGGCTCGTCGCCGGCACCGACGCCGGCTCGGGCGACGGCGACATCGCGCTGTGGCGCATCGACGGGTCGGGCGACGTCTCGCAGCGTGACCGCGGCGAGCCGTCGCTGGCCGGCCCCGGCGAGCAGTCGGTCAGCGACGTGGTGGTCGCCGAGGATGGCCACGTGACCCTCGTCGGCAACGATTACGGCCGCGTCGGCCTGTGGGAGTCGGACAGCGTCGACCGGTGAACAGGGCTTGGTGCGCAGCGGCTCGGTGAGCTGGACTCACCAGCCCCGGTCGGCCAGCTTGACCTCGAGGCTGTCGATCTCCGCGCCCGGCATCGCCTCGCCCAGGCCCCGGCTGATCTTGGCGAGGATGTCGGGGTCGTCGAAGTGGGCGGTGGCCTCGACGATCGCCTTGGCCCGTCGGGCCGGGTCGGCGCTCTTGAAGATGCCCGAGCCCACGAACGTGGCCTGGGCGCCGAGCTGCATGACGAGGGCCGCGTCGGCCGGCGTGGCGATGCCGCCGGCGCAGAACAGCGGCACGGGCAGCGTGCCGGTCTCCGCGATCTCGCGGACCAGGCCGACCGGCGCCCGCAGCTGCTTGGCCCAGTCGTAGATCTCGGCCGGGTCGGCCTGGGTGATCTTGCGGATGTCGCCGAGGATCGAGCGCAGGTGGCGCACGGCCTCGACGATGTTGCCTGTGCCGGCCTCGCCCTTGGAGCGGATCATCGCCGCGCCCTCGCTGATGCGCCGCAGCGCCTCGCCCAGGTTGGTGGCGCCGCACACGAACGGCACGGTGAAGGCCCACTTGTCGATGTGGTGAGCCTCGTCGGCCGGGGTGAGCACCTCGGACTCGTCGACGTAGTCGACCCCCAGCGACTGCAGGATCTGCGCCTCGACGAAGTGGCCGATGCGGGCCTTGGCCATGACCGGGATGGTGACCGCCGAGATGATGCCCTCGACCAGCTCGGGGTCGCTCATGCGGGCCACGCCACCGTCGCGCCGGATGTCGGCCGGCACCCGCTCGAGGGCCATGACGGCGACGGCGCCGGCGTCCTCGGCGATCTTGGCCTGGGTGGCGTCGACGACGTCCATGATGACCCCGCCCTTGAGCATCTCGGCCAGCCCCCGCTTGACGCGCTGGGTGCCGGTGTCGTGCACGGGGACGGAGGGGGACGACGGCTCGCTCATGCGGCCAGTCTACGGGCGCTGCCCGCCGGCATCCCCAGCCAGTTGCCACCGAAGTGGACTGGCAGCCAGTGGGCTAGAGCTCGCGCAGCGTGGCGATGCGCTCCTCGAGCGGGGGGTGGGTGTCGAACAGCCGGTTGAGCCGGGACATCCGCCCCTCGGACTCGGTGCGGGCCGCCGGCTGCTCGATCCACAGGTGGGCGGTGGCGTGGCTGGTGGCGTGCACCACCGTCGAGTCGTCGCGGAGCTTCTCGAGCGCCGAGATGAGACCCGGCGGGTAGCGGGTCATCTCGACCCCCGACAGGTCGGCCAGCACCTCGCGGCGGCGGCTGACCGTGCGCTGCATGACCATGGCGATGACCGGCGAGAAGGCCAGCAGCAGGAAGCCCACCACCGACAGGAGCGCGAGCGGACCGCCCTGGCCGCCCTGCCGGCTGTCGAAGTCGCGGTGCGACGACCGGCCCATGCCCCACCACAGCATCCGCACGCCCACGTCGGCCAGGATGGCCACGACGCCCACCATGGTGACCGCCAGCGTCGACACGAGGATGTCGTAGTTCTTCACGTGCGACAGCTCGTGGGCCAGCACGCCCTCGAGCTCGATGCGGTTCATCTTCTCGAGCAGGCCGGTGGTGACGGCGATGGCCGCGTTGCGGGGGTTGCGCCCCGTGGCGAACGCGTTGGGCGCCGGGTCGTCGATGACGTACAGGCGGGGCTTGGGCAGGCCCGAGGCGATGCACAGCCCCTCGACGATGTTGTGGTAGCGGGCGTGCTCCTCGACGGGCGCCGGCTTGGCCCGGCTCACGCGCAGTGCCACGGCGTCGGACTTCCAGTAGGCCGCGGCGCTGGTGGCGCCCGCGATGAGCAGGGCGACGACGAAGCCCACGGGGCCGCCCCCGATCAGGTAGGCGAAGATCACCGCCACGAGCGCCACGAAGAGCACGAATCCGGCCACGAGCAGCCAGCTGCGACGCTTGTTGGACGTGACCTGGTCGTACATCGACGCGGAGCTGGTGAGACCGAGCACCGGCCCGCGTCAGAAGCTGACCCGCGTGGGCCCGCGCGACTCGTCGTCCGCCTGGAAGTACTCGCGCTCGCCGAACCGGAACATGCCGGCGAGGATGTTGGCCGGGAAGCTCTGGATCTTGGTGTTGTAGCGGTACACGGTGTCGTTGTAGAACTGCCGCGCGTAGGCGATGCGGCCTTCGGTGCCGGTCAGCTCTTCCTGCAGCTGGGCGAAGTTCTGGTTGGCCTTCAGGTCGGGATAGGCCTCGGAGAGGGCGAACAGCGACTTGAGCGCCCCGGTGATCTGGTTCTCGGCCTCGGCCTGGTCGTGGGGCCCCTGGGCGCTCATGCCCGCGTTGCGGGCCTGGATGACCGCGTCGAGCGTCTCGCGCTCGTGGGCGGCGTAGCCCTTGACGGTCTCGACCAGGTTGGGGATCAGGTCGTAGCGGCGCTTGAGCTGCACGTCGATCTGGGCCCAGGCGTTCTCGATGCGGTTGCGCAGCGAGACCAGCCCGTTGAAGGTGACGATGACGTACAGCGCCAGCAGCACCAGCACGACGACGATGATGATGACGGCGATCACGGCTGCTCATCCTAGGCAGGTGCGAGGCGCTCGCCTCGCTCAGGCCCCGGCGAGGCGCTCGTATCGCCCGATGTAGGCCTCGGCCAGGCGCACCATCGAGAACTCCTGGGCCCGCTGCTCGGCGGCGGCGACCAGGTCGCGGCGCAGCGCGGCGTCGTCGAGCACCCGGTTGAGGGCCCGGGCCAGCGCGTCGCTGTCGCCCACCGGTGTCAGCAGCGCGTCGACGCCGTCGGTGGCGACGTTGGCGTAGCCGTCGAGCGCGGAGGCGACCACCACCGCCCCGGCGGCCATGGCTTCGAGCAGCACCACGCCGAACGACTCGCCGTGCAGCGACGGGGCGCAGAACACGTCCGCGCCCCGCATCCGGGCGGCCACGTCGTCGTCGCTGAGCCGCCCGAGCCAGTGGATGCGCGGATCGCCGCCGTGGCGGGCCTGCAACGACTCGGTCTGGGGGCCCCGGCCCCCCACCCACACGGTGACGTCGCCCGGCAGCGAGCGCAGCGCGTCGAGCAGCACCGCCAAGCCCTTGCGCTGCTCGTGCCGGCCGATGAAGAAGATGGTCGGCCCGGTCGACGGCGCCGGCGCCGCCTTGGTGAAGCGGTCGATCTCGATCCCGTTGAACAGCAGCTCGTAGCTGCCGCCGAGCGCGCGCTCGGCCGTGGCCTGCGCGTCCTTCGACACGGCGCAGCGGATGTCGAGGCGCCGCGCCAGCCACCGCACGCCCGGCTTGGTGAGCGCGTAGGCGGCGCTGTCGCCCGCCCGGTGGAAGGTGCCGACCATGGGCGCGTTGCGGAACAGCAGCGTGGTCATCGTCGGCCCGGGCGCCAGCGGCTCGTGCAGGTGCAGCACGTCGAAGGCCTCGTCGCGCAGCGCCCGGATGGTGCGGAGCTGGGCCGCCGGGTCGGGCGCCAGCGGCGCGAACGACCCGTTGGACGCCGTGGGCACGCTCGCCCCCAGAGGCGTCACGCACGCGTCGGGAGGCGGGCCGTCGCAGGGTGCCAGCACCCGCACGTCGACCCCGAGCGCCCGCTGGGTGCGGGCCAGGCCCAGCACCTGCGCCTGCACGCCGCCGGGGACCGTGAGGCTGTAAGGGCAGACCAGCCCGATGCGCACGGCCGCCAGCGTAGTGCGGCCGCCAACGCCGGCCCGGCGACGGACCGGCCCGTCAGCGCCGGGTCACAGCCGCACGGGGCCGCGCGGGCTCGCCGCCCGGTCGCTCGGCCAGTTGGGCTGCATGAGGTGCCACTGCTCGGGAGCGACGCGGATCAGGTCTTCGAGCTCGTCGGCGATCGCCTGGGTGATGCGGGCCACGTCCTGGCGGAAGCTGCCCGTGCGGGCGGCGTCGATCGGCGGCCGCACGACGCCGTGGTGCCCCCTCCCCCGGTCGTACACCGCGCACGGCAGCAGCGGCGCCCCGGTGCGCAGCGCCAGCGCGGCCGGACCGGACGGCAGCGTCGTCTTCTCGCCGAAGAAGCTGACCTCGACCCCCGTGCGGTTGATGTCGCGGTCGCACAGCAGCGGGACGACGTGCCGCTGCTTGACCGCGGCCACGACCGAGCGCCCGGCGTCGGGGCCGAGGGGGACGATCTCCATGCCGATGCTGCGGCGGTACTCGACGAACCACTCGAACAGGGCGGGCGGCTCGATCCGCTCGACGACCGCCGTGACCGGGACGTGCTCGACGCGGGTGAGCCAGTACGCCGACCATTCCCAGCTGCCGAGGTGGGGCAGCACGAGCAGCGGGCCGATGCCGTCGTCGCGGGCGCGCCGGATGTGCTCGTACCCCTCGTAGCTCATGCGGGCGTCGAGCTCGTCCGGGCTGACCGAGGGCAGGCGGAAGGACTCGCCGTAGTACCGGCCGTACGAGCGGAAGACCTCGCGGACGCGGGCGCGCAGGGCGGCGCCGGACAACGTGGGGTCGACGCGCCGCTGGTGCCGCTCGACCATGGCCCGCCGGTCGCCGCCCAGCAGGGCGGCCAGGCCCGCGAGCTGCGGGGCGGCCGCGTCGACGACCGGCGCCGGCAGCACCCGCGCCAACACCGAGGCGCCGCGGTAGGTGGGGGTGACGAGGTCCATCGCCGGTGGTCGCGGTAGGACGCGAGCGGTCGGAGCCCTCAGCGGCGCCGGCCGCGGTCGAGCACCGCCCGCCGGCGCCACGTGCGCGACGTCGAGCGGGCCACCCGCCGTGACCGCCACCGGGCGGCCAGCGGCTGCACCTGGGGCGCCGACGCCTGCCGCCACACCATGACGAACCGCTGGACGGCGGTGACCAGGGTGAGCGCCAGCATGACCCAGAGGACGGGCACGAGCAGCGACTCGAACAGCAGGCCGAACGCGAGGAAGCCGAGCCGCTCGGCGCGCTCCATCAGCCCGCCCCTGGCGTCGAAGCCCAGCGCCTCGGCCTTGGCCCGCTCGTAGGAGATGAGCATCGACGCCGCCATGACCGCCAGCGGCAGCACGGCGATGCGCCCGGTCTCGGTCGAGGCGAGGTACCAGGCCACGCCGCCGAGCAGCAGCGCGTCGCTGACGCGGTCGATGACCGAGTCGAAGAACGCCCCGCGGGGCGATGCGGTGCCCGACGCCTTGGCCACCGCGCCGTCGAGCACGTCGGGGACGGCCGTGAGCACGAGGAGGAGCAGCCCGGCGCGCAGCGCGCCGTTGGCGATGGCCACCGAGGCCGCGATCGCCATGACGAGCCCCGTCACGGTGAGGTGGTTGGCTGTGATGCCGGTGCGCCTGATCTGGCCACCGATGGGACGCAGGCCCTTCTCGAAGCTGCTGCGCCACCGTCCGTCGAACATGGTGTCTCCAGGTCTTTCCCGCCCGGTGCGACGGTCGGCGTGTCCGACCCTTCCCTGCAGTGCGCACCAGGCGGTGACGCCCGCCAGGGTAACAACGCGCGCCGGGCCCTCACGACCACCCGGTCCGCGCGGGGCCCGCCCGCGCACCGGCCGCGCACCGGGGTGCCGCCCCGCTACCCTCCGATCCATCGCCGACCGACCACCGAGGGGGAGCCTGGTGAAGGGGTACGCGACGCGTCAGATCCGCAACGTCGCCCTGGTGGGGCACAGCGGTGCGGGCAAGACGAGCCTGGCCGAGGCCCTGCTCCACCGCGCCGGGGCCGTCAACCGCATGGGCCGGGTCGAGGACGGCACGACGACGTGCGACTTCGATCCCGAGGAGCAGCGGCGGGGCATCTCGCTGTCGCTCGCCGTCGCCCCCTTCGAGTGGCGCGACCACAAGATCAACCTGATCGACACCCCCGGCTACGCCGATTTCATGGGCGAGGTGTCGGCGGCCCTGCGGGTGGCCGACCTGGCCGTGTTCGTGGTCAGCGCGGTCGACGGCGTCGAGGTGCAGACCGAGGAGGCCTGGGAGCTGGCGCGGCGCCACGGCATCCCCCGCATGGTGTTCGTCAACAAGCTCGACCGCGAGCGCGCCAGCTACGACGCGACCCTCGCCCAGCTGCGCGACCGCCTCGGCGCCGGCATCGCGCCGCTCGAGCTGCCGATCGGCGAGGAGGCCGCGTTCCGGGGCGTGGCCGACCTGCTCACCGACACCGCCCACATCTACGACGACGGCGCTCCCCGCACCGAGCCGATCCCCGACGACATGGAAGAGCTCGAGCACCAGGTGCACGACAACCTGGTCGAGGGCATCGTCGTGGCCGACGACGCCATGCTCGAGCGCTACCTCGAGGGCGACGTCCCCGGCGTCGACGAGCTCGAGCGCACGCTGCACGACGGCATCGCGGCCGCATCGGTGTTCCCGGTGGTGATCGGGTCCGCCACCCGCGAGGTCGGCCTCGACCGCCTGGCCGACTTCCTCGTCGAGATCGGCCCGTCGCCGCTCGACCGCCCCGTGACCGTCACCGCCGGCAAGGGCGACCAGGCGCAGCAGGTCGAGGTGCCGGCCGACGCCGCGGCCGACCCGCTGGCCTTCGTGTTCAAGACGATCGCCGACCCCTACGTCGGCCAGATCAGCCTGTTCCGCGTGGTGTCCGGCACGGTGCGCCCCGACGACCACCTGCTCAACAGCCGGTCCGGCGTCGACGAGCGCCTCCACGGGCTGCTGAGCGTGCGGGGGCGCGAGCAGGAGCCGGTGGGCCAGCTCGTGGCCGGCGACATCGGCGCCGTGGCCAAGCTGGCGGGCACGGCGACCGGTGACACGCTCGCACCCCGGGGCAAGCCGGTGGTCATCGACCCGATCGAGCAGCCCGAGCCCACCCTGGCGGTGGCCGTGGTCCCCCGCACCCAGGCCGACGAGGACAAGCTCGCTCCCGCCCTCCACCGCCTGGTCGACGAGGACCCGGCCCTGCGGGTCGAGCGCGTCGACGAGACCCACCAGACCGTGCTGCACGGCACCGGTGAGACCCACCTGCAGATCACCCTCGAGAAGCTCACCCGCAAGTTCGGTGCCAACGTCGACACCGAGGACGTCCGCGTGCCCTACCGCGAGACGATCACCGGGTCAGCCAAGGACGTCGAGGGTCGGCACAAGAAGCAGACCGGCGGCCACGGTCAGTTCGGGGTGTGCGTCATCGACCTCGAGCCGCTCCCGCGCGGCGGCGGCTTCGAGTTCGCCAGCACCGTGGTGGGCGGCGCCATCAGCCGCAGCTACGTCACCGCGGTGCAGAAGGGCATCGAAGAGACGATGAGCGCCGGCGGCGTGTACGGCTACCCGGTGGTCGACGTGGGCGTGACCGTCACCGACGGGAAGGAGCATTCTGTCGACAGCTCCGAGATGGCGTTCAAGGTGGCGGGCCGGCTGGCCTTCCGGGCGGCGCTGGCCCAGGCCAACCCGGTGATCCTCGAGCCGATCAGCCGCCTCGAGGTGACCGTGCCGGTCGACCTGCAGGGCGACGTGATGGGCGACCTCAACGCCCGCCGGGGCCGCGTCCAGGGCACCCACGCCACCAACGACGGCCGCCAGACCGTGCAGGCCCTGGTGCCCACGTCCGAGATCCGGCGCTACGCGATCGAGCTGCGCTCGCTCACCGGCGGTCGCGGGCGCTTCCACGCCGAGCACGACCACTACGACGTGCTGCCGCCCCACCTGGTCGACGCGGTGCGGCGGGACGTGAACGACGAGGGCTGACGGTGGTGATGGATCGCTGCGCGGAGTGCGGGTTCGACCCGGACGACCTGCGACCGGCCGACATGGCCGTGGCGATCCGTTCGTTCGGGCGCCGCTACCGGGCGCCGTTCACCCGGGCGCTGCCCGGCGAGGACCTCGACGACGTCGTCCGCCGGTCGCCGGGCGAGGGCGTCTGGTCGGCGATCGAGTACGGCGGGCACGTCGTCGACATCTTCCGGGTGTTCGACGATCGGGTGCGGTGCGCGCTCGACGGCCGCGAGCCCGACGAGCCGGTCGTCGACTGGGAGGCGCGGGTCGCCGCCGCGTCGCCCGGGCTCGTGCGCGAGGCCGTGGTCGACGACATCGCCGACGCGGCCGACAGCCTGGCCACCACGCTCGACGAGGTCACGGGGGACGAGTGGCGGCTGCCCGGCGTCCACGGCAAGGGCGGCACGGTCGCCGTGGTCGACCTGGCCACCATCGCGGTCCACGAGGGCAGCCACCACCTGCTCGACATCGGGCGGGTCCTGCGAGCGGCGCGGGGCCGCTGAGCCGTCGGCCGCCGGGGCCCGGGAGGGTCAGGCGGGCAGCACCTTCTCGACCGCGGCCACCACGTCGTCGGACGTGGGCTCGACGAGCGGGCTGAAGCGCGCCGCCACCTCGCCGCCGGGGGCGATCAGGAACTTCTCGAAGTTCCAGCGGATGTCGCCGCTGTGCCCCTCGCCGTCGGGCACCTCGACGAGCTGCTGGTAGAGCGGGTGGCGGTCGTCGCCGTTGACCTCGACCTTCTCGGTGAGCGGGAAGGTGACGCCGTAGTTGGTCGAGCAGAAGGTCGCGATCTCGTCGGGCGAGCCCGGCTCCTGGCCGCCGAACTGGTTGCACGGCACGCCGAGCACGGTGAAGCCCCGGTCGGCGAAGCGCTCGTGCAGCTCCTCGAGGCCGGTGTACTGCGGGGTCAGGCCACACTTGGACGCCACGTTGACCAGCAGCACGGCCTTGCCGTCGTAGTCGTGCAGGTCGGCGGGGCTGCCGTCGAGGTTGTTGATCGCCACGTCGTAGACAGACATGCCGGGCAACCTATCGCCCGCGCCAGGCCACCGACCCGGCCCCGACCGCCCGCGGCGCGCTAGAACCAGGTGGATGGACCTCTCCAAGCTGGCACCGTCCGACATCGTGGTCGCGCTGCGCGGGCTCGAACGGCGCTACCGCAGCCTGTTCGCCGGCCTGGGCGAGGACGAGTCCCCGGAGGACGTCGCCCACCGGGCCTCGGGTGGGTGGTCGCCGATCGAGCACGTCGTCGCCGGTGCGTGGGGCATCGCCGCCGCCGACCGGGCGCTGGCCGCCGTGCTCACCTCCGACACGCCGGTGCTCGACGCCGCCGACGTCGAGCCGGAGGCCCGGCCCAAGCCGGGCGCGGTCACCGGCACCGTGCACGAGCGGCTCTCGGAGCTGGGCCTCGAGGCCCACGCCGCGGCCGACCGGGTCGAGGGCACGGCGGCCCGCGACTGGATGCGCACCGGCGTCGTCGGCGGCAGCGGCCGCACGGTCACGGCCCTCGACCTGGCCAGGCAGGCCGTCGACATCGGGGTCGGCCACCTCCGGGGCGCCGAGCAGGTGCTGGCCGCCGTGCGCCGCACCCCGCCCCCCGACCCCACCTGAGCCCACTCGAGCCCCGGCCGGGCGCTCACAGCGAGAACACGGGGACCATGTCGTAGCGGCGCCGGCCCGACCGGTCGGCCGCCACCCATCCGGTCAGCCCGACGACGCCCGCGGCGCCCAGCACGGCGACGGCGCCGAGCGGAGGTCCACGGCGCGCACCCAGGGACCGCAGACGGCGAGGCCAGCCGCGGTCGGCCACCGCCCCGGGTCGCCGGACACCCGCTCATCTCATCCGCCGGTGCGACCGGCGCCGAACCACCTCCCGCAACGTCCCCACGGCACCAGGAGGACAACCCATGGAACCCGTGACACGCCGCTCGTTCCTCGTGGCGGGCTCGGCCGGGGCGCTGGGGGTGGCCGGGGCGGCCGCCGTCGGTGCGCCGCTGATCGGCGCCGGCGAGCCCGACGACCCCGAGCCGGCGGCGGCCGACCTCGCCGGGATCGAGGGCCCCGCCATGCTGTCGATCAGGGACGCGTCGTCCGGCGAGGTCGAGCTGCTGTGGTCGGACCGGTCGGTCACCTTCTCCGACAAGCCGCTGGTGGCCCGCCTGGTGCGGGCGACCCGGTAGGGGGATCGATGTCGTCCCACCGCGAGGCGCCGTCGATCGCCAAGGACCCCGTGGCCGACAACACCGACACGTACGCCTTCGTCACCCCCGGTGACACCGTCACGATCATCACCAACTACCTGCCGGTCGAGGCACCGGCCGGCGGGCCCAACTTCTACGAGTTCGCCGACGACGTCCTCTACGAGATCCACGTCGACAACGACGGCGACGGCAAGCCGGACATCACCTACCAGTTCCGCTTCGAGACGCGGAACACCAACCCCGACACGTTCCTCTACAACACGGGCCCGATCACCGCGCTCGACGATCCGAACTGGAACCGCCGGCAGCGCTACTCGATCACCAAGGTGACGCGCAGGCGGGGCCGCCGACCCCGCGTGCGGGTGCTGGGCACCGGGCTGGCGGCGCCGCCATGCAACATCGGGCCCCGCTCGACGCCCGACTACGGGTCGCTGGCCGACGCGGCGGTGACGTCGCTGCGGACGGGCGAGACGGTGTTCGCCGGCCAGCGGGCCGAGGGCTTCTACGTCGACCTCGGCTCGGTGTTCGACCTCGCGACGCTGCGCCCGTTCCAGAACCTGCACGTCATCCCCACGGCCAGCGCCGACGGGGTGGACGCGCTGGCGAACGTCAACGTCCACTCGCTGGCCCTCCAGGTGCCGATCGCGGACCTCACCCGCGACGGATCGGTGCCCCGCGACCCGATGGCGGCCTCTGCGGTCATCGGCGTGTGGGGGGCGGCCAGCCGCCAGAAGGCGCTGGTCCGCGAGGGCGACGGCGACCGCCGGGGCGCCGGCCCGTGGGTGCAGGTGTCGCGGCTCGGCAACCCGCTGTTCAACGAGGTGATCGTCCCGCTGGCCCGCAAGGACGCCTGGAACGCCCAGGGGCCGGACAGTGACAGCCGGTTCGCCCGGTTCGTGGCCAGGCCCGAGCTGGCCAGGCTGCTGCCGCAGCTCTACCCGGGGGTGTTCCCCAACCTGGCGGCCCTCGACGCCGACCGTGCCGACCTGGTGGCCATCCTGCTGACCGGCATCCCCGCGGGCCTGATCGACGGCTTCCAGAACTTCACGGGGCCCACCCAGGCCGACGAGCTGCGCCTCAACGTCGCAATCCCACCGGCGCACAGCCCGCACCGCCTGGGCATCCTCGGCGGCGACCTGGCCGGGTTCCCCAACGGCCGGCGGGTCGGCGACGACGTGGTCACGATCGAGCTGCGGGCGGTCGCGGGCGCCACCTACCCGCTGATCGACCCGGCGTTCACGCCCGACGACGCCGTGTCGGCGATCGAGGACGGCACGTTCCCGCCCGTGCGCAGCTTCCTCGACCGGTTCCCGTTCCTCGGCCTGCCCTACAGCGGCTATGACGTCCCGGCCGCCTAGTCCCGACCCGGAGGTCACCACCCCGCTCCTCGACATCGGCGAGGGGATCGGCGCGGTGGTCGTCTACCTCGACGGCAGTCCCGCCCGCGACGAGATCGAGGCCGCGCCCGAGGATCGTCCCGCCGACCGGTTCCACACGGGCGTCCACCCCCTGGTGACCAGCGGCGGCACCGTGCAGGTCGCCGTGTTCCCCGAGGTCGCCGAGGGTGGCTACGTCCTGCTGGATGACGACGGGTCGCCGCTGACCGTCGTCCGGGTCGCCGGCGGCCGGGTCACGGAGGTCGACCTGCGCCGCCGGTGACCACGATCCGGGCCCGGCGGGCGACCTGCTCTCAGCCGGGGTGGGTGGCCAGGTAGCGGTCGACGGGGACCGGCTCCTGCGCCTCCCACCCGACCGGCAGGTAGAGGTCGCCCGCCGTGGTCCAGTACCAGATGCCCCAGGCGTGGAAGCCGGCGTAGGCCCCGGGGTGCTCGACCACCAGGTCGGCGTAGCGCTGGACGGCTCGCACGTAGCGGTCGCTGTGGTTGTAGTGCCACAGGGCGCCGGCCATGTCCGCGGGGGCACCGTGGGCGGCCAGGTAGCGGGCGGCCGCCCGGATGGCCTGGGACGGGTCGTCGACGTCGCCCTCGCCGTAGGCCTCCCACGTGGCCGGCATGAACTGCATCGGCCCCTGGGCGCCGGCGACCGAGGTGCCCCGGATGCGGCCCATCCCGGTCTCGACCAGGTTGATGGCGGCCAGGTGCTGCCACGGCACGCCGAACTCGGCGCCGGCCGCCTGGTACCAGGCCACCAGGTCGTCGGCCGGCTCGGGCGCGACGATGCGCCAGGCAGGCATCTCGGCGGCCGGCTCGCCGGCGAGCGCCCGCAGGTCGCGGCGGGCGGCCGCGTGGCTCTCGGCCACGGGCCGCAGCTCGGCCGGCAGCGCGTCGAGCACCGCCGCGTCCCACTCGGGGTGGTCGCCGAGCTGGCGGTAGGCGACCTGCTGGGCCAGCCCGGCGGCCGCCACCTCGGCGTCGGTGACGTCGGGGCGGCGGAGCGTGGCCTCGGCCGCCGCGATCTGGGCGGCCAGCGCCGCCGGGTCGGCACCGGGTGCGGGCGGCCGCAGGTCGCCGGCGTCGACCGGCGCGGTCGTCGTGGTCGTCGTGGTCGTCGGGTCGGCGGGCTCGGGGCGCGCGGCAGCCGTCGTCGTGGTCGCCTCGCCGGCGGCCGGCGCCGGGCGCTCGGTCGTGGTCGTGTCTCGGTCGGCCGAGGACGACCCCCCGCAGGCCCCGGCGGCGAGGGCGACCGCGAGGGCGGCGGCGAGCGACGAACGCACGACCAGCGAGGGTAGCGAGAGGGGCCTCCGCGGCCGCGGGTGGACCGGCGTGCGCTACCCGGCGACCCCCGCTGTCCGGCGGTTCGACCGGCGACGACCCGGTGCGCCGGGGCCATCCGTCGGTCTCGGCTAGCTCGCCGGTGGACCGGATGCGCCGCCGCCGGCCTGCCGCGCCGCGCGCTCGACCCGGTCCCGATGGTCCTCCCACCACGTGTCGTCGCCCGCCGGGAGGTTGGTGCTGCCCGCCCGCAGGCCGGCCGACCCGTCGATGAGCTCGCGGACGATGTCGGCGTGGCCGGCGTGCCGGTTGGTCTCGGCGATCATGTGGACCAGGATCCGGTGCAGCGTCACCTCACGCCCGTCGTCGGACCACCACGGCACGTGGCCGACAGCGTCGAGCGCGAGCGCCTCGATCGTGGCGTCCGAATGCGCCCACGCTCGCCGGTACAGCCCGACGATCTGCTCGCGCGACTCGTCCGCGGTGGCCCACAGGTCGGCGTTGGGCTCGGCATCGTCCTCGAACCACGGCAGCGGCTCGCCCGACGGGCGCCCGAAGGTGTCACCGAAGTAGCCCAGCTCGACGCTGGCCACGTGCTTGACCAGGCCCAGCAGGTTCGTACCCGTCGGGACCATCGGGCGGCGAACGTCGTACTCCGACAGCCCGTCCAGCTTCCAGATCAGCGCCTCGCGGGCGATCTGCAGGTAACGGTGGAGCGCGGCCTTCGGATCCGATCCCGACATGCCCTACAGCATCGCACCGGTGGACCGACGATCATCCGCTGCTCTCCCGGCCTGTGACCGGTACGGGCCACCGGCGCATCGCCGGTGAACGATCATCGGGCGATGAGCGAGCAGAAGACGATCGTGCGCCGCGAGAGGCGCCGCAGCGGTGGGTCACGGCCCGAGCGCCCGCACGTGCGGGCCGCGGTTCTGTCGACCCTGCTCGTAGCCGTCGCGGTTGCCGGCTGCGGCGGTGGCGGCGACGACGCCACCGCGCCCTCCGACGTCACGACGACCGCCGATGCCGGCAGCGGCACCGGCACGAGCGAGAGCACGGCGGCGCCCGCGGCCACGGTGATCGCCCACCGCGGTGCGTCGGCGTACGCTCCCGAGCACACCGTCGCCGCCTACGACCTGGCGCTGGCGCAAGGCGCCGACTACATCGAGCAGGACCTGCAGCTGACGGCCGACGGCGTGCTCGTCGCCCTGCACGACGACACGCTCGACCGCACGGCGCGGGGCCCCGCCGACTCGTGCACCGGCCCTGTCACCACCAGGACGCTCGCCCAGCTCCGCGAGTGCGACGTCGGCTCGTGGTTCAACGACGCCCACCCCGACCTCGCCGACCCGGCGTACGTGGGCCTGCGGATCCCCACCATGGAGGAGATCGTCGAGCGCTACGGGCCCGACGTGCGCTACTACGTCGAGACCAAGTCGCCCGAGGCGCAACCCGGCATGGAGCAGGCCCTCCTCGACCTGCTCGACGGGACGGGCCTCGCCGGCGCAGCGGGCCGCTCCCGCCAGGTGCTCATCCAGTCGTTCAGCGCCGACAGCCTGCGCCTGATCCACGCCCGGCGGCCCGAGCTACCGCTCGTGCAACTGCTCCCGGTCGGTCCGTCACCGGTGGACGAGGCGATGCTCGACGAGATCCGCCAGTACGCGGTCGCCATCGGCCCGTCGAGCGGGAACGTGGACGCGGCGATCGTCGACGCGGCCCACGCCCGCTGCCTCGACGTCCACCCCTACACCGTCGACGACCCCGACGAGATGGGGCGGCTGCTCGACGCCGGCGTGGACGGCATGTTCACGAACGTGCCCGACCGGCTTCTCGAGCTGCGGGACCGACACCCCGACCCCCCGGCTCACTGCGGGGACGCGTAGCGACCGGGCGTCGGTCAGCGACCGCCCGCCTCGTTCTGGACGTACTCGTCCGCCAGGTTGCGCGGCGCGCACGCCAACCAGCCGTCGACCAGCGCCTCGCGGAGCGCTCGCGCCGTGACCGCCTCGAGCTGGATCAGCACCGCCGCGTACCCGTCGAAGTGCGGGATCGTGAAGAACGCGCCGGGCTGGGCGGCGAGCACGGCCTCCTTCTCGCTGAGGTCCTCGACCCGTACCGCGAGGATCGCTCCCGCCGGCGGGGTGGCGTCGCCGAAGCGCCGGATGTCCGCCTTGCTGAACGGCCGCTCCCACGCGAACGCCTTGCCGGCGACCGACCACGTGCGGTTGCCGCGACTCTCGCCCTCCGTGACCTCGGGCAGGTCCAGGGCCATCCGAGCGACCTCGTCGAGGCTCACCATGGCGGCCACCGTACCGCCGCCGATCCGGCCGGAATCCCGCCGATTCGGGGACGTGGACGGGCTACTCCCCCGCGTCGAGCTCGGACCAGTCCTCGGGGTTGTCCTCGACGAAGTGCTGGACGATCTCGCCGTCGACGCCGTCGACCAGGACGAGCCCTCGCTTGGCCGGGGGGTTCTCGGCCGAGTACAGCAGGATGCGCCACGTCGGGCGGCTGCGCAGCCCGCGCCAGCCCATCTGGGCCGAGGCGTGGCCCACCGGGAATCCGACGGCCCGGCTGGCGGCGACCAGGGCGTCCTGCTCGTCGGCGTCGAGGTTCCAGCCCGAGGCGATCTGGTACGCGCCCACGACGGCCAGCAGCACGGCCGCGAACAGGAAGCCGCCGTTGACGTAGGGCGAGTCGTCGACCAGCGCCCACACGGTCGCGCACGCGGCCGCCGACGCCAGGTACAGGTAGCCCGGGACCCGCCGCCGGTTGTTGTTCGGGAACAGGTACGGACCGACGAAGCCGGCGGCGTCGAGGTCTTCGGGCAGCTCGTCGACGACGTCCTCGTCGCCGTCGGGATCGCCGGGCGTGGGCTCGTCGGGGCGGGGCTCGTCGGCCATGGCGCCTGCGACGGTAGTGACCGTGGTTCTCGCCGCGGAAACCGGGGCCGGAGCCCCCGATCCCGCGGCAGGATCGCGGGGGATCATCCCCCGGTGGCGGCGGCGCCGGGCCCGGACGGGGCGACCGGCCACGCGGCCCGCAGCTTGGCCCACGAGTCGTCGAGCGACTCGGGCAGCACCCGGGCCTCGGCGACCGCCGTCATGAAGTTGGAGTCCGCGCTCCAGCGGGGCAGCACATGCGCGTGCAGGTGCGACGGGATGCCGGCCCCCGCGGCCTCGCCCAGGTTGAGGCCGACGTTGACCCCCTGCGGCCGGTACGCGGCCTTGACCGCCACCACCGCGTCGCGCACGGCCGCCCACAGCTCGGCTGCCTCGTCGGGCGTGAGGTCCTCGAGCTCGGGCACCTCGCGGTAGGGCATCAGCAGCATGTGGCCGCACGTGTAGGGGAAGGCGTTGAGGATGGCGAACACCTGCTCGCCCCGCCACACGATGTGCGTCTCGTCGTCGGGCAGACCCGAGGCGAGGATGCGCCGGAACAGCGACCCCTCGCCCGCCAGCGCCCCGTTGCCGGCCGCCGCCACGTAGGTCGACCGCCAGCCGGCCCACAGGCGGTCCATGACCCGCGACGGCGCCGCCTCGTCACCCACGGCGGGGCCCCTCGCGCCCGCCATCACGCCGCGTGGGACGCGATCTCGTCGCGCAGCCGCTCGACGAACGTCGCCACCGGCACGTCGCGCTCGACCTCGCCGCCCCGGGGGTTGTCGCCCACCGTGTCGTTCGCCACGTCGTCGTCGCCGACCACCAGCACGTGGGGCACCTTGTCGAGCTTGGCCTTGCGGATGCGGGCACCGAGCGGCTCGTCCGCGTCGCTGACATCGACCCGGAAGCCCTCGGCCCGCAGCCGGCCGGCCAGCTCGCGGGCGTGGTCCTCGTGGTCGGAGCGCACGGGCAGCAGCTGCGCCTGCACCGGGGCCAGCCACGCCGGCAGGGCACCGGCCGTGTGCTCGAGCAGCACGCCGAAGAACCGGTCGAACGACCCGAACAGCGCCCGGTGGATGATCCGCGGGCGGTGCCGCTGGTTGTCGGCGCCCACGTAGGTCAGGTCGAACCGGTCCGCGAACTGGAAGTCGACCTGCAGGGTCGAGAGCTGCCAGCGCCGGCCGATCGCGTCGCGCACGTGCACGTCGATCTTGGGCGCGTAGAACGCCCCCTCGCCCTCCGCGATCACGTACGGGATGCCCGACGCCTCGACCGCCTCGCGCAGCGCCGCCTCGGCGTCGTCCCAGTCGGCCGGGTCGCCGACGAACTTGTCGGGGCGGGTCGACAGCTCGGCCTCGAACTCGTCGAAGCCGTAGTCGCGCAGCAGCCGCAGCACGAAGGCCAGCAGGCTGGTCAACTCGCCGCCGAGCTGCTCGGCCGTGCAGAAGATGTGCGAGTCGTCCTGGGTGAACCCCCGGGCCCGCAGCAGGCCGTGCACCACGCCCGACAACTCGTAGCGGTAGACGGTGCCGAACTCGAACAGCCGCAGCGGCAGCTCACGGTACGAGCGCTGGCGCGCCCCGAAGATGAGCATGTGCATCGGGCAGTTCATCGGCTTGGGGTAGTACTTGTGCCCCTCGTCGAGCTCCATCGGGGGGTACATGCCCTCGGCGTACCACTCGAGGTGCCCGCTGATCTCGAACAGGTCGGCCTTGGCGATGTGGGGCGTGAACACGAACTCGTAGCCCGCCCGCTCGTGCTCGTCGCGGCTGTAGTCCTCCATCAGCTTGCGGACCAGCCCGCCCTTGGGGTGGTACACGGGCAGCCCGCTGCCGACCTCGGGCGGGAAGTGGAACAGGTCGAGCTCGGCGCCCAGCTTGCGGTGGTCGCGCTTGGCAGCCTCCTCGAGGTGGTGCAGGTGCTGCTCGAGGGCCTTGCGGCTGTCCCAGGCCGTGCCGTAGATGCGCTGGAGCTGCGGGTTGTGCTCGTCGCCCCGCCAGTAGGCGCCGGCCACCCGCATGAGCTGGAAGTGGCCGAGGTGGGTGCCGGTGTCGGGCACGTGGGGGCCACGGCACAGGTCGATGAAGCCCGGGTGGCCGTGGAAGGGCGGGTGGTCCTTGGGCTTGCTGGGCGGGTTCTCGTAGGTGCGCACCTCGCCCCGGTCGCCGGTGCCCGACATGGGATCGGACGAGGCGTTGTCGATGATCTCGAGCTTGTACCGGTGGCCCGCGAACACCTCGCGGGCGGCGTCGGCGGGGATCTCGTCGCGCACGAACGGCTGCCGCTCGTCGATGATCTCGCGCATGCGGGCGTCGATGCGCTCGAGGTCGTCGGGCGTGAACGTCGCCCCGCCCGGCAGCTCGAAGTCGTAGTAGAAGCCGTCCTCGACCGGGGGCCCGATGCCGAACGTGGCCTCGGGGAACAGGTCGAGCACCGCCTGGGCCAGCACGTGGGCGGTCGAGTGGCGGATCGTGTACAGCCCCCGCTCGCTGTCGGCCGTGACGATGGCCACGCGGTCGCCGTCGCGCAGCTCGGTGCCGAGGTCGCGCTCGTCGCCGTTGATCTCGGCGATCACCGCGGCCTTGGCCAGGCGGGAGCCGATGCTGCGCGCCAGGCCGAGCGCGGTGGTGCCCTGCTCCACGGTGCGCGTGGAACCGTCGGGCAGGGTGATCTCGATCTCGGCCATGGCCGCCGAGGTTACCGACCGGCGGCGGGCACTCCCGCACGCGTTGGCCGCCGGGACCCGGCCCCGAGGGTCAGCCGGTCGCCTGCATGACGCGCACCGCGGCCGGCTGCGACGGGATGCTCTCGGGCGACCGGGTGGCGTACTCGTCGACGTACTCCTGCCCCGAAAGCTCGCGTATCTCGTACATCAGCTCGTCGGTGATCTGGCGGAGCAGCAGGCGCTCGTCGGAGCGGGCCCGTTGGCTGACGTCGATGGGGCGGCCGATGCGGATCTCGCACGGGCGGAACAGGTGGGGGACGGAGGCCCCGGGCGGCTGGATCTCGCGCGTGCCGATGATGCCCACCGGCACGAGCGGTGCCCCGGTGCGCAGCGCCAGCCGGGCGGGGCCGGTGTGGCCCTTGTGCAGCTTGCCGTCGCGGCTGCGCGTGCCCTCGGGGTAGATGCCGAACAGCTCGCCCCGCTGGAGCACCCCTGCGGCGGCGTCGAGGGCCCGCTGGCTGGAATCGCCGCCCTTGCGGTCGATGGGGATCATGCCCAGTGCCGGGAACAGGTGCTTGGTCTTCCAGTCGTCGAGGTACTCGGCCTTGCCCACGAACGTGATGCGGCGGGGCAACACCGAGGGCAGCAGGAACGAGTCGATGGCCGCCGTGTGGTTGGGGCAGAGGATCGCGGGGCCGTGGTCGGGCAGGTTGCCGGTGCCCCACGTGTGGATGCGCCACGCCGCCCGGAATATCGGCGTCAGGATGGCGCGCGCGACCGGGTAGAGCGTGCCGTACTGGCGCTGGTCGTCTCCCCCGTCGGGCATGAGCCGCCAGCCTACGCCCGGCGGGACCGTCCGTGACGGGTGCGCGCCGGACGCGGTGAGCGCGGCCCGCGCCGCGCTCAGGCGGGAGCCATGAGATCGACGCCCAGCAGGCCGGCCGCCAGGGCGACGTCCTTGCCCGCGTCGGCCGCCTCGTCGATGGCCCGCAGCGCCCGGGGGGTGTCGAGGTCGTCGTCGAGCGAGGCCCGCACCTCGTCGAGCGCCGCGTCGCCGTCGCCGGTGGTCACCGCCTGCCAGCCGGCCAGGCGGTCGGCCGCCTCGGGCATCACGTCGTCGTTCCACTCCCACTCGTCGCGGTAGCGGTGGGCCAGCACCGCCAACCGGATGGCGCGCGGGTCCCACGCCTTGCGCAGGTCCGACACGAACACCAGGTTGCCCAGCGACTTGGACATCTTCTCGCCGTCCATCTGCACCATCGCCTGGTGCATCCAGTGGCGCACGAAGGGCTCGCCAGTGGCGGCCTCGGACTGGGCGGCCTCGCACTCGTGGTGGGGGAACACCAGGTCGGTGCCACCACCGTGGAGGTCGATGGTCGTGCCCAGCTCGCGCATGGCGAGCGCGGAGCACTCGATGTGCCAGCCCGGCCGGCCCGGCCCCCACAGCGACTCCCACGACGGCTCGTCGTCGGCCGACGGCTGCCAGAGCACGAAGTCGAGCGGGTCCTCCTTGTGGGGGTCGTCGACGTTGCCGCCCCGCTCGGCGGCCAGGGCCAGCATCTCGGCGCGGCCGAGGTGGCTGAGCTGGCCGAAGTGCTCGAAGCGGGACACGTCGAAGTAGACCCCGCCGCCCGCCCGGTAGGCGAAGCCCCGGTCGAGCACCATCCCGATGAAGCCGCGGATGTCGGCGATGGCCGACGTGGCCCGCGGCTCGCTCCAGCTCGGCAGCAGCTCGAGGGCCCGCATGTCGTCGTCGAAGCGGGCCGTCTCGGCGGCGGCTAGGTCGAGGTAGTGCACGCCGAGCTGGCGGGCCCGCCGCAGGATGTCGTCGTCGACGTCGGTGACGTTGCGGACGCACCGGGTCTCGTGGCCGCGGTCGCGCAGCCGGCGCTGCAGCACGTCGTAGGTCAGGTAGGTGGCGGCGTGGCCCAGGTGGGTGGCGTCGTAGGGCGTGATGCCGCACGTGTACATCGTCACGACCGGGCCGGGCGCGAAGGGGACGACCTCGCCGCGCGCGGTGTCGTGCAGCCGCATGGGCGCCGCGTCGCGGGGGTCGCCGTCGGTCATGGGGCCGGCTCGGCAGGTGCGTCGGCCTTGGGACGCCGCCGCGTGCCGTTGCCCTTGCCGTCGCCCGACGGCTCGGCGGGGGCGGCGCCGCCCGTCGCGGGCGTCGCGGCATCGCCCGGGTCGTCGTCGGGGATGCCGGTGAGCCGCACCGCCACGCGCGTCTTGTAGTGCATGTTGAGCTGCAGCAGCACGGCGGTGAACGACTCGATCGGCGTCGCCATGGCCAGCTCGCCGGCGTTGAGCGGGCGCATGTTGGGGATCTTGGCCACGATCTCGCTCGTGACCTCGACGGCGGACGCGTGGTCGGAGCAGATGAGCACGTCGCTCTCGATGGGATGGCGCAGGTCGCCCAGCTCCTTGGCGGGCACGTGGTGCAGCGCGGCCGCCACCTTGCAGTGCGGCACGGCGGCCTGGACGCTGGCGGCGACCGAGCCGCGCGGCGGCACCAGGGGCTGGAACTCCTTGCCGATCTTGGTGAGCGCGTTGGCCATCGACACGACGACCTTGCCGCGGAGCTGGTGCTCGACCGAGACCGCGGTCTGCGTGGCGCCGTCCCACGGCGTGGCGATCACGACGACGTCGGCGTCGGCGGCATGGGCGTTGTCGGCCGCGCCGATCGTCAGGCTGCGTTCTGGCCATTGCTCGAGCAGCCTGTCGACGACCTCCATCGCCCGGTACTTGGACCGTGAGCCCACCACCACGTCATAGCCGACCGAGGCCAGGCGGGCGGCGAGTGCCCTGCCCGCGGGGCCGGTTCCACCGAGGATGCCGATGCGCACCCCGCCACCGTAGCGGCGGCCGCCCGCCGGCCGTCCAACCCGGCGCCGCCGCCTTACCCGCGGTAACCGCGAGCCGCGCCAGCGGTCAGCAGGCGGCGGCCACCAGCGGGTAGGGGTTGACCGGACTGCCGCCGCCCGGGTGGTACTCGAAATGCAGGTGCGGCGTGCCGGCGGCGTTGCCCGAGTCGCCCACGTAGCCGATCACGGTGCCCGCGGCGACCCAGCCGGCGCCCTCGTTCTCGTATCCGGACAGGTGCGTGCCGTAGTAGGTGTTCCCATCGTCGCCGTGGACGTACCACGACAGCCCGCCCACCGAGCTGCCGCGGTGCTCGACCGTGCCGCTCACCGGGGCGAGGGTGGGCGTGCCGTGGGGTGCCATCATGTCGGTGCCCTGGTGCGCCCGGCCTCCCGAGCGGGCCGCGCCCCAGCTGTCGACGAAGCTGGCCCCGCCGGAGACCGGGCACACGATCCCGCCGCCGGAGCTCACCGCCGGCTCGGGCGCCGGCGGGGCGGTCGTCGTGGTCGGGGGCGGCGCCGTGGTCGTGGTCGTCGGCGGCAGCGTCGTCGTGGTCGTCGTGGTCGGTACGGCCTTCGCCGTCGTCGGCGGGGCCGACGGCACGGTCGAGCGGTCGCCGGCGGTGGGGACGTCGCGCCCCGCCGCGATCGGCACCGCGTCGATCGCTTCGAGGTGGACGCCGTCGCCGCCCTCACCGGTCAGCGTGAGCCCGCTCGTCGACAGGACGACGACCAGGCCGCCGGCGAGCAGCGTCGGTGCGAGGAGTTCTCGGCGCATGGGGCGAGGACTTTAACGAACTCATTACGAACATTGCGATTCTGTGTCGAGATCGTCGATCCGAGCCGCCGAGCACGGGCCGTCGCGGGTGCGACCTGCGGCGGCGTGCCCCGCCCGCGTACCGTCGGCCGCCGTGACCCCGCCGACCGACATCGCGCTGTGCCTCGCCGGGGTGCGCGTCGTGCGCCCGCCCACCACGATCCTCGACGCCGTCGACTGGACCGTGCGGGCCGGCGAGCGCTGGGTCGTGCTCGGGCCGAACGGCTCGGGCAAGACGACGCTGATGCGGGTCGCATCGCTGTACCTCCACCCGTCGTCGGGCACCGTCGACGTGCTCGGCCAGCGACTGGGCCGGGTCGACGTGCGCCGGCTGCGAACCAGGATCGGCCTGGTCAGTCCCGCCTTCGCCGACATGCTGCGGCCCGAGGTCACCGCGGTCGACGCCGTCATGACGGCCCGCGAGGCGGCCCTGGAGACGTGGTGGCACACCTACGGCCCCGACGACCGGCGGGCCGCGCTCGATCTGCTGCGGCGCACCGGCGCCGCCGGGCTCGCGGACCGCACCTTCGGTACCCTCTCGTCGGGCGAGCGCCAGCGCGTGCTGCTCGCCCGGTCGCTGTGGGGCGACCCCGGCCTGGTGCTGCTCGACGAACCCACGGCCGGCCTCGACCTCGGCGCCCGCGAGGACCTCGTGGCCCGGCTCGCCCACCTGGCCGACGACCCGACCACGCCGCCGACGGTGCTGGTCACCCACCACGTCGAGGAGATCCCGCGGGGCTTCACCCACGCGCTCGTGCTGCGCGGCGGCCGGGTGCTGGCCGCCGGGCCGATCGGCGCGGTGCTCACGGCGGAGGTGCTGTCCGAGGCGTTCGGGCTGGCCCTGCACCTCGACCGGCGAGACGGCCGCTACGCCGCCCGGGCCGCGGTGTGAGCCCTCATCCCGCCACGCCGTCCTCCGCCAGGAGGGCGAGCAGGCGGGGGCGCGACCGGGCGATCTCGTCGGCCAGCAGGCGCTCGACCAGCGGCCCGACCAGGCTGCCGCCGTAGTGCAGGTGCATCCGCAGCCGGCTGCCGCCGGCGATGCCGGTCACCTCGGCCGACAGCACCCACGGCGAGTGCTGCCGGCCGTCGTGCTCGACGCGCTCGAACCGCACCCGGCGCGGCTCGTGCACCGTCCGGGCCATGCGGAGGCGCTTCGACCGGGCGAAGGGCCCCAGGCGGCCCCGCAGGTCGACCGACCAGGCCGGCCCCGGGTCGTCCGGATGGGGCTCGGCCGCGGACGCCCGCGGCACGATGTCGAGCCATCGCGGGTACCGCCCCAGGTCGTCGACCCAGGCGAACAGCTCGTCGGGCGGGCAGGGGGCGTCGAGGTCGGCCGTGACGTCCACGCGGCGATCGTGGCACCTCCCGGCGGCGGTCGCCCAACCGCGCGATGGTGCCGGCTCAGCCCCGCGCCCTCGCCCAGTGCGTGCCGGCCGCCCCCGGCGCCACCGCCAGCAGGACGCCCGACCGCACGCGCACCGTCGCCTCCTCCGCCACCCACTCGTTGCTGACGCCCCGGCTGCTGCCGAGGTCGAGGTCCTCGTCGGCGAGCGGGTACAGCAGGCCCGTCGTGGTGACCCCCCGAGCGGGGCCGTGGGCGGGCAGCAGGCTGACCAGGTCGCCGGGCCGGCCCGCCAGGGTGCCCTGGCCGCTCACGACCCACAGGTGGGCGGGGCCGATCCAGGCCTCGACGTCGACCCCGGGCGCCCGGCCCGGCGCCGCCAGGGCCAGCGCGACCGCGAGGGCGTGGTCGAGGCGGTCGCCCCGCCCGGTGACGACCACCAGGCGCGACGGACCGGCCGCCAGGGCGGCGTCGAGCGCCAGGTCGAGGTCGGTCGCGTCCTTCGCCTCGGGGTAGCGGTCGATGCGCGTGCCGGCGGCGGCCGCGGCGTCGAGCAGGCCGGGGTCGACCGAGTCCATGTCGCCCACCACCCGGTCGACGGCCAGCCCGAGGTCGAGGGCGTGGGCCAGGCCGGAGTCGGCGGCGATCACGAGCGGGTCCTCGCCCAGGTCGCCCAGGTCGCCGAGCGCGACGTCCGGCGGTCCTCCCCCACCGACCACCACCGCCACCCGGGCGGCGGCCGCGGCGGTCACGGACGCCGGGCTGCCGGCCGCCCGGCCGCGACCAGCACGTCGAGCGACTGGGTCCACAGGCGGTCGATGCCCCCGAGCGTGAACTCGGTGAGCAGGTCGATGAACGCCTCGCGGTCCCAGCGGTCGTCGGCGGCGCGCCGGATGGCGAGGCCCTCGGCCATCCGGAAGTAGATCAGCGCCATGACCTCCGCCGAGTCGCCGATCTCGACGCCCAGCTCCTCCCAGCGCGACCGGGTGAACTCGCTGATCTCCTGCAGCACCCGGTGGCGCACCTCGCTGGGGGCCTCGGTGGGCCGGTCGACCGCGCCCTGCTCGGCCTTGAGCAGCACCGTGACCGCATCGTGGTCCTGCTCGAACAGGTCGAACACGGCCGCGAAGTTGTGGCGGACGAAGGCTTCGAGCGGGAAGTCCTGCGACTCGGTGAAGGCCTCGGAGAGGCGGGTGACCACCCGGTCGGCGGCGACGTCGATCACGGCGCCGTACAGCTCGTCCTTGCTGCCGAACAGCTCGTAGACCGTGGGGCGGGGCGTGCCGGCCAGCCGCGCCACGGCCTCGATGGTGGCGCCGTGGTACCCGTGCTGGGCGAACACCGCGCCCGCCGCGTCGAGCACCGCCCGGCGCTGCTGCTCGAGCGGTTGCGCGCGCGGCCGACCCGGGCCGCGCTTCTCACGTGCCGGACGGCTCCGGCCGGCCGTGGTTTCGCTCATCGGACGCCCCCCGCAATTACCGTCACTGCTGTCGGCAACCGTACCCGGGCGGCCGGGGCGCGTCGACGCATCCGCGGTGACCGTGGCCGGGCCGGTGTGCGGCTGTACCGTCGGCGGGCGTGCGCCGCACCCTCCTCGACGACGAGCACGAGCTCTTCCGCGACAGCGTCCGCCGCTTCATCGCCACCGAGGTGGTGCCCGACAACGAGCGCTGGGAGCGCGAGGGCATCGTCGACCGGTCGCTGTTCACCCGAGCCGGGGCCCACGGGTTCCTCGGCATGGCGGCACCCGAGCAGCACGGCGGCGGCGGGGTCGACGACTTCCGCTACAACCTGGTCATCGCCGAGGAGATCCAGCGGGCCGGCGTGAACGCGGCAGGCCTGGGTTGGACCCTCCACAACGACATCTGCCTGCCGTACTTCCTGTCGCTGTGCACCGACGAGCAGCAGGCCCGCTGGCTGCCCGGCATCTGCTCGGGCGAGCTGGTCACCGCCATCGCCATGACCGAGCCCGGCATCGGGTC
>DASTFE010000157.1:0-24023 GCA_035708905.1 Acidimicrobiales bacterium | reverse complement strand
ATCTCGAGCAGCGGCTTGCGGGCCAGGCCCGGCTGCACGAGGTACCAGTGGCCGAGCAGCATCGCGTCGGACACCGACCCGAGGAACGCCGCGCCCACCAGCACCCGGGCGACCGACAGCAGGGCGGGATCGCCGGCCGCGAGGCCCGCCGCCACCAGGCCGGGCAGGCCGACCAGCGGCGCCACCAGGTCGAGCGCAGGCGGGAACTCGGCGGCATCGGGGTCGGGACCGTCGGCGCGGCGGTCGATGCCGGTCATGGCGGCCACCCGGGCCGAACGCCGCTCGACCCGCGCCCGCTCGCCCGCCACGCCCGCCTTCCGGCGCACGACCGACACCGCCAGGGCGACCCCCGCCGCCACGGCGACCGCCAGCGCCGACGCCTCGCGCACCGGCACCGGGTCGAGCCACACGCCCACCGCGAAGGCACCGGCCGCCATCAGCAGGTAGGTGCCCCGCAGCAGCCAGCCGTACCCGATGCCCACCTCGCGACCCCGGGTCGTGACCCAGAGGAAGAGCAGGCCGCCGACGGCCCACTGCAGCAGTACGGTGGCGGCGTCGAGGCGGATCACGGCGAGCGAGGGTAGGGCCGGCCCCCGGCGCGCCGGGAATCCGCGTCCCCGCCCGCCCGCCGGCCGGTGGACGAGTCAGGCCTCGACGACCGCGAGCCCGTGGTCGGCCCGGTTCAGCTCGTCGGGGCCGCCCTCGGCGGCGACGAGGATGTCCTCGAGCCGCAGGCCGAACCGCCCGGGCAGGTAGATCCCCGGCTCGACGGAGAAGGCGTGCCCGGTGGCGAGCGGCGTGCCGTTCCCGGCGACGATGTAGGGGTCCTCGTGCTCCTCGACCCCGATGCCGTGGCCGGTGCGGTGGATGAAGCGGTCGCCGTAGCCCGCGTCGGCGATGATCCGCCGGGCCGCCTCGTCGACCTGCTCGCAGGGGGTGCCCACGACGGCCGCCGCCACCGCGGCGCGCTGGGCCTCGTGCAGCACCGCGTAGGCCGCGGCCACCTCCTCGGGGGGCTCGCCGACGTGCACGCACCGGGTGATGTCGCTGCACCAGCCGACGCCGTCGCCGTCGAGCATCGTGCCCCCGAAGTCGCACAGCACCACGTCGCCCTCGGCGATGACCCGCTCGCCGGCCTCGTGGTGGGGGCTGGCGGCGTTGGGCCCGGCCGCCACGATGGCGAAGTTCACGTGCTGATGGCCCTCGGCCACGATGCGCCGGCCCAGGTCGGCCGACACCTCGGCCTCGGTGCGGCCCACCAGCGGGATCTCGCCGGCCTGGAGGTCGGCCGCGATGCGGTCGACGGCGGCTGCCGCCCGCCGCAGCGCTTCGACCTCGGCCGCGCCCTTGACCGCCCGCAACGGGCCGGTGACGAGGCCGGCCTTCGAGAAGCGGGCGGACGGCAGCGCCGCCTGCAGGTCGAGCACGAACCGTGCCCAGGTGTGGTCACCCACGGCCACGGCGTCGGCCGCGCCCACCAGGTCGGCGACGATGGCGACGGGGTCGTCGGTCTCGCCCCACGGCCTGAGCGCGAACACGTCCGGGCGCTCGACGACCCGAGGCGCCTCCAGCCGGGGCACGACCAGGGTCGCGTCGCCCTCGCGCGGCAGCACCAGCATGGTGAGCCGCTCGAGGGGCATGGCTCGGTACCCGGTCAGGTAGGGCAGGTCGGGCCCCACCGAGAGCAGCAGCACGTCGACGCCGACCTCGGCCATGCGGGACCGGGTGCGGGCAGCACGTTCGGCGAGCATGGGGCGAGTCTAGGGACGGCCGGCGCCGGGGCCGGGCGGAGATCATCCGGCCCGGTCACCGTGGTCGATGCCGACCGTGCCGAGGTCCTCGCCGTCGGCGCCGTCGAGGCGCAGCGTCGCCGCACCGGTCCCGTCGGGCACCGGCACCAGCGCGACCGGGAAGCTGTCGGCGTCGCCGGGCGCGGCGTCGACGGTCTCGACCACCGAGCCGTCGACCGACACCGTGGCGACCCCGGCAGGCACCGATCCCAGGTACAGGATGCCGCCGTCGAACCGCGCCACCGGGACGAACGGGTGGGCGTCCAGTGGCTGGCCGTTCACGAGCTGCTGGCAGACCTGGCCGGCCGCGTCGCCGTCGACGACCGCGGTGGCGCACCATCCCCGGTCGGTGCCCTCGCCAGGCACCCGCTCGATCCGGTAGGCCAACCCCTCGACCGTCCCCTCGGCGATCACGTCGGGCGGTGCGGCAGCCTGCGCCGCCGTGTCGTCGCGGGCCACCAGGCCCTCGGCCACGGTCAGCAACTGGTCGTGGGGCAGGCCCCCCCGCACGGTGACCACGAGGCCGGGCGCCTCCTGCCAGGTCACCCACGTGTCGTCCGACCCAGGGGGCACCACGCTCCAGCCCGAGCGGCCCCGGACGTCGACCGGCGTCGCGCCCGGGAGCACGGCCTGCACGATCGGGGCCTCGGGCAGGCGCCCACCGACCACGGTGATCGCCACGGCACCCGACTGGTCGGCCGCCTGGTACCCGACGGCCACGGCGGGGCCCACCTCGGCCAGCCAGTCGAGGGGCAGAGGCGTCGGCGCGACGCCGTCCGGTGCCGTGGCGGCCGGGCGCTCCCCGCCTGCGATGCGGGTGGCGAGGGCTGCGGCGTCCGGGGAGGCGCCGGCCCGCGTGAGCACGACACCGCCGCGCCCACCCACCGTCGAGGTCGCCACGTGCCCGGCGTCCGGCGGCCGGAAGGCGCCCTCGAGCGCCGTGCGCACGGTCTCGGTCCGGCGGGCCACCACGTTCGGGTCGGCAGCCGCGTCGCCCAGGTCGACAGCGGCGGCGACGACGACCTCCTCGCCCTCGCCCCACAGCACCGCGTCGACCGCGGCGTCGATCGCCGGGGTGCGCTGCACCGCACTCGGCGCGGCGCCGAACCCGCCGGGCAGCCAACCCGCCTCCATGCGGACGTCGGGGCGGGGTGCCGTCGGGACCGACGGATCGGTCGGGGAGGTCTCGACGTCGTCGCCTCCCCGGCTCCACACGGCGGCCACCACGAGGACGACCGCGGCGGCCGCGGCCGCGACGAGCCGGACGGTCCCCCGCCGGCTCAACCTGGGCTGCCGGTCGGCTCGCAGGGCCAGGACGACCCCGTCCTGCACGGGCGCGGCATCGTCCGGGACCGGTGTCGCCGCCGCCACGGCCCGCAGGGTGCGGGTGACGAGATCGACGGCGTCGCCGTCGCGACCGGCGTCGCTGGTGGGTGCTCTCATCGGCCCATCTCCTTCCTGACCTTGGCCAGCCCCCGGTGGATGAGCGACTTCACCGTGCCGCGCCGGCAACCGAGGAGGTCGGCGATCTCGGCCTCGCTCCTGTCGTCGTAGAACCGCAGCACGATGGCCATCCGCTGCCGGGACGGCAGGCACCGCAGCACCTCCCAGGTCTCGTCGAGCTCGGGGATGTCGAGCGTGACCGTGGCGCGACGCCCGTAGCGGTCGGACTTGTCGCGGTCCCGCCCCAGCCGTCGCAGCGCGGAGCGGGCGTGGTTGGTGACGGCCCGGCGCACGTAGGCGTCCGGGACGTCGACCGTCGCCCAACGGCCGCTGCACGACACGAACGCGTCGTGGACCACGTCCTCGGCCATGTCGAGCGATCCCGTGAGCAGGTGCGCGAGGCGCACCAGCCCGGGGCGGAGGCGGGCGTAGACCTCGTGTACCGACTCGCGGCCACCGGCACCGCCCGGCGTGTCACCCACGGTCGCGCCCGGCGCCGGCCGTTCGGCGTTCATCTCTCGCACGCCCCTAGTGACGCCCGGGCCGTCGTGGCGGTTGCACCCCGACGCGCCCGCAGGTCGACGTTCCGTGGGCAGGCGTCGTCGACCCGCGATCTGCCCTGCCCCCCGGCGACGTCAGGCGGAGCCGACGATGCCGGGCGAGGCCGCCGGCGCCGGGACCGGGGCGGCCGACCCCGCGGCCTGGCGGGCGTGGTAGCTCGACCGGGTGAGGGGGCTGGACTCGACGTGGGGGATGCCCATCGCCTCGCCCGCCGCCTTGTACGACGCGAACGTGCCGGGATCGACCCAGCGGGCCACCGGCAGGTGGTGCGTCGTCGGCCGCAGGTACTGGCCGATGGTGACGATGTCGACCCCGACGGCCCGCAGGTCGGCGAGCGTCGACACGACCTCGTCGTCGGTCTCGCCCATGCCGACGATCAGGCCGGACTTGGTGACCAGGCCCGCCTGCCCGGCCGACGCCAGCACGGCCAGGCTGCGGGCGTACCCGGCCGAGGGGCGCACGGCCCGCTGCAGGCGGGGCACGGTCTCGACGTTGTGGTTCAGCACGTCGGGGCGGGCGTCGAAGATGGTGGCGAGGGACGCCTGGTCGCCCTTGCAGTCGGGGATCAGCACCTCGACCTGCACGCCCGGCGTGCGGCGGCGGATGGCCCCGATGGTGGCGGCGAAGCCCGACGCGCCCCCGTCGGCCAGGTCGTCGCGGGCCACGGCGGTGACCACCGCGAAGCCGAGGCCCATGCGCTCGACCGCCTCGGCCACGCGCTCGGGCTCGCCGTGATCGAGCGGTTCCGGGTGGCGGGTGTCGACCAGGCAGAAGCCGCAGGCCCGGGTGCAGCGCTCGCCGTTGATCATGAACGTCGCGGTGCCGTCGGCCCAGCACTCGAAGATGTTGGGGCAGCCGGCCTCTTCGCACACGGTGACCAGCCCCAGGTCGCGCATCGTGTGCTTGAGCCGCAGGTAGCCGGCGCCGGTGCGGAAGGTCGAGCGCAGCCAGTCGGGCTTGCGCGCCGCGATGGCGAGGCCCTCCGTGACCCCCGCCTCGGCGAGCCGGCCCTTGAGCCGGACGGGCACCCCGTCGCCGCCGTCCTGCGCCGCGGGGGCGGAGGCCGCGGGGGCGGACGCCGCGTCGCCGGAGGCCGCCAGGGCGGAGGCCGCGGGCACGGAGGCCGCAGGGCCCGCCGCGGTGCGGCCCCGAGACGGGCCGGCGGCCGGCGGCCGGGCGCGGTCGCCCGCCGTGCGGCCGGTGACGGAGACGGTGCGCCCGGGGCCCTCGCCCCGGCTGAAGGCCGACAGGTCGTCGGGACGGTGGCGCCACACGACGTCGCGCCGGTCGACGCCGCCCCGTCCCCACAGGGCGGCCGCCCGGGCCGCCACCGCGTCGGTGACGTCGCGCAGCGAGGCGTCGACGCCCTCGTCGGCCAGTGACGTCACCCGCTTGTCGGGGATGCCGCACGGCACGATGTAGCCCCAGTAGCGCATGTCGGGCGCCACGTTGAGGGCGAACCCGTGCATCGAGCGCCCCCGCGTCAGCCGCACGCCGATGGCGGCGATCTTGCGGGGGTCGTCGCCGTCGGGGTCGACCCACACGCCCGGGTACTCGCGCAGCCGGCCCGCGCCGGCCAGCCCGACGTCGGCGAGCGCGTCGATCAGCAACTGCTCGACCGAGCGGACGTAGGCGACGGTGTCGGCCATGCCGTACCGGCCGTCGCCCCGCTTGGCCGGCAGCGACACGATCGGGTAGCCCACGAGCTGGCCGGGGCCGTGGTAGGTGACGTCGCCGCCCCGGTCGGTGCGCACCAGGTCGGCGCCGACGTCGGCCGGCGGCACGAGCACGTGGCGCATGTCGGCCCGCACGCCCAGCGTGTAGACGTGCGGGTGCTCGAGCAGCAGCAGGTGGTCGTCGGGCGAGGTGGCGTGCAGCGACCGCTGGATCGCCCAGGCCTCGCGGTACGGCACCCGTCCCAGCCAGCGCACCCGGAGCGTCATGGCGACGAGCCTACGGGCGGCCCGGACCGGTGCCGCCGCTCAGGCCAGCTCGGCGGCCCAGTCACGGGTCTCGATGATCTCCTTGACTCGGCCCAGGTACGCCGCCGCGTAGGCACCGTCGAAGGCCCGGTGGTCCCACGTGAGCGTGATGTTGCCCACCGAGTGGATGGCGATGCCCTCGTCGCCGCCCGGCAGGTCGACCACCACCGGCCGGCGCTTGACCGTGTCGGTGGAGACGATGGCCACCTGGGGCTGGTTGATGACCGGCAGCGTGAGGGTGGTGCCATGGGGGCCGGGGTTGGTGATGGTGAACGTGCCGCCGGCGATGTCGTCGGGGCCGAGCTGCTTGGACCGGGCCCGGTTGGCCAGGTCGACCACCTCGCGGGCCAGGGCACGGAGCCGCTTGCCGTCGGCGTCGCGGATCACCGGCACCATCAGGCCCTTGAAGTCGAGGTCGACCGCGATGCCGAGGTTGACGTAGTTGTGCACCACCAGCTCGTTCTCGCCGAAGCTGCTGTTGACCTCGGGGTACTCGCGGATGGCGTCGACCACGGCCCGGCTGATGAACGGCAGGTATGTCAGGCCGAAGCCCTCGGCCGCCCGGAACGCCTCGCGCTGGGCGCGGCGCACCTGCTCGACGCCCTCGAAGTCGATCTCGATGGAGGCGTAGACGTGGGCCGACGTCTGCTTCGACCGGATCATGTGCTCGGCCGTGCGGCGCCGGATGTTGGTGTGGGGGATGGCGGTGTCGCGCTCGCCGGCCCGCGCCACGGGCTGGGGCGCGGGCGCCCGGGCCGGGGCCGCCGGGGCCTGGGGCGCGGCCGGCGCCTGGGCCGGGGCCTGGGGTGCGGCGGGGGCGGGCGCCTGGGCCGGGGCCGGCGCCGCGGGTGCTGCAGGAGCCTGGGCGGCGCCCCGGTCGAGCGCGGCCAGCACGTCGTTGCGGGTGATGCGACCGCCCGGCCCCGTGCCCTCGATGGCGTCGGGGTCGAGCTTGTTCTCGCTGATCAGCCGGCGCACGACCGGCGACAGCAGCCGGCCGCCGTTGGTCGCCGGCGTGCCGGGGGCCGGGGCGGCCGGCGGCGGCTGCGCCGGCGCCTGCGCGGGGCCGGGCGCCGGCTGCTCGGCGGCGGGCGCCGGGGTACCCGGCTGCGAGGGTCCCTCGGCGGCGGTGGCCTGGGTCTCGGCGGCGGGCGCTTCGGCCGGAGGTGCCTCGACGGGCGCCTGGGTCTCGGCCGGCGCCTCGGCGGCCGGCGCCGGGGCCTCGGCGGCGGGTGCCTCGGTCTCGGCCGGCGCAGCCTCGGCCTCGGCGGGCGCCTCGGCCGGCGCTTCGGCGGGCGCGCCCTGGCCGTCGGCCGGTGCGTCGCCGACACGGGCCAGCAGGGCTCCCACGTCGACCGTGTCGCCCTCCTCGACGAGGATCTCGGTCAGGGTGCCGCTGACCGGCGACGGCACCTCGGAGTCGACCTTGTCGGTCGACACCTCGAAGAGCGGCTCGTCCTCGGCGACCGAGTCGCCGACCTGCTTGAACCACTTGGTGATCGTTCCCTCGGTGACGGTCTCACCGAGCTGGGGCATCTGGATGTCGGCCATCAGGCCTGGGCCTCCGTGTCATGCGGGGCGCCTCGTCGCGCCCCGTCCTCGCTGGGGTGGCCGGCAGCGCATCAGTGCAGCCGGCGCCCGGTCATGTCCTGCACCGTGTCGCCGAAGAGCTCGGACAGCGTCGGGTGCGGCTGGATGAAGGCGGCGACCTCGTCGACCGTGGCCTCCCAGTTGACGGCCAGGTAGCCCTGGCCGAGCTGCTCGGTCACCCACGGCCCCACCATGTGGACGCCGACGATCGTGCCGGCCTTGCCGTCGGTGGTCTTCTCCGCGATCACCTTCACCAGGCCCTCCTGGTCGCCGATGATCTTCGCCCGGCTGTTGGCGCTGTAGCGGTGCTTGGCGGCGACCACGTCGAGCCCGGCCTCCTTGGCCGACTGCTCGGAGTGGCCCGCGAAGGCCACCTCGGGGCGGCAGTAGATGCCCCACGGCACCTTGCCGTAGTCGACCGGTCGGGCCTGCTCGCCGAGGATGCCGTCGATCGCGACCATGCCCTCGGCGAAGCCGACGTGGGCCAGCGCCGGCGTGGCGATGCAGTCGCCGACGGCCCACACCCCGTCCTCGCCGGTGCGGCACAGCTCGTCGACCACGACGAAGCCGCGCTCGTCGAGCTGGACCTGCGTGCCGTCGAGGCCGATGTCGTCGGTGGCCGGCTTGCGGCCCACCGAGACGACCACCACGTCGGTCTTGATCGGATCCGCCCCTTCGATGTTGACCACCGTGCCGCCGTCACCGGGCTCGTGGCCCGTGACGTTCACGCCGGTGTGCACGTCGATGCCCCGCTTCTTGAACGAGCGTTCGACGACCGCGGTCACGTCCTTGTCGCAGCCGGGCAGGATCTTCGGCAGCGCCTCGAGCACTGTCACCTGGCTACCCATGTCGGACAGCATCGATGCGAACTCGCAGCCGATGGCCCCGCCACCGATGACCACCGCCGTGCCCGGCACCTCGGGCATCGACAGCACCTCGTCGGACGTCATGACCACCTTGCCGTCGACCTCGAAGCCCGGGATCGTGCGGGTCTCGGAGCCGGCAGCGATGATCACCGCGTCGCCCGTCACCTCGAACGTCTCGGCGCCGTCGCTCGGGTCGACGGTGACCCGCCGGCCGGCGTGCAACCGCCCGTAGCCGTCGTAGATCGTGACCTTGCGGCCCTTGAGCAGCGTGGTCACCCCGCCCACCAGCTCGTCGACCACCGCCTGCTTGCGCTCGAGCGTGACCGACCAGTCGACGCGCGGCTCGCCGGCGTTGATGCCGAAGGCCGCGGCCTCGGCGACGGTGCGGTGGACGTGCGCGGTCTCGAGCAGCTCCTTGGCCGGGATGCAGCCGACGTTGAGGCAGGTGCCCCCGATCCAGCGCTTCTCGACGAGCGCGATGTTGAGCCCGGCGCTGGCGCCGTAGAGCGCCGCCGCGTAGCCGCCGGGGCCGCCGCCGATGACGACGACATCGAAGTGATCGGCCGTGGGGACCACCTCCAGGAGTGACGTGGGCCGGTACCGCGCGACTCTACCGGCCCGGCGGCCCGCCCCGATCGGGTGCCGGCGGCTCGCGCGCCCGACTACAGGGCCAGCGCCAACTGCACGCTGAAGGCCACGAGGATGGCCAGGCCACACAGCAGGGCGGCGACGATCAGCCGGCGGGTGCTCATAGACGGTGCTCCACGCTACCGGGAACGCGCGGGCGCCGGGATCGACCTGCCGCAGCGCCGCGGCGCGCCGGGCTACCGTGCGCGGGCGCATGTCCGCCCTCGCCGACTACCGGTCCCGCCTCGAGGGGCACCTGGCCGAGCTGGCCGCCGAGCACCGCGTGCCCGGCGCCGTGTGCGGCGTGCTGGTCGGTGACGAGACCGCGATCGCCGCCTACGGCGTGGCCAACGTCGTCACGGGCACCCCCGTCAGCCCGGCCACGCTCTTCCAGCTCGGGTCGATCACCAAGGTCTACACGGCGACGCTCGTGATGCAGGCCGTCGGCGCCCGGGTCATCTCGCTCGACGAGCCGGTGCGGTCGCCGCTGCAGGAGTTCACCGTCGCCGACCCGGCGGCCACCATCGAGATCACGCCCCGCCACCTGCTCACCCACACGAGCGGGCTCGAGGGCGACCACCTGATCGACACGGGCTGGAACGACGACGCGCTGGCTCGCTACGTCGCCACGCTGGCCGGCCTGGGGCAGATCCATCCGACCGACGCTGCCTACAGCTTCTGCAACACCGGCTACGGGGTGGTGGGCCGGCTGCTCGAGGTGACCACCGGCGACCACTTCGACCGGGTGCTGCGGCGACGGCTGACCCGGCCCCTCGGCTGCCGCGCCACGGTGACGCTCCCCCAGCACGCCCTGCTCCACGACGTCGCGGTCGGGCACGTGCAGGCCCCGGGCGCGGCACCGGTGCGCCAGCCGCGCTGGTCGCTGACCCGCTCGAACGGTCCCATGGGCGGCATCGTCGCCCCCGCCGGCGAGCTGCTGGCGTTCGCTCGCTTGCACCTGCGCGCCGGGCGGGCGGCCGACGGCCGCGACCTGTTGACCCCGGCCGCGGTCGAGGCCATGCAGCGGCCGCACACGGTGGGCGCGGTGCCGGGCGAGAGCTCGGCACTGGGCTGGACCGTGCGGCGCTGGGGCGACGTGACCTGCCTCGGCCAGGACGCCGACACCTTCGGGCAGCGGGCGCTGCTGCGGGTCGTGCCCCAGCGCGACCTGGCGGTGTGCGCCATGGTCAACAGCCCCGCCGGCGCTCCCGTGATCCACACGATGGTCGAGCGGGTCGCCGCCGACCTGCTCGACCTGGGGCCCGAGGCCGTCGATCCCCTGGCCGGCGTCACCGGCGGCGATGCTGCCGCGGCCCCCGCCGAGGCCGCAGGGCTCGAGGGCACCTACGACCGGCTGCACCAGCGCATCGTGGTCTCGGCCGGCGACGGCGGGCTGCGGCTGACGACCGAGCCGTCGGGCGTGCTCAGGGCGCTCGGCGTGGGCGACACCGAGCTGTCGATGACCGTGCTCGGGCACGGCGAGGGCTGCGTCGTCGCCGCCGGCACCGATCCCGTGAGCGGTCTGCGCGAGGGTGCCGTCTTCACCGCCGCCGCAGGCGACCACCCGGCCGGCCTGTACCTGCAGGGCCGGCTGCACCGCCGGACGGCCTGAGACCGGCCCGCAATCCGGGCCTTGACAGCCTCCCGTAGCTGTAAGGCATGCTTACCTCCGTATGAGGGGCCGCCTTGCACCACACGCCGTCGCCGCCGTCACGGCCGCGGCGCACGTCGCCCCCGGCGGGACGGGCGACCGCCGGTGATCGTCTGCCACTGCGCGGTCGTCAGCGACCGCCAGATCCGCGATGCCGTCGAGCACGGCGCATGCACGGTCGACGAGGTGGGCGAACGCTGCGGGGCGGGTACTCGCTGCGGGTCGTGCCGACCTACCATCGACGTGCTCCTGGCCACGATGCTGGCACCGGGGCGCGTGGAGACGGCTGCCTGAACCCTCCTGCGGGCCGGCCGCGACGATCGGAGGCACGACCATGCAGGGGCACCCAGACATCATCGAGCTGCTCAACGACGTGCTCACGGCCGAGCTCACCGCGGTCAACCAGTACTTCGGCCACGCCAAGATGCAGAAGAACTGGGGCCTCGACCGCCTGGCCGACCACTCGCACCACGAGTCGATCGACGAGATGAAGCACGCCGACGCGCTCATCGAGCGCATCCTCTACCTCGAGGGCGTGCCCAACCTGCAACGGCTCGGCTCGGTGCGGCTGGGCGAGGACCCGGTCGAGCAGCTGCGCCTCGACCTCGAGATCGAGCGAGAGGCGGTCGAGCGGTTCAACCGCGGCATCGCCCGCTGCGTCGAGTTGGGCGACAACGGCACGCGCGAGCTGCTGGCCGGCATGCTCGCCTCCGAGGAGGAGCACGTCGACTGGCTCGAGACCCAGCTCGACCTGGTGGCCCGCCTCGGCGAGCAGCTCTACCTCAGCGAGCAGACGAGCGACTGAGCGGGACGGCCGGTGCGCCCGCCCGGGCGGCGCGGGTCGCCGGCGGCGTCGACCGCGCTCAGGCCCTGCCGGCCGGTGGGACGCCGCCGGACGGGGGCGGTGTGGTCGGGTTGGCGCGTCCGGCGCCGGCCCGGCCCTGGACCGCCAGCAGGTCGCGGATCTCGGTCAGGAGCGCGGCCTCGTCGGAGAGCTGCACCTCGTCGACCGGCTCCTGGCCCCGCCGGCGGCGCTGCTGCAGCGCGTTCAGCGGCTTGACCACGCCGAAGAACACGACCGCGGCGACCGAGACGAAGAAGATGATGGCGTTGATCACGATGCCGTACTGGAACGTGCTGTCGTTGATCGTGAAGGTCATGTCCCTGAAGTCCCGGCCGCCGATCATCCCCACCAGCGGGGTGATCAGGCCCTCGACGACGGCGCTGACGACGGCGGTGAACGCGGCCCCGATGACGACCGCGACCGCCAGGTCGACCACGTTGCCGCGCGAGATGAACTCCTTGAACTCCTTCAGCAGCCCTGACACGCCGCGTTCCTCCTCAGTGTGCGGACGTCACGCCCCGACGGCGTACGGTACCGAAACCACAGCACGACCAGGAGGGCCAGCAGTGGACGTCGCCATCACCGGTGCCAGCGGGCTGATCGGCACCGCGCTCGGCCGGTCGCTGCGCCAGGACGGGCACACGGTGCGGCCGGTCGTCCGCCGGGCCTCGGACGACCCGCTGGCCGTGCGCTGGGACCCGACGGCCGGCACGATCGACGCCGAGGGTCTCGCCGGCGTGGACGCGGTGGTGCACTTGGCGGGGGCCGGCATCGGCGACCGGCGGTGGTCGGCGGACCGCAAGCGCGAGATCCTCGAGAGCCGCACGCGCGGCACCGGCCTCGTCGCCCGCACGGTGGCGGCGATGGCGTCGCCTCCGGCGGTGCTGGTGTCGGCCTCGGCCATCGGGTTCTACGGCGACCCGGGCGACGAGGTGGTCACCGAGCTGAGCCCGCCCGGCGACGACTTCGTGGCCGGCATCGTGCAGGCGTGGGAGGCCGCCGCCCAGCCGGCGGTCGACGCGGGGATCCGCACGGTGTTCCCCCGCTTCGCCCCGGTGCTCGCCCGCGAGGGCGGCATCCTCGGCCGCATGGCGCTGCCGTTCCGCCTGTTCGTCGGCGGGCCGCTCGGGTCGGGGCGCCAGTGGATGAGCTGGGTGACGCTCGACGACGCCGTCGCCGCGTTGCGCTTCCTCATCGACCGCGACGACATCGAGGGGCCGGTCAACGTGGCCGCGCCCGAACCGGTCACCAACCGCGAGATGGCCGGCGCCATCGGTCGCGCCCTCCACCGCCCGAGCGCCCTGCCGGCGCCGGCCTTCGCCCTCCGCCTGGTCCTCGGCCCCGGCCGGGCCGACTCGCTGCTGTTCGTCAGCCAGCGGGTCCGCCCCGACGTGCTGATGGGCGCGGGGTTCGCCTTCGCCCACCCCGACATCGACGCTGCGCTGGCGGCGACGCTGGGCGAGGCTGCATGACCGTCGGGCCCACCGACCCCGCGCCCGACGCCCGGCCCGCCGCGCCCACCGAGGCCGCGGCGCGCACCGCGGCGGCGGCGCAGGCCGGCGCCACCGGTGCCGTGCGTCCCGGCGTCGCCGCCTTCGACTTCGACGGCACGCTCGCCCACCGCGACACGCTCGTGCCGTTCCTGCGGAGGACGCGGGGCACGGCGCGGGTGGCCTACGCCCTCGGCCGGGCCGCGCTGCGTGCGCGCGACCGGGACGCGCTGAAGGTGGCCGCCATCGGCCACCTGTTCCGGGGCATGCCCGCCGACGAGCTCGACCGGCGTGGCCGGGCCTACGCCGCGACGCTGCCCGACCTGCTGCGGCCCGAGATGGTCGAGCGCCTGCGCTGGCACCGTCACGAGGGCCACGCCGTGGTGATCGTGTCGGCGTCGCTCGGCGTCTACCTGCGCCCGCTGGCCCGGCACCTCGGGATCGACGCGGCGTTGGCGGTCGAGTTGGTGCGCGACGGCGACGGCCTGCTCACCGGCAGCGTCGTCGGCGAGCTCAACACCCGCGGGCCCGAGAAGGTGGCGCGGCTGCGCGCCTGGGCGGCCGAGCGGTTCGGGCCGGCGGCGACGTTCGAGCTGTGGGCCTACGGCGACTCGGCCGGCGACGAGGAGATGCTGGCGCTGGCCGACCACCCGACCTGGGTGGGCGGGCGGGCCGGCCGGCCGGCCTGATCAGGCGAAGCTGCGCCGCCGCACCAGCCGCTGCGGGCGGCGGCTGACCGCCAGCGCCACCGGCACGCCCCCGAGGGCGGCGACGCCCAGGGCCACGCGGGCGACCGTCGACAGCAACCCGGGACCGCCGCCGGACGTGGCGTCCGACCGCTCGGAGGTCGCCTGCGCCGGCGTCCCGACCTCGGTGACGTCGGTGACGCCGCCGGCCTCGGCCGCGTCCTCGAACAGGTCGGGGGCGTCGGCCGGCACGGCGGGGCCCGCGAGCCCGGCCAGCGTGGGCGCGATGTTCCGGCCTCCCGACCCGCCGCCACCCGCCGGGGCTGCGGCGCCGGCCGGGTCGCCCACCGGCGCGCCGGCCGCGCCCGCCGCCGGGGCCGGCGTGCCGCCACCACCGGTACCACCGGTACCACCGCCGCCGCCGGCACCACCGCCACCGGGTCCACCGGGCGCGCCGGCGGGCGTGACCGTGATGGTGGTGGTGAGGAACAGCGGCTTCCAGTCCGCGGTGATGCACAGTCCCGAGACGGTGTGGCGGCCGGGACGCATGTGGCGGGGGACGGTGACCGTCGCCCGGGCGACGCCGTCGGCGCCGACGGTGGGCGTCGCCACCAGCGCCAGGTCGATGCCGATCAGCGCGATCGTGCCCGGGCGGCACGTCTGCATCGTCACCGTGATGGCCTGCCCGGGGGCGGGCGTGCCGTCGTCGACGGTGATCGAGTGCACCGGCGGCGGGTACGCCTGCGCGGACACCGGCGATGCGGAACAGACGAGTGCGGCCGCGACCACGGCCGCGACGGCGACGACACGCTTGCTCATGCTCTCCCCCTGTGGCGCCGTCCCCGTCCGGCGCTCCCGGCACCGCGCCAGCGCGGGTGCCCGAGGGGTCTACCACATCGCGCGTGTGCGGCGCCCGGTCAACAGCAGCGACCAGGGTGGGGTGGCGGGTCAGCCCGCCGTCACCCGCGGGGGGCCGAGACCGAGAGCGCGTGCGGCTGGTCGCGGGTCGCGGTCCAGCGGACGACGTTGCCCTCGACCTCGGCCTCGGTGTCGCCTCCGACGACCGGCGTGGCCCCCACGACCTCGAGTTGGACCGCCACGTCGTCGGGGTTGGTGAACGGCTGCACCGGCAGCTCGAGCTCGTAGTGCCGCCCCTCGACGGTGCCGGCCAGGTCGAGCTCGATCTCGACCGCCCCGCCCGGCGGGATGTCGACGAAGGTCGAGTACACGTTGCGGCCGACCTCGACCTCGGACTGCAGGCCGACGGGTTGGCCGCCGATGCGGGCCGCCTCGAGGCCGAAGGGGCTGTAGATCGACACGTACGAGCGGTTGGTCCCCGGCGGCAGCCCCACCGAGTTGCCGATCACGTAGTCCGGCCAGCCCTCCGACGGCGCCGAGTTCTCGAGCGTGACCCGCAGCGTGCCGGTGACCTGGCCGGTGGCGGGGTCCCAGCGGACGTCGTAGTACTGGCGCCGCTCGAGGAACAGGTCGATCTTGCTGGCGCCCGCGTTGGCGGTGGTGGTGGCGAACGAGTCGGTGCCGGGCGTGGGTTGGAAGTGGCCGGTGACCGACGTGGTGAAGAGCAGCATGAACGTCTCTTGGTCGAGGCTCACGAACTGGATGTGGCCACCGTCGACCACCGGGTCGATGTGGTCGATGATCGCCCGGGGTCCGGGCAGGTCGGCGGAGGTGAGCCGCTCGAAGGTCGTCTCGGCCACGTCCTCGAGGACGTCGACGCGCTCGTCGTTATCCTCCTCGAAGAGCACGTACTGCTCGAGCAGCAGGTACGCCTCGGCGTTCTCGGAGGTGAGGGGCTCGTCCCGGCCCTCGATCTCGACCGGCCCCGTGTAGCGCATGAGGGCGGCCAGCCCGGCCGGGTCGACGCTGAGCACGCCGTCGATCGGCTGCCCGCCCGACTGCGGGTACAGCTCGGCGGCGGCCTGGGCGAGCGACGGGAAGTCGGGCGTCATCGTCAGGTTGCGCCACGTGGTGGCCACGTCGAACCGGTCGTAGCGCGCCACCAGGTCGGGCGGCTGCGTGAGCGTGCGCTGATCGCCGAGGCCGCCGCGCTCGAGCTCGGAGATGCGACCGAACACCGGCATCGAGAGCTTGCCGTCCTCGACGTACAGCTCGGCGTAGTTGCCCGGGAAGCCGGTGCGGCCGCGGGCCTCGACCGGCGTGGTGAACAGCACCAGGTAGCGCTGGGGCCCGTCGGCGCCGAGCAGGTGGGGCGCGATGTCGACCGCCAGCAGGGCGGCGTCGGCGTCGGGCTGGGCGTCGGCGATCTGCTCGTCGAGTCGGTCGATGCGGGTGGACACCAGCGAGACCAGCCACGGCGAGCGGGCCTCGTCGACCTCGTCGGCCAGGCCATCGATGGCCGCCTTGACCTGCCGCAGCGGCTCCTGCATGTCGACCACGACCTGCGGGTCGAGGCGCCCGTCGACGAAGCGCAGCGCGTCGACGTCCGCGCTGTCGGCCGCCAGCGCGGACACCTCGGCGACCTCACTTGCCCGGGCGGCGAGCGAGCTGACCGCGTCGAGGTTGGGGCCGATGATCGGCAGCGACTTCGCCGGGGCCACGAACCAGCTCGACAGCGTGTCGTCGGCCGTCTTGAGCGAGCGGGCGGCGTGACCCAGGTGCTCGGCGGCGAGGTCGTCGTTGGCGTCGCGGGCGGCCGTCATGCCGTCGTCGACGGACCGGATGCCGTCGGCCAGGTCGCTCTGCACCGACACCACGCCCAGCGCGGCGCCCGCCAGCATCAGGCCGATCACCCCGCCGGCGCCGAGCGCGACCCGCCGGGCCCGCCGGCGGACGGTGCGGCCGGCGTAGGCGTAGCCCGACACGATCGCCGGCACGACCGCGGCCGCCGTGAGCAGCGCGGACAGGCCGTGGAAGCCGACCGGCTCGGCCCGTAGCAGCGCGATGCAGCCGAGCGCGACGACCAGCGCGCCCCGGGCCCGGCTGCGGGTGTCGGTCACCACCGAGGCGAAGGCGATCACGATGGCCAGGGCCGCGCCGGCCAGCGCCAGGTCGTCGCCGGCGATCACGGCGGCCACCCCGGCCGGCACGAACCACGTCCACCGCCGGGCGGTGGCGCCGAAGATGGCGGCGACGGCCACGAGCGCGGCGCTCCACAGCGCGTCGGCGGTGGCCTGCCCCGTCGGCTCGGCGGTCGTCAGCAGCGCCGCGGCGACCCCGCCGCCCACGACGGCGACGCCGAAGCCGACCGTGCGCGAGCGGCGCGTCGCGAACAGGGTCGGGCGACGGATGGCGACGGACATGGGAGCCGCCAATCTAGGCGAAGCCCGCGCCGGCCACCCACCGAGAGTGCCGGCCGACGGGCTCAGTAGGCGCCGGCACCCCGCACGACGGCCGAGAAGGTCTTGGCCATGATCGTCAGGTCCATGGTCGGCGACCAATGGTCGACGTAGTAGAGGTCGAGGCGGATGGCCTCGTTCCACGGCAGGTCGGAGCGGCCGCTGACCTGCCACAGGCCCGTGATGCCGGGCTTGACGAGCAGCCGGCGCTTCACGTGGCCCTCGTACAGGTCGACCTCGTCGGGCAGCGGCGGGCGGGGCCCGACCATCGACATCTCGCCCCGCAGCACGTTGAGGATCTGGGGCAGCTCGTCGATCGAGTAGCGGCGCAGGAAACGGCCCGTCCGCGTGACGCGCGGGTCGCTGCGCAGCTTGAACAGCAGGCCGTCGGCCTCGTTGCGGTGCTCGAGGCGCCCGCGCAGCCGGTCGGCGCCCTCCACCATCGTGCGGAACTTCACGATGCGGAACCGGCGGCCGTCACGCCCCACGCGGGTCTGCCGGTAGAGCACGGGGCCCGGGCTGTCGAGCTTGACCGCCAGCGCCACCACCGCGAACAGCGGCGCGAGCACCAGCAGCGCGGCGGCCGCCGCGGCCCGGTCGAACATCTCCTTGGCCACCCGCTGGGGGCCGGTGAAGCGAGGCTCCTTCACGTGCAGCAGGGCCAGCCCCGCCACCTCGCGGACCACGGTGCGGGGCCCGGCGACGTCGGCCACCGCCGGGGCGACCAGCAGGTCGACGCCGGTGCCCGCCAGGTCGGCGGCGAGCGCCCGCAGCTCGCCCGGCGTCGACTCGGTGGTGACGGCCACCGAGTCGGCGGCGCAGTCGTCGACGGCGCGGACCAGGTCGCACGGCGTGCCCACCACCGGCACGGTCTGGGCACCCACCTGCAGCGACGGCTCGCCCCGGGCCTCGACGCAGAGCCCGACCAGCAGGAACCCCGACCACTCGGACCGCACCAGGTGCTGGCCCACCTCGACCACGCCCGCCGGGGTGCCCACGAGCAGCAGGCGGTGGACGTAGCGGCCCCGGCGGCGCTGCCGGCGCAGCCACAGGCGCAGGCCGAAGCGCACCAGCAGCGTGAGCACCACCGCCACCGGGATGAGGACGCCCACGTAGCCACGGGCGAACACCAGGCGGCCGAGGAAGTGGGCGAGCGCCACCACGGCCAGGAAGTGGACGCCGCCGTCGAGCACCCGCCGGTACTCGTCGGAGCCCACGCCCAGGATGCGGCGGTCGTAACACCCGGCGAGCGCCAGCACGCCGAGCCACACGGGCACGGCGAACAGGGCGACCAGCACGTACGAGACGTTGGGGCCCGGCAGCAGGGCGGACGAGACGCCGAACCGCAGCAGGTGGGCGATGACCAGCGAGACGGTGATGGCCACCATGTCGACCGCCACGTAGGTGGCGATGGGCGGCACGTTGCCGCCGTCGGCGCCCCGCGGCAGCGGGTGGACCGGGCGCGGCGAAGCGGTGGTCACCACCGGACCTGGCGCCGGAGGCGCCGTCCGGGCCCCGGCTACCCCCGTCCCAGACACTCGATCGCAGCATAGACCGCGACAGTGCGGGCGACCCGGGGGACCACCGGCGCGGCGGGCCCCGGGGCCCGGTGGGCGGCGGCCGGCGGCCTCTCGGGCCGCGCCGCCGCGCCCGTCACTTGGGCTGCATGCGGACGCCGCCGTCGACGCGGATGACCTCGGCGTTCATGTAGCTGTTGGCCAGCAGCTCGACGGCCATGCCGGCGAACTCGTCGGCGGTGCCGAGCCGCTTGGGGAACAGCACGTCGCGCTTCAGCTTGTCCTTGAACGCCTCGCTGGCCTCGCCCTCGCCGTAGATGGGCGTGTCGATGAGGCCCGGGGCGATGCAGTTGACCCGCACGCCCACCGCCGACAGGTCGCGGGCGACCGGCAGGGTGATGCCCACGACACCACCCTTCGAGGCCGAGTAGCTGGCCTGACCGATCTGGCCGTCGAAGGCGGCCACCGACGCCACGGTGACGATGGCGCCCCGCTCGCCGTCGGCGAGCGGCTCGGTCTGCGACATGGCGGTGGCCGCCAGGCGGATGCAGTTGAACGTGCCGAGGAGGTTCACCTCGATGACCTTCTGGAACTGCCCGAGGTCGTGCGCCGAGGCGTACTGGCCGTCCTTGCCGATGGTGCGCGTGGCCCAGCCGAACCCCGCGGCGGTCACGAGGGCGCGCAGGGGGCCCATCTCCTTGGCCGCCTCGACGGCGGCGATCACCTGATCGGTGTCGGTCACGTCGGTGGGGGCGAAGACGCCGCCGATCTCCTTGGCGAGCGCCTCGCCCTTGTCGGCCTGGCGGTCGAGGTCGGCGAGCACCACCTTGGCGCCGCGCCCGGCGAGCGTCCTGGCGGTGGCGGCGCCCAGGCCCGAGGCGCCCCCGGTCACGATGGCTGAGATCCCGTTGAGGTCCATGGCGGCGACTGTATTGACTCGCCGGTCAAGCGGTCGAACGCGGCGCCACCTCGCCCGTGACGTCGGCCCGCCACTCGTCGAGGTCGGCGTCGGGCTGGATCACGACCATCACCAGCTCGACCGGGCGATCGCCGTCGTTGCGGTAGGTGTGGGCGTGGTCGGCCTGGAACAGTGCGGCCCCGCCGGCGGCCACCACGTGGTCGGTGCCGTCGACCACCAGGGTCAGCGCCCCCGCCAGCACGTGGATCATCTCGCGGGTGCCGGCCCCGTGGGCCTCGGAGACGTGGGCGTCGCCGGGCGCCAGCGTCCAGTGCCAGAGCTCGAGGTGGTCGCGCTCGTCGGACCCGACGAGCAGGTCGCCGGCGCTGCCGTCCGCGCTCGCCCACAGGCGCACCACCTCGTCGGGCGCCACCACCCGCACGGCCGGCGCCTCGTGCAGCTCGACCAGCCCGGCGAGCGAGACGCCCAGCGTCTCGGCCACCTTGCACAAGGTGCCGAGGCTGGGGTTGGTGCGGGCCTGCTCGAGGTGGACGAGCATGCCCTTGCTGACCCCGCTGCGGGTGGCGAGCTGGTCGAGGCTCCACCCCCGCCGCGTGCGGAGCCGCCGGGTGTTGCGGGCCACGGCGACGGCGACGGCCTCGGGCGACGGCACGCGGTTCATGGTAGCGACCGGCTGAATCATCAGATCGACCGGTGCACTAGAGTGTCCCGACCGGTCGCTTCAGTGCACCACTCCTCCGACGCCACGCCCCTCCCAGGAGATGTCCATGGCCGCACTGCTCGCCCTCAGCGCCGCCGTCGCCTACGGCGTCGGCGACTTCCTCGGGGGCGTGGCCGCCCGCCGCGTCCCACCCACCGCCGTCGTGCTGTGGTCGCACGTCGTCGGCCTGGGCATGCTCGTCGCCGTCGCCCCGCTCGTCACCGGTGTCCCCTCGACGCGGGCCCTCGCCGTCGGCGCCGCGGCGGGCGTGCTCGGCGGGTCCGGGGTGGCGCTCTTCTACCGGGCCCTCGCCGTGGGGGCCATGAGCGTGGTCGCCCCCATCGCGGCCCTGCTGTCGGCCGCCGTCCCCGTGGTCGTGGGCCTGGCCACCGGCGAGCGGCCGTCGCCCGCTGCGCTGGCCGGCATCGGCCTCGCCCTCGGCGCGGTGGTCCTCATCTCGCGCGAGTCGCCGGTCCGGGCGACGGCCCCGTTGCGCTGGCAGGCCCTGGTCCTGGCCGTGGCCGCGGGCGTCGGCTTCGGGCTGTTCTTCGTCGCCATCGACCGGGCGGGCGACGCCGCCGGCCTGTGGCCGCTCGTCGGGGCCCGCATGGCCTCGGTGTCGCTGTTCGCCGGCCTCGGTGCCGCCCGGCTCACGTCGGCGGCGCTGCCCCGGGGCGTCGCCGGGCCGGCGGTCGGCTGCGGGCTGCTCGACGCCGGGGCCAACGTCTTCTACCTGCTCGCCCTCGACCACGGGCTGCTGTCCGTCGTCTCGGTGCTCACGGCCCTGTACCCGGCCACCACGGTGCTGCTCGCCCGGTACGTGCTGGGCGAGCACCTGTCGCCGGTGCAGCGCACGGGCCTGGGGGTGGCCGGCGTCGCCGCCGTGCTGATCGCCGTGTGACGGTCGGCACCCGGCGGCGGTCCGTCGCTACGCTCGCACGATGACGCTGCCCACGCCCGCCCGCGACCGCACGGCCCTGGTCACCGGCGCCTCCTCGGGCATCGGCCGCGCGATCGCCCGGCAGCTCGCCGGGCGCGGCCACGGGGTGACGCTGGTGGCCCGGCGCGAGGACCGCCTGCAGGCGCTGGCCGGCGAGCTGGGCGATGCCCACGGCGTGCGGGTCGAGGTCGCAGCCGCCGACCTGACCGGCGAGGCGGCGCGCGACCGCCTCGCCGCCACGGTCGCCGAACGTGGGCTCGCGGTGTCCGTGCTCGTGAACGCGGCCGGGCTCAGCACGGTCGGGCCGGTGCACGCCAGCGACCCGCGCGCCGAGGTGGCGATGATCCGCACCGACGTCGAAGCCCTCGCCCACCTCTGCAGCCTGTTCCTGCCCGGCATGGTCGAGCGGGGCAGCGGCGCGGTGCTCAACGTCGCGTCGACCGCCGCCTTCCAGCCCCTGCCGGGTCAGGCGGCGTACGCGGCGTCCAAGGCGTTCGTGCTCTCGTACAGCCACGCGCTGCGCGGCGAGCTGCGAGGCACCGGCGTGGCGGTCACCGCCCTCTGCCCCGGCCCTGTCGACACCGAGTTCGCCGAGGCGGCGGGGTTCGACAGCGCCGAGGCCCTGTCCGCCCTGCCACGGTTCATGTGGGAGCCGGCCGAGCGCGTGGCCGAGGCCGGCCTGGCCGGGCTCGAACGTGGCCGCGCCGTGGTCATCCCCGGCATCGCCAACCGGGCCGGGGCGGCCGCCGCCCACCTGGCGCCCCGGTCGCTGCTCACGCCCCTGCTGGCCAGCCGGCACCCGGGCCTGCGCCGCTCACGACCGGAGGCGCCATGACCATCGTCGACCGCGGCTCCCAGGGCCGGCGGCACCGACCCGGCGCCGGACTGGTGCCGCCCGGGCACTACCTCCTCGACGACGTCCCCGTCGACCCCTGGCGCGAGCAGCGGGACGGGGGTGACTGACCGATGCGATGGTTGGTGGCCACCGTCGCCGAGACCATCCCCGAGACGGCCCACGCGGTCACGCTGCGACTCGACGTCCCCGACTGGCCCGGGCACCGCCCCGGTCAGCACGTCGACGTGCGCCTCACGGCCGAGGACGGCTACGTCGCCCAGCGGAGCTACTCGATCGCCTCCCCGCCCGGTGCCGACCGCCTGGAACTGACGGTCGTGCGCTTCGACGACGGTGAGGTGTCGCCCTATCTCACGACGGTCGTCGACGTCGGCGACCAGTTCGAGCTGCGAGGCCCGATCGGCGGGTACTTCGTGTGGGACGCCGACGACACCCGACCGGTGCTCCTGGCCGGCGGCGGCTCGGGCGTCGTCCCGCTGATGGCGATGCTCCGCCACCACGCGGCCGTCGACCACCAGGGCGCCATGCACCTCGTCTACTCGGCCAGGACGCAGGCCGAGCTGCTGTACCGCACCGAGCTCGACGGTCTGGTCGGCGGCCCGCGAGCAGCGACCATCACGCTCACCCGAGAGGCGCCGGGCTGGTCCGGCCGGCGGGGCCGGGTCGACGCCGCGCTCCTCGCCGACGCCGGCTGGTCCCCGGACGCCGAGCCCCGCTGCTACGTGTGCGGGCCGACCCCCTTCGTCGAGACGGCCGCCGACGCCCTCGTCGAGCTCGGGCACCGGCCGGCCAGCATCAAGACCGAGCGGTTCGGACCCACGGGAGGCTGACATGACCGACGCACTGGACGGCAACGCCGCGGCGGGCGCGCTCGCCGAGCTCTTCGTCGCCGAGATGACGGTCGCGGTCACCGCCTGCGCGACCTGCGGCGACACCCGTCCCCTCGGCGAGCTGCGCGCCTACCTCCGAGCGCCCGGGGTCGTCCTGCGCTGCGCCACGTGCGACGCGGTGCAGGTGCGCCTGGTACGAGGCCCCGACCGGGCCTGGCTCGACCTCCGCGGCGTCCGGGCCGTCCAGGTCGAGCTGCCAGACCTGCCGGCGGGCACCGGGTAGGCGTCGAGGCCTGCCACGACCCCCGGTGACCGCATGCGTCAGTCCCGGGAGGCGGCGTCCGGAGGCCCCCAGCCGCCACCCCCCGGGGTGAGCATCCGCAGCACGTCGCCGGCGGCCAGCCGGATCGTGCACTTGTCCGGCAGGCGCTCGGCCCGGCTCTCGTCGCCGCCGGGCAGCAGCCAGTTCTCGCCCGGCGCGCCCGGCTCGCCGCCCCGCAGACCCGGCGGCGGCGACGACCGCCGCTCGGTGATGAGCGACACCGTGCAGTCCTCGAGCACCTGGAGGTCGCGCTCGATGCCCTCGCCGCCCGGTGACGACCCGGCACCACCGCTCCCCCGCCGCAGCCGCTGGCGCAGCACCCGCAGCGGGAACGACCGCTCGAGCGCCTCGATCGGCGTGTTCCTCGTGTTGGTCATGGCGGTGTGCACGCCGCTCATCCCCGGCCCGGTCGGGCGGCCGCCCTGCCCTCCGGCCACGGTCTCGTAGTAGACCCAGCCGCCACCCCCGACCAGCAGGTTGTTCATGGTGCCCTGCCCCGCCGCGGGCACGCGGGCGGCGCAGGGCTCGGCCAGGGCCGCCAGGCACACGTCGGCCACCCGCTGGCTGACCTCGACGTTGCCGGCGCCGACGGCCGCGGGCGGGCGGGCCGCGACGATGGTTCCCGCCGGTGCCACCACCCGCACGGGACGCATTGCCCCGCCGTTGGCGGGGATCGTCGGGTCGACGGCCGAGCGCAGCGCGAAGGCCACGGCCGACACGGTGACGGCCTCGACCGCGTTCACGTTGCCCCGCGCCTGCGGGTCGCTGCCGGTGAAGTCGACGGTGACCTCGTCGCCCGCCACGGTCACGGCCACCTCGATGGCCGCCGGCCGCCGCTGGTCGGGCGCGGCCCCGGTCGAGTCGACGACGTCGCGGCACCGCCACGTGCCGTCCGGCAGCGCCGCCAGGGCCGCCCGCATCCGCCGCTCGCCATAGTCGACCACCTCGGCGAGCGGGGCCCCGGCCATCGCGGCCAGGCGCGCGACACCGACGACGTTGGCTCCCTCCTGGGCGGCGAGGTCCCCCGCCCGCTCATCGGGCGTGCGCGAGTTGGCCAGCAGCAGGCGCCGCAGCCCGTCGTCGAGCGGGGTCGGC
>DASTFE010000156.1:0-9661 GCA_035708905.1 Acidimicrobiales bacterium | reverse complement strand
GATGCGCCCCCGCCACCTCAAGGACATCGGCCGGGTGCCGCTGTGGGTGCTGCGCCGGGCGGCCCCGGCGGAGAGCCGCTTCGCCCCGCGGCGTCGGGCCCTGCGCGCCGCGGTGCGGGCCCGGGTCGAGCCGGCCGAGGCGGCGTAGCTCAGCCGAGCATCGTGCGGCGGGCCCGGGCGATGCCGAGCCGATGGCGGTCGCACGAGAACTGCCGCGGTCCCCGAGCGCACGAGGGACGAGTGGGCGGCGCCCGCCAGGCTGCCTCAGCCGGTTGCGGGAGCGGCGATGCTGACCGTGGCGATGCCCCAGGCGCGGAGCGGGAACGAGCCCTCGAACGGCGTGAGCGGGCGGCCCCGCAGGTCGACCAGCCAGCCTCGCCGGCCGGGGAGGCGCACCTCGGTGGCGCCCGGCGTGGGGTTGAAGACGCGCACCACCAGCGCGTCGCCCTCGCGCACGACCGCCGAGACCTCGGCGCCCTCGACGGTGAGCGCCGATCCCGCCGCGGGCAGGTCCGGGGCGAGCCCGGCGCCCGCCGGGGGCGCCACCCGCAGCGGCACCAGCACCTCGTCGGCCAGGGCGTAGGGATCGACGTCGCCGACGGCCACGGCGAAGCGCCGCGTCACCCGCTGCTGGAGCTGCGCCCCCTCGACCGGGATCAGCGGCCCCGCCGGCAGCGGGCGCGTCGCCATCGGGCGCTGGGACAGCATGCCCGTCGCCCGCAGCAGGGTCAGCGCCAGCTCGTGGGCCTCGCCACCGCGCACCTCGACCAGCTCGTGCTCGCTCACGCCGTCGTGGACGACGGTGAGGCCGCCCGCCTGCACGAAGCGCTGGGCCGGCCAGGTGGGCAGCGGCGCCTCGGTCGGTCCGCCCTCGGCGACCGGGCCGCGCTCGACCACGCCGAAGGCGCACTCGGCCCGCGACGTCCCCGCCGGGGACGGCAGCGGCAGGTGGGTCCGCAGGCGATGGTCGCGGCTGCGGTTGTCGACGGTCACCTCCACGCGGACGGCCCGCTCGCCCGCCCGCAGCTCGAGCCGCGTGCGCACCTCGTGGTCGACCTCGCCGGTGCGGCGGTCGAGGCCGGCGCACGCGGCGGGCCACCGGTAGCGGGCCACGACCTCCACCCGGGCCCGCATCGGCCCACGCTCGCGCACCGTGACCTGGACCGCATCCGGGGTGTCGACCAGCGTGTCGTCGGTGGGCGGGCACCAGTTGTACGTGTCGCCGCAGTCGCCGCCGTCGACCAGCCGGCCCAGGCCCGTGTGCCCGTCGAGCCCGAACGTGCCGTCGGCCGGGTCGACGGTCAGCGTCACCAGGCCGTTCGCCACCACCGGGCCCGCCGCGTCGTTCCCGCCGGCGGTGACGGTCACCGGGTCGAGCGCGCCGGCGTCGGCGGCCGTCCATCCCCGCCACCCGAAGCCCGGCACCTCGGCCACGGGTGCGAGCACCGTGACCTCCGGCGGGCGCCGCACCCGCAGGCGCAGCGGGCCGGTGCCGCGCAGGGCCTCGAGCCGGCCCCGCACGTCGGCGGTGACCATCTGGCCGGTGCCCTCCCGCTCGGCGGCCACCAGCACCGTGCCGTCGAGGGTCTCGAGCGAGAAGGCCGAGACGGCCGGTATCCAGTCGACCTCCTCGGCGGCCGGCACCACGATCTCGGGCGGGCCGTGGTGCAGCACGGACTCGGCCGCCCGGGCCCGGACGAGCTGGGTGCCGGGCGGGGCCTCGGTGCCGGGCAGCACGAGCGTCGCCACGCCCGCTCGGGGCCGGGCGGTGGGGTTGACCACGACGGGCCCGTCGTGGTCGACCCGGGCCGCCAAGTGGCCGAGCGCCCGATCGGCGAGGCCCTCGCCGATGTCGGTGGCTTCGGCGTAGCGATGCAGCACCGCGTCGCACACGGTGTCGATCGAGCAGGCACACACCGAGTCGTGGGCCGAGTTGAGGATCACGCCGCGCCAGGCCTCGGCCAGCAGCGCCCCCGGCCAGCGCGCCGGGGGCAGGAACAGCGCCGACAGCGGCTCCGCTGCCTGCAGCAGCGAGCGCTCGGCCCCGGCCGCGGCCCGGCGCACGTCGACCCGGTTGGACACCACGCCCATCAGCAGGTTGGCCCGGGCACCCGAGCGCAGCTCGCCCCGCCACGTGGGCAGCCCCTCGGTCGGGGTGGCGGCCAGGTGCTCGGCCAGCGACACGATCCGCAGGTCGAGGTCGTCCTGGATGTCGTTGGCCTCGGCCACCACCCGGCCCAGCCACGGCTGGGGCATCTGGTGGTCGGTGCCGTTCATCCACAGCACCGGTCCCGTCACGAGGTCGCCCCAGTGGTCGGCGAAGGCGGTGACCGCCCGCACGAAGGCCTTGGCGTCGTCGGGCAGGGCCGAGCCGTTGCCGTATCCCTGGGGCATGTACTCGGCTCGGACGGTGGTGCCGTCGGGCGCCTCCCACCAGAAGCCGCTGCGGTCGACGGCCGCCGGCACGCCCCGCCACACCACCGCGTGCTCGAACCCGAACCCGGCCAGGATCTGGGGCATCTGGGCCACGTGGCCGAACATGTCGGGCAGGTAACCCACCGCCATGGCGCCGCCGAAGCGGTCGGCGGTGCGCAGGCCGAGTTGCAGGTTGCGCACCAGCGTCTCGCCGCCCACCAGGAACTCGTCCGGCAGCGTGTACCACGGGCCCACGGCGATGCGGCCGCTGCCGACCAGCCGGCGCAGCCGCTCGGTCGCCTCCGGCCGCACCGCCAGGTAGTCGTCGACCACTGCGAGCTGGCCGTCGAGCAGGAACCGGGCGTAGGCGGGATCGCCCTCCATGCGGGGCAGCAGGTCGTCGAGCAGGTCGACCAGGCGCAGCCGGAAGGTCTGGAACGAGGCGTACCACTCCCGGTCCCAGTGGGTGTGGGGGACGACGTGCACCCGACGCCGGGCGCTCTGGCCTGCGGCTTCCTCGTGTGGCTGGTCGCTCGACGTGCTCATCGGACACCTCAGTCCTCCGCCGGTCCTCACATCATCCTGGCTGATATCACGCGCGTCCGTGTGCGCCGGTATCAAGACACCGTCCGGGACCAGCGGCCGGGCCGCTCGGCCAGCCGATCACCCCGCAGGGGGGAGGCGGTCGCCGCCTGCCGGACCCACCATCAGTGCATGCGAACGCTTCTTCGTCGGACACCGCGGCGACACCTGATCGCTCTTCTCGTCCCCTGCCTCCTCGTCGCGGCGTGCGGCGACGACGACGACGGCGACGGCAACGGCGAAGGCGAGGGCGAGGCATCGACCGTCTGCGACGCCAGGGACCAGCTCGACTCGTCGCTGGACGCCCTCGCCCGGGTCGACGTGTCGGCCGAGGGAACGAACGCGCTGGAGAGCGCCGTCGACGACGTCGGCGACGACATCGACGCGGTGGCGGACGCAGCGGGGGAGGAGGTCGACGACGAGATCGACGACGTGCAGGCCGCGTTCGACGAGGTCGAGACCGCCATCTCGACGTTCGACGAGCAGGAGTCGACGAGCGCCGCCATCGCCTCGGTCACGAGCGCCGTCACGGACCTCGCCCAGGCGACCGGCGCCGTCGCGGAGGCGCTGGCGCAGGAGTGCGGGAACGGCGGCGGAGCCGGCTGATCAGGCACGTGTCGGCGCGACGTCGCCACTAGGGTCGGGCAAACTAGAACACGTTTCCGTTTCTCGGCCCGGAGGGATCCTGGATGGCGCTGCCCGACCACCTCGCGCACCTCGCCGCCGCGGTGTCGAACGCCGGGCGCTGGGGGCCGGACGACCAGCGGGGCACGCTGAACCTCGTCGACACCGCCGCGGTGCTGCGGGGCGTCGCCGCCGCCCGCCAGGGCCGGCCCTTCTCGCTGGCCATCCCCTTCGACGAGGACGGCCCCCAGACGGGAGCGATCCCCGGGCGCGACAACCCGCACCGCACGATGCTGGCCGTCAACACCCCCTACACCGGCGACCCCAGCGACTTCTGCACCAGCGACGACGCCGTGACCATGGGCGTGCAGGCCGCCACCCACTGGGACGCCCTGGCGCACGTCAGCTACGAGGGACGCCTCTACAACGGCGTCGACGCCGCCATGGTCGGCGAGCGCGGCGCGAGGCGGCTGGGCATCGAGACCTTCGGCCCGATCGTCACCCGCGGCGTGCTCGTGGACGTGGCCCGGCTGCACGGCGTCGACCACTTCGACGACGGCTACCCGATCAGCGGGGACGATCTGCAGGCCGCCGTCGACCGGGCGGGCGTCGCGGTCGAGCCGGGCGACGTGCTGCTCGTGCGCACCGGCCAGATGCACTTCCTCCGCGAGGGCGACCGCGAGCGCTTCGCCCACCCCTCGCCGGGCCTGTCCACCCGGTCGATCGCCTGGCTGCACGACCACGACGTGGCCGCGGTCGCCACCGACACGCTGGTGTTCGAGGTGTGGCCGCCCGAGGACCCGTCCGTGCTGCTGCCCGTCCACATGATTCACCTGGTCGACCTGGGCATGCCGCAGGGCCAGCTCTGGGCGCTCGACGACCTGGCGGCCGACTGCGCCGTCGACGGGCAGCACGACTTCCTGCTGTGCGCCACCCCGCTGCCGCTCACCGGTTCGGTGGGCGGCCCGGTGGCGCCCACCGCCGTCAAGTGACCACCCGGGGGACGCCGTGACCGCCATCATCCCGCCCGGCACCGTGGCCTGGGGGCTGCAGCTGCCGATCCAGGCGCAGAGCACGATCTTCGTCGAGCCGTGGGAGGCCACGGCCGGCACCGACGACCTGGTGGCCGTGGCCCAGGCGGCCGACCGGGCCGGCGCCCTGTACGTCGGGGTGTGCGAGCACATCGCCATCCCCAAGCCTTACGACGAGCGCATGGGCACCACGTGGTACCACCCCTTCACCACGCTGGGCTTCCTGGCCGGTGTCACCACGTCGGTGCGGCTGCTCAGCCACGTGGTCGCGCTGCCGTACCACCACCCGCTCGAGGTGGCCAAGGCTTTCACCACCCTCGACGTGCTGTCGGGCGGCCGGGCCATCGTCGGCGTCGGCGCCGGTCACGTCGAGCCCGAGTTCGAGCTGCTCGGCGTGTCGTTCGCCGGCCGGGGCCGGTGGGTCGAGCGGTCGCTGCCGGCCATCCGCGCCGCGCTCGACGACGAGTACCCCGCGCTGCCCGACGGCGACTGGGGCCTCGACGGCTCCGCGGGCGTCGCCCCCCGGCCGGTGCAGGCCTCGGTGCCCATCTGGGTGGGCGGGTCGTCACCCGTCGCCGTGCGCCGGGCCGCGCACCACGGTGACGGCTGGCTGCCCCAGGGCATCAGGCTCGGCGACCTGCCGGGCGTGGTCGCCCGCCTGCGCGACCTGCGGGCCGAGGCCGGGCGGCCCGAACCGTTCGACATCGGCGCCAACCTGGCGTGCCACGTCGGCGACCCGGGCCGCGAGGTCGGCCCCGCCTACGTGGGCGAGCCCGCCCGCATCGCCGAGGGCCTCCGCCCCTGGGTCGAGGCCGGCGCCAACCAGCTGCAGCTCCGGTTCCACTCGCGCGACCGGGCCGAGCTGGTCGACCAGATCGAGCGCTTCGGCGCCGAGGTCGCCCCGCTGCTCGCCTGATCACGTCACGGAGACACCCGACAGGTCGACCTGGGCGGGCGGATAGCGCAGGTCGAGGCCCTCGAGGGCGTCGACGACCGTGCGGCCGATCACCAGGTCGCGGTGCCACTTGCGGTCGGCCGGCACCACGATCCACGGCGCGGCGGGCGTGGCGGTCTGGCGGATGGCGTCCTCGTACGCCGCCTGGTAGTCGTCCCACAACCGGCGCTCCTCGAGGTCTCCGGGGCGGAACTTCCACTGCTTGGTGGGGTCCTCGATCCGGGCCTGCAGCCGCGCCGCCTGCTCGTGCTCCGAGATGTGCAGGAAGAACTTGCGGATGACCGTGCCCTCGTCCGCCAGCAGCTCCTCGAAGGCGCGGATGTGCTCGTACCGGGCCCGCCACCGCGCCTCGGGCACCAACCTGCGCACGCGCACGATGAGGACGTCCTCGTAGTGGCTGCGGTCGAAGATGGCGATCTGCCCGCTTCCCGGCGCGTGGGGGTGGACCCGCCACAGGAAGTCGTGCTGGAGCTCGATCTCGGTGGGCGCCTTGAACGTGGCCACGTGCACGCCGGCCGGGTTGAGCCCCTGGAACACCTTGCGGATGGCGCCACCCTTGCCCGAGGTGTCCATGCCCTGGAGCACCACGAGGAGCTTGTACCGGCCGTCGGCGAAGAACTTCTCCTGCAGCGCCTCGAGCTGCCGGGTCAGGCGGGCCACCTCGGCCCGGCCCTGGGCCTTGCCGCCGACGCCGCTGGTGGCGCGGGGGTCGTGGTCGGCCAGCCGGAACGTCCCGCCGTCGGTCACGTGGTAGCCCTGCATGCGCAAGGTGTACCCCCTGCGGGCGGGCGTCCCTAGGATGGGTGCCTTGCGGGAGGACCACCTCGGCGCACTCAGGGAGCAGCTGGCATGCCTGACACCACGGTGACCGACCACCGCGACCCGCCCCCGGGGGTGCCGCGCGAGCTCGAGGAGAACCTCGACCGGCACCGGGCCGAGCTGACCGCCCACTGCTACCGCATGCTGGGCTCGGCGTTCGAGGCCGAGGACGCCATGCAGGAGATGCGGGTGCGGGCGTGGCGCAGCTTCGACCGCTTCGAGGGCCGGTCCGCGGTCAAGTCCTGGCTGTACCGCATCGCCACCAACGTCTGCCTCGACATGCTGGACGGCCGGCAGCGCCGGGCCCGCCCCATGGACCTGGGGCCCGCCCAGACCGCCGCCGCCACCCTGCCGGCGGCCCAGCCCGAGGCCACCTGGATCCAGCCGATGCCCGACAGCCGGGTGCTGCCCGCGGGCGGCGACCCGGCCGACCTGGCGGTCGACCGCGAGAGCATCCGCCTGGCGTTCATCGCCGCGCTCCAGCACCTGCCGCCGCGGCAGCGCGCCGTGCTGATCCTGCGCGAGGTGCTGCGCTGGAAGGCCGACGAGGTCGCCGAGCTGCTCGACACGTCGGTGGCCTCGGTCAACAGCCTGCTGCAGCGGGCCCGGGCCTCGCTGGCAGCCAGCGACATGGCCGCCACCGATGCCTACGAGCCGATGGACGAGACCCAGCAGGCCCTGCTCGCCCGCTACGTCGACGCCTTCGAGCGCTACGACATGGATGCGCTCACCGCGCTGCTCCACGAGGACGCCACCCTGTCGATGCCGCCCTACAACCTGTGGCTGCAGGGGCCGGTCGAGATCGTCCGGTGGCACGTCGGCCCCGGGCACGGCTGCCAGGGCTCGCGCCTCGTGCCCACGGTGGCCAGCGGCACGGCGGCGTTCGGCCAGTACCGCCCCAGCGGACCGGGCGGGCGCCACGAGCCGTGGGCCCTGCAGGTGGTCGAGACCAGCGGCGACAGGATCGTCGGCCTCAACGCCTTCCTCGACACCGAGACGCTGTTCCCGCTGTTCGGCCTGCCGCCCCGGCTCGACGAGTAGGTCCGCACCGCCCGGTCGCGGGTCGGGTCGCCCGCCCTACGCTGGCTGCGTGCGCATCGCGTTCGGCACCGACGAGCGGACTCCGGTCACCGACCACATCAAGGCGGCGCTGGCCGAGCGGGGCCACGACGTGGTGGTCGTGGGCGAGGGCGAGCCGTGGCCCGACGTGGGCCGGGGCGTGGGCGAGGCGGTGGCCGGCGGCGACGCCGACCGGGGCGTCGTGTGCTGCTGGACCGGCACCGGCGTCTCGATGGCCGCCAACAAGGTGCCGGGCGTGCGGGCGGCGCTGTGCACCGACCCCCAGACCGCCGCCGGCGCCCGCCGGTGGAACGACGCCAACGTGCTCGCGCTGGGCCTGCGCCTCACGTCGCCTGCGCTCGCCGACGAGATGGTCGACGCGTTCCTGGCGGCCGAGCCCGAGGCCGACGAGGCCGCCAACATCGCCAAGCTGGGGTGACCGGTCGGGTGGCGGCCCGCGTCCCGACCCCGCACGCGCTGCGGGTTAGCCTCGCCCCGATGGCCGCCACCGCCCCGACGTTGCGCAAGGCGCTGCAGCGCCGGTCGCCCACGCTCACCGTCGAGCGGGCGTTGTGGGAGGCGGGCCACGAGGTGGTGGTCGGCATGGACGAGGTGGGCCGCGGGGCCTGGGCCGGGCCGCTGTCCGTCGGCGCCGCCGTGCTGCCCCGCGACCGGCGCGTCTACAAGGTGCGCGACTCCAAGCAGCTCACGGCCCGCGAGCGCGAGGCCCTCTTCGACCGCATCGCCGGCTGGTGCACCGCCTGGGCTGTCGGCCACGCCAGCCACGAGGAATGCGACGAGCTGGGCATGAGCGAGGCGCAGCGGCTGGCGGCCCGGCGGGCCATCGAAGGCCTCGGCGTCCGGCCCGACCGGGTGCTGCTCGACGGCAAGTGGGACTTCGTGGGCGGCGGCATCGCCAAGCGCATCGTGCGGGGCGACGCCCGGTGCCTGTCGATCTCGGCGGCGTCGATCCTGGCCAAGGTCACCCGCGACCGCCTCATGCTCGCCGAGGCCGAGCACCATCCCTGGTGGTGGTTCGAGCACAACAAGGGCTACCCCTGTCCCAAGCACAAGGCGGTGCTGCGAGGCATGGGTCCGTCCGCCATCCACCGGCGCAGCTGGGTGTTCATGGACGGCCTGCCGTGGACCGGCGTGCCGCGCCTGGTGCGCCCCGACCCGCAGGGCACGCTGTTCGACTCGATGCAGATGGGCACCGCCTGACCGTTGGTCCTTCTGCGACAGGTGGCTACCTGCATCGACTGACCGCCCGGCGCGCTCCGTGCCGGCCCGTCGGCGCGGCGCGCATCAGCGGCCGGCCGGCCGGGTACGCGCCGATCGTGGCCGACACCGCCGACACCCCGGACACCCCGGACACGCAGGACACGCAGGACACCCCCGCCGCCGAGGGCACGCCGGTCGAGCGCCTGCGCGAGCACCTCGACGAGATCGAGAGCCGGCCCGACGAGATGCAGCAGCGGCTCGACGACCTGGGCGCGGGCATCGAGTCCGCTCGACGCCAGGCCGAGTCCGACGACCTGCTCCCCGACGACGAGGGCGATGCCGGCGACCGGTCCGGCGAGGGCTCGCTCGACGACCTGGACTGGCCGGAGGGCGACGAGGACCGCGAGACGCCCGTCGGCGACGACTTCCACCCCGGCGGCACCTGACCGGCACCTGACCGCGACGGGCCTCGTGAGCGCGGTCGCCTGCCGTGCGCTGGTGCCCTGTGGGCATGCCTTCTACCCTCGGGCGAGTGCGCCGCCGCCCCTACACCGCCGCCCTGGTGGCCTGGACGCTGTTCGTCTGGACCACCCGCATCGCCAACATCTGGCGCGACGACGCGCTCGACCTCGGCGAGCGGCTCGGCCGCACCGGGCTCGCGGCCAGCTTCACGCTGCTCGCGCTCGCCGTCGTCGTGACGCTGTGGCGGCGGCGGCCCCAGGCGTCGCTGATCGCGGTCGGTGCGCTGGCCGGCTGGTCGGTGGTCGTCTGGGTGGTGCGCGACGTGCGCATCCTGGCCGCCGACCACACCGGTGGCTTCAAGGCGGTGCACACCGTGCTGGCCGCCGTGTCGATCGTGCTGGCGGCGCTGGCGTGGCGCGAGGCCCGGCGGTCCGACGCGGGCACCGCCGATCGCCCCGCCGGAGGGATCGCCGGTCGTGCCGGCGACGGTGCC